>CAXMOD010000153.1:0-20155 GCA_964194905.1 uncultured Desulfobacterales bacterium | reverse complement strand
GATGCCGCGTCCCCCGCGCATGGCCGCTGCTGCGAACGCCATGCCGGCGGCGGTCTTTTCGCCGGTGGCGCATCGCGCCGCCGAGGGCGAGACCATTCCGCTGCACGTGGGAGATACCTGGATGGAGCCGTGTCCCGCGGCGCGCATGGAGAGCCTCACCGTTGCAGAGCACCCGGGCATGCATCGCTACTGCTCCACACAGGGCATCGCGCCCCTCGTGGAGGCGCTGGTGGAGAAGGTTCGCACGCGAAACGCGCTGGCCTGCGATCCCGACACGCTGCTCGTGACCGGGGGCGCCACCGCCGGGTTGGCTGCGGCGGTGGGCGCGCTGACCGACCCGGGTGAGGAGGTGCTCATCCTCGCGCCGTTCTGGCCGCTCATCCGCGGCATCGTGCAGGCGCTGCGCGCCACACCGGTGGAGGTGCCCTTCTTCGACCGGGTCGACTCGGCGGAGTCCGCGGCACAAGCCGTTCGCGAGCGCATCAGCGAGCGCACCGTGGCGCTCTACGTCTCCACGCCGTCGAATCCGACCGGGCGCGTCATCCCCCAGGCCTGGCTCGCCGCGCTTGCCGAAGAGGCGCGCCGCCACGGCCTGTGGCTCCTCTCCGATGAGGTGTACGAGGACTACCTTTACCGGGACGCCCACGTTTCCCTCGGCACGCTGGCGCCCGAGCGGACGCTCTCGGTCTTCTCCTTCTCCAAGGCCTACGGCATGGCGGGCAACCGTGTCGGCTACCTCGTGGGGCCGAAGGATGCCGTCGCCCAGGTGCACAAGCTCGCCGTGCACACCGTCTACCACGCGCCCACGGCGGCGCAGTGGGCTGCCCTCGCGGCGCTACGCGGGGGCGAGGCCTGGGTGCGCGACGCGCGCGATGCGTACCGGGCTGCGGGCGCCGACGCGGCGCGGGTCCTTGGCGTGGACCCGCCGGAAGGCTCCATGTTCCTCTTCCTCGACGCGTCGTCGGTGCTCGACGGGCGCGGCGTGGCCGGTCTGCTGGAGGACTGCCTCGAGGACGGCGTCCTGGTCGCGCCCGGCGCCTCGAGCGGTCAGGCCTACGCCGATTGGATCCGGCTCTGCTACAGCTCGGCGCCGCCGGAGCGCGTGGCCGAGGGCGTGCGGCTCCTGGCACGGCGCCTGGGACGGAACGCGTGAACGGTCGCCAAGACAGCCCGTTTCACATCGCAGAGCCGACCATCCGTACGGCTGCAGAGGAGGCCGTGGCCGTTTCCTAGAGCGGGACCGCCGCGCCGATGACCGCGCAGTGGGAGTCTCCCACCGAGAGCGTGAATGCGGGGAATCCGGCGGAGTGGAACTTCAGCTGGGCCGCCGTGGCATTGGCGACCGTGTCGCAGGCCTTGTTGCGCGGCAGCATCAGCACCGCGTCGCGCGTGGGATGCCACCCGATGCGGGAGAGCTGCGGAAAGTTGCCCCGTGCCAGGATGACGGCCTCATCCACGAAGAAGGGCTGAAATGTGGAGGGGGCATTGTTCTCGCGAACCTCGAAGCGCGCCGCGCGGTCGCGCCACGCCTCGAGAGAGGCGATGCCGTTTGCCGAGCAGATCGTGGCGCCGCGCTCCAGGTCACCCACGCGCCCGACGCGGGTGTAGCCCACGAGGCCGGGAACCTGGAGCACGCGACCGCACTCGGGCGTCGTGGGGAACATGAACGAGAGGGTGAACCGCTCGCCCTCCAGCGTGGAGACCAGGTAGCCGCCGCGTTGGATCGTCTCGAGAACCTGGGCGTCGCCTGCACGCGTGGGGAGACCCAGGTCCGAGAGCGTCTCGGTCGCCGTGGCGCACGCTCCGAGGGCCAGCGCGAAGACGATGGCGAGGCCCGGGCGACTCACTCGGCGGCTTGCGCGTCCCCCGCGCGGTGCAGCTTCACGCGGGGCGGCGGCACCAGTTCGGGCTGCGGGTCCTCGAGCAGCTCCAGTGCGCGCCGCTCGTCTTCCTCGCTGAAGGGTTTCGTCGTGGTGCACCATTCCACCAGGATTCCGTTGGGGTCGTTGGTGTAGATCGAAACGCACCAGTAGTGGTCGATCTCCACGCAGTCGTGACCGCAGGCCAGCCAGCGATCACGCTTGCGCGCGATGTCGTCCAGGTCTTCGGCCTTCCAGGCCAGATGGTTGACCCACTGAGGCAGCCCCAGGCCCGTCGAGATCGCGGGGTCGAAGTCGTCGCGGATCGAGTCGTCGTGCAGATCCCAGAACGCGATCATGCCGTCGCCGCCGGTGTCGTAGAAGAGGTGCTTCATCCAGCCGCCGCTCTCGGTCTTGCCGGGCTCCACCTTCACGAGGCGGAAGCCCATGGCTTCCGTGTAGAAGGTGTGGTTCTTGCGCAGATCCCTGGTGGCGATTGCGATGTGATGGAATGCCATGCTGAGTTCCTCGCGCCGCAAGGATGCGGGGAGCCCGGGCGCCGCGCAAGCAGCCGCTAGTCGTGCAGCGGATCTCTTGCCGGGTGGGTGTGGGCCTCCATCTCGCGCGCCAGGATCTCGGTCACCCGGCTGGCGGCGCTCGCGTAGCCGTGGTCCAGGTCCCAGGAGAGTTGCCGACTGAGTCGCCCTTCCCGCACCAGGCCGTTTCCGCGCTTGTCCACGAAGCGCACGATCCCGCGCCACACGTCGTGCTCCGTCTCGAGGGCCAGGTCGTGCAGCCACGACGCGATGACCTCGCGTGCCTCAGGGGCGAGGGCCCGCCAGATCTCGCTGTCGGTCCAACCGGCCTCGTCCTCCTGACTCGGGTGCGGCTCCTGGAGGCGGATGCGGCGAGCCAGCGCGTGACACACTTCGCAGCCCGCGAAGGCCTCGCTGGCCGGCAGGCTGAAGCTGTGATTCCAGCGCCGGCTTTCGCGGCGTACGATGGCCAGGGCGTGCGCCCAAGCGTCCTCCTCGGCGTGTCGCCGCACGTCCTGTTCGCAGCGATCCAGCAACAGGTCGGCATCACCCGAGACGCTGCCCGGGTGCCCTTCGAGCCATCGGCGTACCTGGTAGCGATGCATGGCGTTTCCTCCTCGGTTGGGGTGCGCCGAGCGGCGGCGGGCCATGCGAACCCGGCGGGAAGCACCGAGGGAGCGGCAGGAACGGAGGGCATCGGCCGATGGGACGCCGCGGGCGCCGGAATCCAGTCTGGACCCGGCAGGCCGGCTCTGTCTACCCCGCCGAGATGCCTTCGAAGAGGAGGTCGACCGCGCTCTGGATGGAGGCACGGCAGCCGGCCGCGTCGACCACCCCCGTGGCCCAGGGGATCCGGGCGCTGGTCGTGATGTGGAAGATGGCGCGCGCCGCCGCCAGCAGGTCGGCTCCGCGGCGCAGATCACCCCGCACCCGACCCTGCTGGAGAACCTCCACCAGCAGTCCGATGGTGCGGTCGTGGAGGATGAGCACCTGACGCGCCACGCGTGCCTCCGGGTGGGTCGTGGCCCGCAACGCGATGGTCGACAGGTCCGGATCCTCGGCGAGCAGGGCGTGCTGGGCGTCGAGAAATTTGCGAACGCGTTCGCGAGTTTCCAGGAGCCTGTCGTCCTCGCGGCGGAAGGACTGCCAGGCCTCCTCCTGCAGGTGTGCAAGTTCCTGAATTAGAAGCTCTTCCTTGGATCGGACGTGGCGGTAGATGGAGCTCGCGCCCATCCCGGCCCGGGCGGCGATGGCCCTCAGCGTGGCGGCGTCGAAGCCGCGCTCGCGGAACAGCTCGACCGCCGCTGCGCGGATGCGCGCCCGGCTGCGGCGGCCTCGGACCAGGCGTCCATCGTCGCGCCGCAGCGGTCGTCGCGCCGTCCCCCCGGTCGGCCCCAACGACGTCATGCGAACAGGATCGCATATCCCGCGCCCGAACGGGAAGTCTTAGTCGAACGTTTCGGGCCAGCGTTCACGCAGCCCAGCGGCCACCTCGTCGGCGACGAGACCCGCCAGCCTGGCACTGTAGTGGCAGTCGAACTGGTTCTTGCGGAAGCCGCGGTAGGGCAGCGCCTCGAGGATGCGGGGCCCCGGCTCCAGGCAGAGCCACCCCTCGTCGCGGCAGCGCTCCTGCACGAACTCCGGCAGCGGGACCTCGGCGTCCACCTCGTCACGCGTGGGGAATTGGATCACCGCGAACCCGGCCCCGACGCGCTCGCTGTCCGCCCCCATGGCCTCGAGGAGCACCCCGGTCAGCTCCTCCTCCTCGGCCCTCAGCGCCTCGGGTCGCGTCGCGTCCCAGAACATGCGCGCGAAGTTCAGGAAGCGTAGGCCGCCCTCCCAGTCGTCGGGCCCTCCGACGGGCACATTGGTCAGCACCAGCTCGGCGCCCTCCAGCTTGTAGCGGGGCTTCGCGTAGTCCCGGAAGAAGAGGCGGTTGCGCGGCATGTCGGCTGTGAGGAAACCCAGCAGCACCACGTCGGGCTCGTACCCGAGCCCGTCGCGACGCAACCGAGAGAGCATCTGGCCGTGGCCGTAACCCATCACCCCGAGGTTGAGGATTTCGCTCCCGGGCAGCCGCTGCTCGAGCTGGGCCGGGATGGTGTCCGGGTCGTCGAGGCACTGGCCGAACATGAAGGAGTCGCCGATCGCAACGATGCGCGGGTGGTCCACCTTGCCCGGCGCGTATTCGCGCCTCCCCCGCAGCGATTTCGAGTTGCTCGAGAGGCGCGCGCCCTGGTACTCGACGCGGTCGAGGTTCGGCGCGGCCACCCAGCCCAGGTCTTCGTCGAGCTTTACGAAGCTGTGGGGCACGGGGCCGCGCCGCTTGGCGAGCCAATGCTCCTTCCACCAGCCGCTCGACTCCACGAAGTCGGGGCGCTTGACCCAACCGGAGCGGGCCGCGCACTCCAGCCCCGCCAGCGTGAGCAGCGTGGAGGCGAGCAGAAGCGCGAGGTTCTTCCACAAGACAGGGTTGAACCGGACGGCGCCTACGCGCCCTCGTAGGGTGGCAGCGAAGCGAGTCCCTTGTGGAAGCCGACGGGTTCGTAGCCGAGGTCGTCGCGCGCTTCGCTCCAGTCGGGGAGTGCGTCGAGCGTCATTCCGGCGATCACGTGTTGCGTGAAGGGAGCGCGCTTCATCACGACCGCCATCAACGTGGCGGCCAGCTTGCACAACCACACGGGGAGCGGCACGAACAGGCGCGAAGTGCCTTCACGCTCGAGCGACAGCCTCCCCATGTCCCACAGCGAGATCGCCTCGCTGCCGCAGAATGGGTAGGTCTTTCCGTAGCTCTTCGGGTTGTCGGGAATCGCCAGGAAGCCCGTCATCAAGTCGTCCACGTGGACGGGGTTCTTGCGCGCCTGTCCGCGGCCGATGAAGAAACCGACGGGGTACTTCTTCAGGAAGTCCACGAAGATCCGGTACTCCTCTCCGCCGTGCTCGTTGTACGCCAGGGTTGGGCGCACGATGGTCCACTTCATGTCGCCGCACTCCGTCTTCACATAGCGCTCGCCCTCGCGTTTGGAAGCGTTGTACGGCGTCGTGTACGGATAGGTGACCGAGATGGACG
Organism: uncultured Desulfobacterales bacterium; assembly: GCA_964194905.1. Taxonomy (GTDB): domain Bacteria; phylum Myxococcota_A; class UBA9160; order UBA9160; family JAFDET01; genus JAFDET01. Next base: position 14,690 of record CAXMOD010000153.1, on the reverse strand, counting down.
AGCAGAAGACGAAGTGCTTCGCCCCCGCGTTGCGCGCGGCGTCCACCATGTTGCGCGTTCCGCCGGCGTTGACCCGCTCGAAGACGGCGGCGTTGTCGTTCAGCAGGATCGCCGCCAGATGGAAGACCGTGTCGGCGCCGTCGCAGGCCCCTTCCAGCGACGAGGGATCGGACACGTCTCCGTAGAAGATCTCGACGTTCAGCCCATCGAGCCGGCTGACGAACGGATCGCCCGGCAGCGTCACCACCCGCACCTTGTGGCCCACATCGCACAGGCCACGCACCAGTCGGGAGCCGATCACCCCCGCTCCTCCAGTCACCACGATCATCGCCACTCCTAGTGCAGTCGACCCGTCACCACAGGCGCTGCTTGTCGATGAAGACCATGTGCCAAAGCTCCAGAATCACGAGCGACAGCACTTGCTTCAGAAAGAGGAACTCGCCCCCGGCCATCTGTTCGATCAGCCACGAAACGTACGCGGGCTCGAAGTAGCCTCGCATGCGGACCCGCTCCGGGTCCAGCGTCATGCGCACCAGCTCGCGGAGCTGGGGTCGCTGGTGGAAGACTTCGAGCGGAAGGTAAAACGGATTCTTGCTGCGCTGCACGTTTTCCGGCGGCAACCAACGCTTGCCGACCTCGCGCTCGACCCACTTGTCGACGAGCCGACGCAGCTTCATGCGGTCCGGCATGCGGAAGGCCTGCTCGATGAGGCGGTGGTCGAGGAACGGGCAGCGCAGCTCCAGCGAGTGCGCCATGGTGTTCTTGTCCTGGCGCAGTAGCAGGTTGTCCTGGAGCCAGTCGTCGTACTGGAGCGCAAGGAGCCGGTCGAGGAAGCTGCCCTCGCTGGAGCGCGAGCGGTGCAGCCACTCCTCGCCGAGCCGGCCGCGGAAGCCGGGGGCGTAGAGCGAGCCTCGCTCCTCGGCGTCCCACAACGCCTTCAGCGCCACGTAGTTCTGGGCGAGATCGCGGCGCGGATAGTGGCGCAGGTAGTCCGCGGTCTTGGCCTTGCCGCTCTCACCGAGGTAGGCCGGGTACACGAAGAGCTTGTCAAGCAGCCGAGTGGGCGCGGCGTCTACGGTGGCGCCGCCGAGCCGCATCAGCGCAGCCGGCGCGATGCGTCGCAGGCGTTCGGTCCACTGGATGATCTTGTGGAAGGAGTAGCCGGCGTAGCTCTCGTCGGCGCCCTCGCCCGAGAGCACCACCTTCACGTCCCGAGAGGTCTCGCGGGCGAGCTGCCAGTAGGCGAGCACCAGCGCGTCGCCGACCGGCCGTTCCATGTGCCAGACCACGCGGCCCAGGTCGTCGAAGTGCTCCGGCTGGAGCTGGATCTCCGTATGGTCCGTGCCCAGGTGGCGTGCCAGGCTCGCGGCTTCTCCGGTCTCGTCGATGTGGGACCCGAAGCCGATCGAGAAGGTGCGCACCTGCTCGCTGAAGCGACGCATGGCCGCCACCACCAGACTCGAGTCGATCCCGCCGGAGAGGTACGCGCCGACCGGCACGTCGCTGCGCAGGGTGAGGCGTACGGCGTCGAGGAAGAGCTCCTCGAAGGAGTCCACGGCCTCGGCGTCGGTCTGCGCTGTCGTCTCCAGCGGAACGTCCCAGTAGCGGCGCAGGTGGAGCGCTCCGTCGCGGTAAGTGGCGGTGTGCGCGGCCGGCAGCACCCGGATGCCGTCGAAGAGCGTCTCGGGCTGGGGCACGTAGCGCAACGCCAGGTAGGCATCGATCGCTGCGGGGTTGGGGCGCCGCTCCACGTGGTCGCTCTCGAGGAGCGCTTTGACCTCGGACGCGAAGATGAACTTGCCGTCGCGGTGCCAGTAGTAGAGGGGTTTCTGCCCGGCGCGGTCCCGCGCGAGGAAGAGCGAGCGGTCACGCGCGTCCCAGATGGCGAAGGCGAACATGCCGTTCAGGTGGCCGACGCAATCCTCGCCCCACTGCTCATAGGCGTGCACCAGGACTTCCGTGTCCGAGCGGGTGCGGAAGCGGTGCCCGCGGCCCTCGAGCTCATCGCGCAGCTCCACATAGTTGTAGATTTCGCCGTTGAAGCACACGGCGACCATCTCGTCCTCGTTCCAGATGGGCTGGTCGCCCCCGTCGAGGTCGATGATGGAGAGGCGCCTCATCCCCATGGAGAAGCGCCCGTCCGAGAGGTAGCCCTCCCCGTCGGGTCCTCGGTGCCGGACCGCCTCCGCCATGCGCGAGAGCAGATCCGGCTTCTCGAAGCCGGCGAAGCCGAAGATTCCGCACATGGATCCGGGCCGATTTCCCCCAATACCCGCAGGAAGTCCGCCAGGGTAGCAATTCGAGCGGTACCATCCGCGCCGCCATGGGGAGTGGAACGCCCAACCGCGCGCGGGCCTTGGGGATTCTCGGACTCGGGGTCGCTTTCGCGCCCGCCCTGGCCTGCGCCCTGCTGGTGGCGCGGCATGCCGTGGACGTGCCGGTCTGGGACGACTGGGAGCGGGCCAAGCTGCTCGCGCGGGGGCTCGACTGGGCCTATCTCTACTCGCCTCACATCGACCACCGCATCCTGGTGCCGCGCCTGGTGGCGCTGGCCAACGCGCACCTGTTCGGCGGCGACCTGCGTCTGGAGATGGGCCTCTCCGTTGTCGTGGTGCTGGTGACGGCCCTCGGTGTCTTCGTGCTGCTGCGCCGCAGCCTGGGCGACGCACGGCCCGGCTCGCTCTACGCCACGGCCTTCCTCGCCAATGCCCTGCTCTTCTCGCCGCTCCAGTGGGAGAACCTGCTGTGGGCGGCGCAGCCGTTCTTCCTTTGGCCGATGGCGGCCGTCGTGCTCGCCCTCGTCCTGTTGGGCTCGGGGCTGCGTCCGGGGCTGAAGCTCGCGCTCGCCCTCGCGCTGGCAGCGATCACGACGCACACTTTCTCTCACGGCCTCGCGCTGTGGGTTCTGGTGCCGGTCGCGGTGCTCTTCCAGCGCGGCGACGCTTCCGCGCGCACTCGCGCCGTTTTCGTGGCCGTCTGGCTCGTGGCGGGTGCGGCGTTCCTGGTGCCCTACTTCACGGTGGACGGAATGCGCAGCTCGTCGGAGGCGAGCCACGCCTTCGACATGCCGCCGGGTGAGCGCGCGCCGGGCCTCTCCCTCGCAGGGATCACCCACGACCCGGTGAAGACCGCGCGCTTCGCCGCCACGATGCTGGGCAGCCCGTTCGCCCGCATGGCGGGAGCGGCACCGCGAAACGTGGCGGCCCCGCTCGGGGTGGGGGTGGCGCTGCTCTTCGCGCTCGGGGCCGGCGCCTGGCTGCTTCGCGGACGGGACGCCGACGCCTGGAACCGCGGACTTCCGTGGGTTCTCCTCGGCGGCTACGGGCTCGGGCTCTGCGCGCTCGCCGCGCTTGGGCGTGCGCCGATCATGCGGTGGAGCTACGCGCTGCTGCCCCACTACGTCAGCATCGCGATCTACCCGATGTTGGCGGCGCTGCCCCTCGCGCTTCTGTTCCTGGCGCCGCCCTCGCGGGCGTGGCCCGTGGGGCCCTTTGCGACGGGATTGCTCACGGTGGCGATCGCCGTCGGCTGGATCGCCGGGGTGCACGGCATGGACGAGTGGCGCTCCGCCCGTCTCCAGGCACGAACGGCGCTCCTCTATCAGTCCCACTTTCGGCCGCGCCTGATCCGGCGTCTCGATGGCTCGCGCGAGGTGGTCGCGCGCTTCGCGCCCGTCCTGGACCGGCACGGCCAGCTGCGCCCCCCGCTGCAGAGGGAGGCCACGCTCGACGGCTTTGCGGCGGAGGGCACACCGCTGCCGGACTACGCCGCGCGTGTGCATGGGGCCTGGCTCCAGGGGCAGAACCTCCGCGTGGAGGGACACGCCTGGCTCCCCGACGCGATGCGCCGGGCGGACGGTGTCCTGTTCGTGGTGCAGCAGCCCGACGGGAGCGGGCGAGTCGTCGCGCTGGGCGAACTGCGCGGCTTCCCGTGGTTCCACGTGGCCGTGCACGACCACATCTTCGACGAGCTCTCGATCCCCGGCCCCTCGGTACGGGGCGCGTTCGCGGCTCGCATTTCCGGCACGCAACTTCCCGAGGCAGACCACTTCGAGGTGGAGGTCTGGGCGGTGGATGCCGAGCGCATGCGTCTGCATCCCTTCGTCGAACGTCTCATCGTCGAACGCGGTCCCGAAGGGGCCCGCGTGCGCCGCGCGTTCCCGGACCGCGGGAGGACACCGTGAACCGGGCGCTTGTGCGTGTGGTGGCGTTCGCGGTGTTGTGGCTCCCGGCGTTGGCGAGCGCCTGGCTGGTCGCGCAGCACGCGGTGGAGGTCCCCGTCTGGGACGATCTCGAGCGCGCCACCTTGCTCGACGCCTGGCAGCGCGGAACGCTCGACTGGAGCTACCTGTACTCGCCGCATATCGAGCACCGCATCGTGGTGCCGCGCCTCATCACTCTCGCCAGCGCGGCGCTGGGCAGTGGGAGTCTGGTGGTCGAGCAGGGCATCATCTTCGCGTTCGTCCTGGCTGCGGCGGTGATGGTGCACCTGCTGCTGCGTCGCACGTTCCGCGGAAGTCCGCGCGCCGTGTGGGGCGTCACGCTGCTGGCCAATCTGGCGCTCCTGTCCACCATGCACTGGGAGACGTTCCTGTGGGCGGTGCAGACCGCTTTCGTCGTGCCCCCGCTCGCCCTCGTCTTCTCGGTGTGGGTGATGGGTGGGCGTCTGCCGCTCGCGGCGAAGGGCGCGCTGTGCTTCGTCGCCTGTCTGCTGGCGACGTGGAGCTACTCCCATGGCGTGGCGCTCTGGGGCGTGGTGTTCGGGCTGGCACTTCTCCAGCGCCGCTTCGCGGCGCCCCGCGCGCGCCTGGCCTTCCTCGGTGTCTGGGTGCTGGTGAGCGCGGCAGTGCTCGTGCCCCACTTCACCGTCGACGGTTTCCGCAACCGCTCGGAGCATGGCTACGTGGGTGTGGGCGAGCGCGCCCCGGGTCTCCGGCTCGGCACACTGCCCGATCGCGCGCCGCGCGCGGCGCTCTTCACCGGGGCGATCCTCGGCAGTCCCCTAGCCCGACTGCCTGGCGTGATTGCCGAGGAGGTCGCCCCGGAGATCGGTTGGCTCGTCGTCTGGGTCTTCGGCCTGTGTGCGCTGTGGGCATTGGCGCACTTCCGCGAGGACGAGCTCTGGGATCGTTGGCTGCCGTGGCTCGCTGTGGGCGGCTTCGCGTTCGCGGCCTGCGTGGCGGCGGCCGTTGGACGCTCCGCCCTCAACAAGTGGCAGTTCGGCTTGATCCCCCACTACCTCGGAATCTCCACGTACCTGATCGTGGCGATCGCGGTGCTGGTGGCGCTGTGGGTGGAGGACGTGACGCGACGCCACCCTGGCTCGCGCGCGCTGCTGGCGCCGCTTCCAGCCTTCGGCCTCGGCGCGCTGGTCGCCGTCCAGCTCTACCAGTGGGGCATCGGGCTCGACGGAATGCACGAGTGGCGCCTCGCACGCTTGCACGCGCGCACGTCCATCCTTTTCATCGATCACCTCGAGCCCCGCAGCTGGGGCCGCATCGACGGCGTTCCCGAGGTGGGGCGGCGCCTGCTGAAGCGGCTGGACGCTGCCGGCTTCCTGGAGCCGCCGCTCCTCCCGGAGCCGACCCTCGATGCGTTCGATGTGGCCGAAACATTGCCGGCGGATGCGGCCCGCGTGGTGCGGGCCAGGCGCCGGTCTGAAGATGTGGTGGTGTCGGGCTTCGCGTGGCTTCCCGAAGCGGATCGGCGAGCGGACGGCGTGTTGCTGGTGGCGGATGGGCGCGTGGTGGGCATCGCCGAGGTGAACGGCTTCCCCCGTACGTGGATCGAGGAAGCCGACCACATCTTCAACGAGGTGCGTCTGCCGGGCGTCGAGGAGAGCGCGACCTGGCGGGGCAAGATCGCGGTCGTGGACCTCCCGCAGGTGGCGGAGTTGCGGCTCGATCTCTACGCGCTGGAGTCCGATCGCATGCGCGTCCACCCTCTCCGTGAGCGCATCGTGTTGCGCCGGGCGCCGGGCGCTCTTCCGACGGCGTTCGTCGAGGACGCCACGCCGGGCGCTGAGGACTAGAAGCTTCACCACCTGGTTCCCGTCTCGCCGTGCCCGCCGCCGCGCGATAGGATGGCGGGTCTACCCGAGGAGGAAACGCCGTGAGAGCCGTCGTCTGCAAGGAGTGGGGCCTGCCCGAGAGCCTCGTGGTGGAGGAGCTTCCGGACCTGAGCGCCGAGGCGGGCCAGGTCGTCGTGGATGTGAAGGCCGCCAGCGTCAACTTCCCGGACCTCCTCATCATCCAGAACAAGTACCAGTTCAAGCCGCAGCTCCCGTTCACGCCGGGGAGCGAGGTGGCGGGCGTGGTGCGCGAGGTGGGCGAAGGCGTCTCGGACGTGAAGCCGGGCGACCGCGTGCTGGCCATGACCGGGTGGGGCGGTTTCGCCGGCCAGATCAAGACCGGCGAGGGTGGCGCCGTGCCGATCCCCGACGAGATGTCGTTCGAGGCGGCGGCCGCGCTGCTGATGACGTACGGGACCTCACACTACGCGCTCAAGGACCGCGCGCAGATTCAGCCTGGCGAGACGCTTCTGGTGCTCGGCGCCGCCGGCGGCGTAGGGCTCTCGGCCGTGGAGCTAGGAAAGTCCATGGGCGCGCGCGTCATCGCCGCCGCGTCCAGCGACGAGAAGCTGGCGGTGTGCAAGGAGAAAGGCGCCGACGAGCTCATCAACTACACCCGCGAAGACCTGAAGGAGCGCACCAAGGAGATCACCGGTGGCCAGGGCGCCGACGTGGTCTACGACCCGGTGGGGGGAGACTTCGCCGAGCAGGCGCTGCGCGCCACCGCCTGGGAGGGGCGCTACCTGGTGATCGGCTTCACGGCCGGCATCCCTCAGGTACCCCTCAACCTGGTGCTGCTGAAGGGCTGCCAGGTCGTGGGCGTCTTCTGGGGGTCATTCACGGGACGCGACCCCGAGAAGAACCGCGCCAACACGCGCGAGCTGCTCGATTGGTGCGCGTCGGGCCGCATCCAGCCGCACATCTCCGCGCGCTACCCCCTCGAGGATGTGGCGAAGGCGCTCAACGACCTGGGCGAGCGCAAGGTCACGGGCAAGGTCGTACTGATTCCCTGACGGCGCCCAGAGGGACCGCGTCGTGCTCAGGCGAGCTTGGCCGGGTTCTCCACCAGCTCGCGCAGGCGCTCGAGGCTGCTGGCGCAGTAGAGGCCGTCCTCGGTGCGCTCGTCGTAGGTCCACTTGAGCTCGGCGCGCTTGCGCCCGTCCGGGCCTTCCTGGATGCGGCCGATCACGCAGAAGACGGGGCAGGTGCCGTGCTCCCAGAGGTGGTGGTAGCCGGCCTCGAGGCCCACCGACCCGAGGTTGGCGATGAACGCCGACGAGTACATGGGATCGGGGCGGATCATCCCCAGCGGTAGAAGGCCGAAGGCGTCCAGCAGGTGGACCGCTCCCATCAAGAGCCGGATCAACGGGGACGGGAGCCGGAGCAGCAGATCCACTTCCGTGTCGGAGGTGGATTTCTTGTCGCTCTTGCCCTCGCGGATGCCGCCCAGCAGGTGATTCACCCGCTCGTCGAGCGACGCCGATGGATCGACGCGTCGCTTGATGGTGGTGAGCTCGCCGTCGTCGTCGAAGCGCTTCTTGGCGCTGAACGTGAGCCAGATGCCGTCGCGCTGCCAGAGCCGGCCGCCTGCCACGAAGCGGTTCAGGCGCGGCCGCTCGTCCAACACGCGAGCGAGGGCGAGAAGGATGAGGTGGAAGAGCGTCATGGGCGCGTCGTCGGGGCGGGCTGCATTGCGCTCCGACGCGAACTCGAGCGCCGCGGTCACGTCGATCTCCTGGGTGAAGAGAACCAGAGATTCGTTTCGCCGCGGAGAGATGAAGGGCATGAAGCGACGCACGGCGGATGCATCGCGCACCAGCGTGGCATCGGGGCGCTTTCCGAACATGGGGGGCTCCTGGGGCTGTCGGACCGACCGGACGCGGGCCGGTCAGCCGGCCGGCTCCCACACGACGGATATGATCGCACGCCCGCTCCCAGGGTCCACTGCCTTCAGCTCGCCCAGGCCGTGCACGTTTGCGATGTCGAAAACCACGGTCAGCGTGGCGGCTGTCCCGTCGATGTAGCGCGGGTGGGCGGTCAGCTCGTCGGGAAGGCCGTGGAGTTCGATGCGGCCCTCGCTCTCGCCCAGCCGCACGTACTGCATGTCGCCGCAGTCGCGGTAGATCTGGTTCCAGACCTTGGAGCTCCAGTCGAAGAGGCGCCCGGGGTCGCGGCCCCGCACGCGCAGGGCCATCTGCATGAAGGAGCGCAGCACCGGTGAGGCGAAGGTGGCGGCCAGGTTGGCGCGCAGGATGTCGCGGGCGCGCTCTTCGCCGGCCAGATCGTAGAGTCGCTCCGTGACCTCGAGGTCCAGCCCTACCGGGAGCAGCGCCACGCGGCTCGCGTTTTCGATGGCGTCCAGGGTCTCGGGAGCCAACGCCTGGCGGACGCGCGTGCCCAGCTCGGCATCGTACTCGTCGATGGCGTCGAGGGTTCCCTGGACGAAGCTTCCCAGGAGGCGCGCGCGCTTCTCCATTCCGGCTGCATCGGCTCTGCTGTGTTGGTGCTTGAGGTCGTCAGGGGCGTCGCATCAGCCAGATCGGGGTCTCGAGGACGCGGACCTCGCCGGCAACGGCGAAGCCGGCGCGTTCGTAGAAGCGGATGTTCGCCTCGAGGTCCGTCTCCAGCCAGGCCGGCGTGCCGTCGCTGTCGGCGCATTCGAGAAAAGCCGCCAGGAGCTGCTGTCCCACGCCGTGGCCCTGGTGGGGCGGGTCGACGCCCAGGGTGCCCAGGTACCAATGGCGTTCGACCGGGTGGTGCGTCGCCAGCGCGTCGAACGCCTCCGCCCAGCGGGCGGAGGCGCGCGCCCCCTGGACGAAGATCACCTGGGAGCGCCAGAGGGGCGGCGGCGGAGGCAAGGGCCAACGTCCGGGCGGCGTTGCGAGGAGGGCGCCGACCACCGCACCGTCCACTCGAGCCGCCCGCACCCAGCCGGCCTCGCGCGAGGCGGCCAGCGTGGCACGCATGCCGGCGCGGTTGGCGCGTACGCGCCCCGCCGGCCTGCGGCCCTTCAGCACCGCCCGGTTGAGCGGGTTGTCGCGGAAGGCGCGCGCCAGAACCGATGCGGCGGGGCGCTCCTCTTCGCGGCTGGGTGCGCCTAGTTCAGCCGTCGTCGATGCCCAGGTTGCGGCGCAGGCGGGCCACGGGCTCGTCGGTGTCGGGCTCGAAGGGGAGCCCGGTCACCTGCTCGTACGCCTCGATGTAGCGGCGCGCGGCCTCGCAGCGTATGTCGTCGGGCAGTGTGGGCGGCGGGCCGTCGCCCTGGTAACCGTGCTCGCGCAGCCAGCGGCGCACGAACTCCTTGTCCAGCGCCTCCGGATCTTGGCCCTCGCTCATCGCCCGCTCGTACGCCTCGCGGTACCAGTAGCGCGAGGAGTCGGGCGTGTGGATCTCGTCGATCACGACCAGCGCGCCCTGGTCGTCCACGCCGACCTCGTACTTGGTGTCCACCAGGATCAGCCCGCGCGTTGCGGCGAAGCGCTGGCCCTCGGCGAAGAGGCGCGCGCACAGGTCCGCGGCGTGGTCGAAGGTCTCTTCATCGATGGAGTGTCCGGCAATCAGCTCTGCGCGGGACGCCGGCACGTCGTGTCCGCCCTTGGCCGCCTTCGTCGTCGGGGTGAGCAACGGCTCCGGCAGCGGCTCGTGGCGGCGCAGCCCTTCGGGCAGCGTGTGGCCGCAGTAGGTGCGGTCCCCGCGCTCGTACGCCGTCCAGATGGAGGTGCTGGTGGAGCCCGTCAGGTAGCCGCGGTAGACGAACTCCACCGGCAACGGTCGGCACTCCTGCACGGTGGACGCGCACGGATCGGGCACGGCGAGCAGGTGGTTGCGGGCGATGTCGCGAGTGCGCTCGAACCAGAACGCCGCCACCTGATTCAGCACCTGACCCTTGAGCGGCAGTGTGCCGACCACGCGGTCGAACGCGCTCACCCGGTCGGTGACGACGATGGTGCGCTTTCCACCGGCGACGTAGCTGTCGCGAACCTTGCCCTCTTCACGCCGGCCCAGTTCGGAAAGGTCCGTCGTTTCGAGTGTGTGGCTGCACAGCTCGCGCAGCAGTTGGACGTCGATGCCCACGTGGCGCCTCCCTCCACCCCGATCGATTGGACAACCCTAGTCCGATGGGGGGCTGGGATTCAAGAGGTCGCCTCTCCCGCGAACCGGGTTCCGGACGGGACCGTGCGGATGCCCTGGTCGGCGGAGATCCCGACATCGTCCTCGGCCACCACCTCGGCGCCGAACCGCACGTCGCCGCGCACCGTGAAGCGGTTGCAGCGCACCAGGGACGGCGCACCCTCGGGAAAACGAGCCTCGAGCTGGTCGATCCGCTGGTAGAACGCCGGATCGAGATCGACCACCAGGGTCGGCGCGCGCGTGGGGCGTGCCGAGACCACCCGTGCGTCGTCCGCGAGGGTGAAGGCGTCGGACCAGAGTGCCAGCAAATCATTGGTGGTCTTCACCGGCGTAAAACGCGACTCGGGTACGCACAGGGCCCGCGCCCCCTCGAACACTTCGATGGCGGCTCCCATGGCGGTCTCGATCTGGTAGACGCGCGGGCTCGACGGGTCGGTTGGGTCGACCGGCTTCGCGTTGCGGATCATCGGCAAGCCCAGCAGGCCGCCGCGACTGCGCAACGCCTCGTCCAGCGCCTCCAGATCGAGCCACAGGTTGTTCGTGTTGAAGAAGCGGTGGCGCTCCACGTCCTGGAAGTCGTCGATCTCGTCGTCGGGACACTGAGCCAGCTCGCGCAGCACGAGGCCCCCTCTCTTGCGCCGCGCCAGGTGTCCGCCCTTCTTGTGCGCCTCGGTGCGTGGACACACCTCCATCAGGAAGGGGATCTCCTCGTCGGCGATCCAGCCGAGGATGGCCGGGTCGGGTAGGGCGCCGAGGTTGTCCGAGTTGGAGACGAAGGCCCATCGGTAGCCCGCGCCGAGCAGCGCCGGCAGCGTGCCCGACGTGACGAGCGCGGTGTAGAGGTCCCCGTGCCCGGGCGGGCACCACTCGTGGCTCGGGTCCGCGGGCCAGCGCGCGGGCGTGAGATCGTCGGCATCGACCTTGGGCACCTTGTGCTGAAGGAAGTCCGCGGGCACGCCCGACGCGAGCTCTGGGTAGCGCTTCAGGTGTGCCAGGGAGTCCTCCCGCGTGCGGAAGCTGTTCATCAGCACGAGTGGGAGCCGGCAGTCGTGCTCGCGGCGCAAGTGAAGGACCTGGCGCGCGATCAGGTCGAGAAACGTGAGCCCGCTCTTCACCGGCAGGAGCGACTTGGCCCGTGTCATGCCCATGCTGGTGCCGAGTCCGCCGTTCAGTTTCAGCACCGCGCAGCGGTCGAGAGCCTGACTGCCGGTGCCGCGGTGGCCCGCGAGCGCTGCGACCCCGGGGATGTCGTCCACCGGGTCGATCTCCGCGCCCGAGAGGAGCCCCGTGTGGCCGGCCTGGAGCGCGGCGTACTGCCGGCGGAAGCTCTCGACGGCTTCGGGAGGCAATCGCTCCGCGCGCATCTTCGCTTCGAACGGCTGGAAGGTGTCGGGGTCGCTCATTCGGGGCTCCGGGCGCACGAACCTAGCGATCCTCCGTCCGGAGCACCCGAAGACCCCTCTCCAGGCGGCAGCATGGCCTCCGAAGGCCTCCAAACCATGGGCAAAAGTTCGCTGGGGAACCTGCCGATGAGGGCCCCGTGGCTGGCGGATCGCTCGGCAGACGTATGCTGTGCACGGCGTGTGGGCGCACGGATTCGCCCGACACGCTCGTGGCCGGCTCGGACCTGCTGGAGCTCGTGCTCTGGGGTCTTCTCCTGGTGCCGGGCCTGCTCTACTGCGGGTGGCGCCACCTGCACCGCCGCCGGGTCTGCTCGCACTGCGGCGGAGCTGCGCTGCTGCGCGAGTCGCGCGCCAGCCGCCACCGCACCCTCGAGGGCTACCCTGGCGAGGGCCTCCGGTCTTCCGGCGCTCGAGGCCAGCTGGTCTACGCCGCGCGGCACATTCCCTGGATGGCTACTCCCTCGGAGCGCTTCCGGCGCGTGATCCGAGGCGGGGCGGTCGTTGCGGCGGCCGGGGTCGCCTTCGGCGTGGTTTCCCTCAATGCCGTGCGCGTGGCGCCGGATACGCAGCCCGCGTCGCCGTTCCGGGCGCCTCCCACCAAGGCGGAGATCGAGAAGAAGCGCGAGGCGCGCGTCGAGAGCTTGCGCCGGCGCGAGTGCGAGCGCCTCTGCGCCGAGTTCCACCGGGTAGAGGCACGCAGCCACCGCCAGTGCATGCAGAGCTGTGAGGCGAAGATCCTGGAGGACCCGCCCGTCGAGGAGTCGGGGGAGGACTGTGCTGAGCTTCTCGACCCGTTGGCCTGCGAGTACGTTTCCGGCAAGCGCCCCTTCACCCAGGGAAAGGCCGCGAAGGGCCCCATTCCCTAGGACCGCTGGGCCGCGGCGCAGCCCCTAGCCCGGCGAGAGTCTTCGTTTCCCGCTTCGCTTTCGCGCGGCCCGCCCCCAGAATGGGTTGCCATGAGCACGATCAAGCGCGTTCTGCTGTGGGTGATGGCCGGGGCCTACATGTTCGCCGGCTTCAACCACCTGCTGAATCCCGGCTTCTATCTGGCCATCATCCCGCCCGGACTGGCCGACCCGGCGTGGCTGAACGTGCTGTCCGGGCTGGCGGAGATCGTGCTGGGCGTCTTCGTGCTGGAGCCGCGCGTTCGCGTGCTGGCCGCGTGGGGCCTCATCGCGCTGCTGATCGCGGTGTTCCCGGCCAATGTGTACATGGCGATGGAGAACGTCGGGCCCGATGGGCCGGGCACGGGCGCTGGTGCCGCCAACTGGATCCGTCTGCCCTTCCAGGGCGTATTCATCCTCTGGGCGTGGTGGTACACGCGCCCGGACCCCGAGACTCCGCCGCCGCCCAGCATGGCCTGAGCCGGCGCGTCGCCCGCCCTTGACTTGAAGTGCACTTCAAGTCGTAGACTTCCTCCTCATCCTGGAGGTAGCCATGAGCGACATCCGCGAGATCTGCAACCTGTCGGACGAGGAGCTCGAGGCGCGGCGGCGAGAGCTGCGCGAGGAGCTGGTGCCACACGTGCGACGCCGCACCGCGCTGCTCGACGGTGTGGCGCTCGCGTTCGACTCCACCCCGGAACGCCGCCGGGCGCTGGAGGATTTCGTGGTGTTCGAGCGTGACTGCTGTCCCGGTCTGCGCTTCGCGCTGCGCGAAGAGGGGGCCGCGCTGCTTCTGGAGATCCGCGGCATCGATCCCGAGGCGAGCGTATTCCTGGAAGGCGTCTCGGAGGAGGAGTCGGCGCCGGTCGGCGCCTCCGGCCTCGCGCGCGTCGCGCGCGCCGGCGGGCTGGGAGCGGTCGGGGCGTTCGTGCTCTTCTGCGGCGTTCCCATCGCCGTGGCGGCCCTCGTGGGGGCCGAGCTGGCGGCGCCCCTGGGCGTGCTCGACCACCCGCTCGCGTTGGCGCTCGGGACGCTGCTCTTCGCCGCCGGCGTGTGGCGCTGGGAGCGGCGCCGAGCCCGCGAGCGCAGCGTGTCGACCGGCGGCTGCGGCTGCTGACGGCCTGGTCGGAGATGGGCGGGATCGATCCCGTGCAGGTGTTCGGGACGGCGGCGGTCTCCGCCATGGTGTGCTTCTACGCCCTCGAGCCGCGGGGGCGCGGCTTCGTGCTGCTCTTCGCGGGGGCGTGCGCCGCGTCGAGCATCTACGCCGTGCTCATCGAGGCGTGGCCCTTCGCCGGCGTGGAGGCGATCTGGACGGGCATCGCGCTCCGCCGCTGGTGGCGCCGGCCAGCCTCCTAGCAGCCTGCGCGGGTGCAGTCCTCGAAGGTGGGACACTCGCAGCCCATGACGGCGTGCAGCACGGCGCGCATGCGCTGGGCCTCGGTGATGCGCGCCTCCACCTCGGCGAGCTTCTTCTGTGCGAGCGTGCGCCAGCGCGGCCCGGGCGGGGTGCGGCGCGAGACGCCGTGCAGGAGCCGGCGGGTCTCCGAAACCGTGAAGCCGGCGCTCTTGGCGAGCTCGATCAGTCGAAGGCGGTCGAGGATGTCGGGGCCGTAGACCCGTGCATTGCCGCGGCGGTCCGCGACCGGGATGAGGCCCTCCTTCTCGTAGTAGCGGATGGCGGAGGCCGCGATCCCCGCGCGGCGCGCCACCTCACCGATGCGAAGCGCCATCGGGTGTCCTCCTAGTCGGTGTCGAGCCGGGCGAGGCAGATCGCGCGCGCCCTCTTCAGCAGCGCGGGCCGGGTCACCGGGCGACGGGGGTGCGCCATTCGTAGAGACTAGCGCGGACAACGGGCGCTACGCGCTGACGCGCGACGGGGCTCGGCTGCTGGAAGCCCTCACGCCTTTCGACGGGTGGGCGCGGCAGACGGGACCGCCTACGCTGCGCTGGCTACCTTCGCGGCAACCGGAAGGAGTCGTGCGGTGATCACGAGGAAGCGCATCTACCTGGAGCTCTTCGACGGGCCGGTGCCCGACGCCAGCCGGCAGCTCGAGCGCCGGGGCTACGCCGTGCTGCGCGGCGCCTTTTCGGCGGCAGAGGTAGCGGAGCTGGCCGTCGACATCGAGCGGATCTACGACCGTCTCGAGGCGGATGTGCGAAACCCGGGCCTCGCCCCCGAGCTGCGCGAGGACTTCCGCTA
>CAXMOD010000152.1:0-14736 GCA_964194905.1 uncultured Desulfobacterales bacterium | reverse complement strand
GTCTGGGTCGGCCGCTGAGCGCGCGAATCCGTCGAAGCGGCCGTGTCGCCCGCAACGGCCGCGCCTAGCCGCCCTTCTTCTGGACCTTGGCCCAGGTGTCGCGAAGGGTGATGGTGCGGTTCAGCACCGGGCGCTTGGCGTCGCCGTCGGGATCGGCACAGAAGTAGCCGAGCCGCTCGAGCTGAAAGGCTTCTTCGAGCGGCAGGTCGGCCACGCTCGGCTCCACGAAACAGCGCTCGATCACCTCCACCGAGTCGGGGTTGAGACTCGCGGTGACGTCGGAGCCGGCGGGCACGTCGAGCGGGTCCTCCCGGTCGAACAGATTGGCATAGAGCCGGGCCTCGGCCTCCAGGGCGTGGGGTGCGGATACCCAGTGGAGGGTCCCCTTCACCTTGCGCCCGTCGGGCGCGTCGCCGCCGCGGGTGGCGGGGTCGTAGGTGCACCGCAGCTCCAAGACCTCACCGGCCCCATCCTTCACCACGTCGGTGCAGGTGACGAAGTACGCGTAGCGCAGCCGCACCTCGCGGCCGGGTCCGAGGCGGAAGAACTTCTTCGGCGGATCCTCCAGGAAGTCGTCGCGCTCGATCCAGAGCTCCCGCGAGAAGGGCACGCGCCGCGTGCCGGCCTCCGGGTCCTCCGGATTGTTGACGCACTCCATCTCCTCGACCTGCCCTTCCGGATAGTTCTCGATGACCACCTTCAGCGGCCGCAGCACTCCCATGCGCCGCTCGGCGACGCGGTTCAGCTCGTCGCGAATGCAGTGGTCCAGCTTGGCGATCTCGACCACGGCATCGCCAATTCGCGTCAGCCCCAGGTCGTCGTTGAACTTGCGCAATGCCGCGGGCGGCACTCCCCGCCGCCGGAAGCCCGCCAGGGTGGGCATGCGCGGGTCGTCCCAGCCCGAGACGTGCTCCTCCTCCACCAGGCGTCGCAGCCAGCGCTTGGAGAGAACCGTGTGGGTGATCGCAAGCCGCGCAAACTCGATCTGCACCGGATGCGGGTCGTGGCCCAGCGACTCCAGGATCCAGTTGTAGAGGGGGCGGCGATCCACGAACTCCAGCGAGCAGAGCGAGTGGGTAATTCCCTCGAACAGATCCGAAAGACTGTGGGCGAAGTCGTAGATCGGATAGACGTGCCAGGCCTTCCCGGTTCGGTGGTGCTCGGCTTCGACGATCCGGTAGAGGACGGGATCGCGCATCGGAAGCACCGAAGAGCCCATGTCGATCTTGCCGCGCAGCACGCGGGAACCCGCCTCGAACTCGCCGGCCTTCATGCGCCGGAAGAGGTCCAGGTTCTCCTCCACCGAACGCTCCCGGTACGGGCTCTCCTGGCCGGGTTCGGTGAGGGTGCCGCGCCGGGCGGCGATCTCCTCGGACGACAGGTCGCAGACGAAGGCCTTGCCGCGCCGGACCAGCTCCTCGGCGCAGTCGTAGAGGCGCTCGAAGTAGTCCGACGCGAAGTAGAGATGCTCGCCCCAGTCGAAGCCGAGCCAGCGGATGTCGCTCTGGATCGCGTCGACGAACTGGGTCTCCTCGGCGGCGGGATTCGTGTCGTCGAAGCGCAGGTGGCACTGCCCACCGAACTCCGCCGCGATCTCGAAGTTGGTACCGATGGGCCGGACGTGACCGATGTGCAGGCGCCCGTTGGGCTCGGGCGGAAAACGTGTCACCGCAAACGGGTGCTTCCCCGCACGCAGGTCCGCGTCCACGATCTGACGGATGAAGTCCTTGGGTCGTTCGTCGGCGTCGGTGGACACGGTCCCTCCGGCCAGGGGGACCCTGGCGGACTGGGAGTATAATGCTCCCGTGCGCGTCTCCCTCGACTACGGGCGCAACCACCTCGAGATGAGCCTGCCCGGGGGCCACCCGGTGGACGTGCTGGAGAAGCGGGAGGTCCCGCCGCTGGCGGACCCCGAGGCGGCAGTTCGCGCGGCGCTCGCCGAGCCGCTGGGATCAGCGCCGCTGCGCGAGCTTGCCCGCGGCCGGCGCGACGCCGTGGTGGTCGTGTCCGACCGAACCCGGCCCGTGCCCAATGCCCTCCTGCTCCCGCCCCTGCTCGAGGCGCTGGCCGAGGCCGGCCTGCCGCGAGACGCGCTGACCGTGCTGGTGGCCACCGGGCTCCACCGCCCGGCCACATCCGAGGAGTTGGACGAGATCCTCGGGCCCGAGCTGGCCCGCAGCCTGCGGGTGGAGCAGCACGACGCGCGTGACCGGGATTCCCACGCTGACCTGGGCACGAGCCGCGGCGGCATCCCCATCCTCCTCGACCGCCGCTACGTGGACGCGGACCTGAAGATCCTGACCGGACTGGTCGAGCCGCACCTGATGGCCGGTTACTCGGGCGGACGCAAGGCGGTCTGCCCGGGCCTCGCGGCCGTCGAGACCATCCGGGTGGCTCACGGTCCGCGCATGCTGGAGGGCGCGGTGGGGGCGGGCATCGTGGACGGCAACCCGCTGCACGAAGACTTGCTCGAGATCGCCCGGCGCGCCGGCGTCGACTTCATCGCGAACGTGGCGCTCGACCGCGCACGGCGGGTGTCGGGGGTGTGGTGCGGCGGCCTCGTCGAGGCCCACCGAGCCGCGATGGCTTTCGTAGAGCACGAATGCCGCGTCGACCTCAGCGAGCCCGCGGACGTGGTGATCGCGTCGGGTGGGGGCGACCCGCTCGACGCGACCTTCTACCAGGCCATCAAGGGCGTGGCGACCGCGGCGGGCATCGTGCGTCCGGGCGGCGCCATCTTGCTCTGCGCGTCGCTCTCCGAGGGCATCGGCAGTCCGTCGTTCGAGAAGCTGCTCCGCGAGTCCGCCGATCCGGCCGCCTTCGAGCTCCGCCTCGAGGACGACGCCTTCTTCGCCGTCGACCAGTGGATGGTGCAGCACCTGTGTCAGGCCCACCGTCGCGCCCACGTTCTCCTCTACACGGACGGGCTCCCGCTGGCGGCGGCCGGCGAGCTGTTGGTGGAAGCGGTGCCTTCGCCGGAGGAAGGCGTAGCGCGGGCGCTTTCCGACAGAGGCCCCGGAGCACGCATCGCCGTGCTGCCGCAAGGTCCGTACGTGCTGGCCACCGCCGGCGGTCGCCTGCGCCCACTCGGGTCTGGAACCAGGGCCGGGCGCAGCTCCTGAGTTACGCTCTGCGGCCATGACCGGGCGACGCGTAATCCGCAAGACCAAGATCGTGGCCACGGTGGGGCCCGCCTGCGCGGACGTGGCCACGCTCTCGCGCATGATCGAGGCGGGCACGAACGTGGCGCGCTTCAACTTCTCCCACGAGAACCACGCCGAGCACGCGCGCCGGCTGGAAATGCTTCGCGAAGCCTCGCAGCAGGCGGGGATCCCCGTCGCCACGATGCTCGACACCAAGGGCGCCGAGATCCGCACCGGCTCCGTGGAGAACGGTGCGGTGCAGCTCGAGCTGGGCGCGGTGTTCAGCCTGCTGGCCGCGGATGCGCTCGGCGACGCGAGCGGCGTGTCGGTCTCCTATCCGGATCTGGTCAAGGAACTCGATCCCGGCACCGCCGTGCTGATGGACGACGGCCGGCTCGAGCTGAAGGTGGAGTCCGTCGGAGACGGAGAGCTCGTCTGCCGCGTCGTGCGCGGCGGAGAACTCTCCAACCACAAGGGCATCAACGTACCGGGGCGGTCGATCACGCCTGGAGGGTTGAACGACGTCAACCGTGCCGACCTCCAGTTCGCGGTCGACCACGACATGGACTACATCGCCGCGTCCTTCATGCAGCGGGCGAGCGACGTGAAGGAGATCCGCTCCTTCCTGCGCGAGCGCGACGCCGGCACGCCGATCATCGCCAAGATCGAGGACGCCGAGGGGCTGCGGAACCTGGATGCGATCGTGGCTGTCGCCAACGGCACCATGGTGGCGCGCGGCGACCTGGGCGTGGAGCTCGCGCCCGCCGAGGTGCCGGCCGCGCAGAAGCGCATCATCCGCACGACCGTCGGGAGCGGCAAGCCCGTCATCACCGCAACCCAGATGCTCGACTCGATGGAGCGCAATCCCCAGCCCACCCGGGCGGAGGGCAGCGACGTAGCCAACGCCATTCTGGACGGGAGCTCAGCTGTGATGCTCTCCGGCGAGACGGCGCGCGGCCGCTACCCGGTGGAGGCGGTCCGGACCATGTCGGAGCTGGCCGTGGGCGCTGAGGCCTCGCTGCGTGAGTACGGCTACCTCCAGCAGATCGCGCCGCACCCCACCGCCGCGCTGACCGAAGCCATCAGCCAGGCCGCCATCGCGATGGCCGAACACCTGCGCGCCGCAGCCATCCTGACCCTCACCGAGAGCGGCTTCACGTCGCGCCAGATCTCCAAGTACCGGCCCGCCTGCCCCATCCTGGCGGTGACCACCTCGCGCGACGTGGTGCGCCGCTTGACGATGAACTGGGGCGTGACGGCGACCCTCTACGAGGGAGACGCGGCCGACGACAAGAAGATCGACGCGGCCATCTCCTGGGCGCGAGAGCGCGGCATCCTGGCGTCCGGTGACGTGGTCGTGGCGACCGCCGGCATCTCGAGCGAGCGCGGCAGCACCAACATGATCCGCATCGTGACGTTGCCCTGATCCCGTATTCGGAAGAGGCCTGCGAGACGCCCTAGAAGATCGCCCGCACCAGCAGCAGGAAGCCGAGCAGCAGCAGCGGCACCCCCAGGGGCGCTCCCACCACAGACAGCGTCAGCAGCCCGCCCAGGATCATCACCACCAGCCCGAGCACGGCGCAGAGCAGGCGCCCGGTGGCCTCCAGGACGAAGCCCAGGAGCCTCCACAACGCGTGGAACGGCCACAGAAACCAGGGAACCCGCCCTCGTTGGTCTTCGCTCATCGCTCATCCTCCTAGCCCAGTCTTCCCGAAGCAATTTCCCCGAAGCGCCCTAGAATCGGCGGTGCCAGCCACATAGGAGGCCATCATGCCCAAAGGCCCCCAGGTGGGCGACCCCGCCCCCGACTTCACGCTGCCCTCCACCGAGGGCGAGATCCGCCTCTCCGAGCGCCTCACCGGCGGCCCCGTGCTGCTCGTCTTCTACCCCGGTGACGACACGTCGGTCTGCACCCGCCAGCTTTGCAACTATCGTGACAACCTGGCGGTGTTTTCGGACCTCGCCGTGCAAGTTCTCGGAATCAATCCGCAATCGCTCGATTCTCACGAGGCGTTCGCCAAGAAACACCGCCTGCCGTTCCCGCTCCTGTCGGACGAAGGCGGCACCGTGTGCAAGCAGTACGCTGCGCTCAACTTCCTGGGCATGGCCAAGCGTGCCCTGGTGCTGGTCGGACGCGACGGGCGCGTGCTCTGGCGCCACACCGACCTGCCCGTCTTCCACCAGAGTGCGTCGGCGCTCGACGAAGTCCTCCACCAGGTGGAGCTGTAGGAGACCGCGATGCGACAGGTGTGGATTCCCAAGGCCGGTCCGCCCGAAGTATTGGAGGTGCGCGAAGCACCCGACCCGTTGCCCGGGGTGAACGAGGTCCGCATCCGCGTAGAAGCAGCCGGCGTGAACTTCGCCGACGTGGCGGGGCGACTGGGCATCTACCCGGACCTACCGCCCATGCCGGTGGTGCCCGGCTACGAGGTGGCCGGCCGCGTCGACGCGGTGGGCTCCGAGGTGGAGACCGACTGGATCGACCGCGAAGTTCTCGCCATGTGCCGCTTCGGCGGTTACTCGGAGGCGATCTGTGCGCCCGAAGCCCAGGTCTTTGCCCGACCCGAGCAACTCACCCTGCATCAGGCCGCCGCCTTCCCGGTGAACTACATCACCGCCTACCAGCTTATGGTGGTGATGGGGAGCCTGAAGCCGGGCGAAACCGTGCTGGTGCATTCGGCCGGCGGGGGAGTCGGGATTGCGGCCATCCAGATCGCAGCGCGCCTGGGCGCGCGCGTGATCGGCACAGCCTCGGCCGGCAAGCACGACTACCTCAAGGGCCTCGGCGTGGAGGCCTGCATCGACTACACGACCGAGGACTTCGAGAAGCGTGTGCGAGAACTCACCGGCGGCCGGGGAGTCGAACTGGCGCTCGACGCGGTGGGCGGCAAGTCGTTCCGCAAGAGCTACCGCTGCCTCGCGCCGACCGGGCGCCTGGGCATGTTCGGTATGTCGGCCGCCTCGCCCGGCAAGGTGCGCAGTCTGTTCGCCGTGGTGCGCGCCCTCGCCCAGACGCCCTGGCTGACCTTCAACCCGCCCGGGCTGATGAACGCCAACAAGGGCGTCTTCGGCGTCAACGTGGGGCACCTCTGGGAGGAGGCGGACCGCGTGCGGGATTGGACCGAGCAGCTGCTGCGCTGGGCAGGCGAAGGGGCGCTGCGCCCGGTCGTCGACCGCACCTTCTCCTTCGACGAGGCTGCCGAAGCTCACCACTACATCCAGGACCGCAAGAACGTCGGCAAGGTGCTACTGATCCCCTGATTCGAATCTGGGGGACCCGTGAGCACCGACCCGATCGCCGTCATCGACCAGTTCATCGCCGACTCGGGCATCGACACCGCTGCCGACGGCTGGCGGACCCGGCTGCCGAGCCCGCCCGAGTGTGCCTTCGAGCCGGAGCAGACCTACCTGTGGGAGTTGGAGACCAGCCACGGCAAGCTGAGCGTGCGTCTGCGCCCAGACGTAGCCCCCCGTCACGCCGCCAGCACCATCTATCTGACTCGCCTCGGTTTCTACGACGGCCTCACTTTCCATCGCGTGATCAGCGACTTCATGGCCCAGGGCGGCTGCCCGCTCGGCACCGGTACCGGTGGTCCCGGCTACGAATACGACGGCGAGTTCGACGCGAGCCTGCGTCACGACCGCCCGGGCCTGCTCAGCATGGCGAACCGCGGGCCCGGCAGCGACGGCAGCCAGTTCTTCCTCACCTTCGTTCCGACTCCGTGGCTCGACGACAAGCACACCATCTTCGGCGAGGTGTTGGACGGCGCGGAGACCCTGAAGACCCTGGAAGACCGCGGCTCCGAGAGCGGCCAGCCCAGCGAGCCGATGGGCATCGCCCGCGCCACCGTCCGCGCCGCCTAGCCCGCGGGTCGAGCTACTCGGGTGGAACAAGGGGACGTTCCTCAGTCGCGGCGCCGCCGCTTGTCGGGCAGGTTGCGCACCCGCTTCGAGAACGCCTTCATCTTCTTGCGGTGCTCGTGGCGCGCCCGCGAGGATCGCTTCGCCTCCACGTGCGCGACCTCACGCTTCAGCTTGCCGTAGCTCGCCCAGCGGTCGGGATCCATGGAGCCGTCCTCGAGGGCGGCGCGCACCGCGCAGCCGGGCTCGTTCGTGTGCCCGCAATCGTAGAAGCGGCACGTGCCCAGCAGGGCCTCCAACTCCGGGAAGGCCGCATCGACTCCGGCCTCGTCCTCCCACAGCCCCAGCTCGCGCAGACCCGGCGTGTCGATCAGTACGCCGCCTGACGGGAGCGGCACGAGCACGCGCCCCGTCGTGGTGTGGCGGCCCTTGTCGTCGTCGCGAATCGCTTGCGTGGCCAATCGCTCCTCACCGAGAAGCCGGTTGACCAGGGTGGACTTCCCGACACCGGACGAGCCGAGCAGCGCCGCACTGCGGCCGGAACCGAGGTGCGGAACCAGCCGCGCCACACCTTCGCCGGTGAGCGCGGAGAGCGCCACCAGCGGCGCGCCCGCCGCGGCCGACTCCGCCTCGCGCAACAGGCCGTCGAGGTCATCGGCCACGTCGCTCTTGCTGAGCACCAGGATGGGCTCGGCTCCGCCCTCGCGTACCAGCGCGAGCATGCGTTCGATGCGCGTGCGCCGGAAATTGCGATTGGCCGACACCACCACCAGCACGCAGTCCACGTTGGCTACCAGGAGCTGCGCCTGGAATGCGCGTTCGGGCGCCTTGCGCAGGAGCGCCGTGCGTCGCGGCAGCACGTGGTGAACCGTGGCACGGCCCTCGCCCACCCGCGGAGCCACGGCGACCCAGTCGCCGACGCCGGGCAAGTCGGCCGGGCCCGCCGTCACGTAGCGCAGGCGGCCGGAGACCTCGGCCCACAGCTCGCCGCCGGCCCAGAGCACGCGCAGTGCGCCCTTCTGCTCTTCGGCCACGCGGGCGGGGACGAAGTCCCGGCCCGGATCCAGGTTCGAGAAGACGGACGCCCACTCGGGCGTCCAGCCGATCGCTTCCAATCCGATCGTCGCCATTCGTTCCACGATGCACGCTCCTGCCGGTTCGAGACCGGCGAGTGAGAGAGACGAATCCCACGGCGGGCACGGCGAGAGCCGGCGCCGCGAGCGTCACTGCATCGGGAACGTTGGGGTCCAGTTCAATGCTGGAACCCGGGGGTTCCTCGTTCAGGCGCGCGGGGAGGCGACGGCTTCGCGCGGGATGAGCACCCTGGCCATGTGTCGCCTCCTTTCCGCAGTCCGAGACCCCGTTCTCAGGGCCCCGCTACTGCCGGGAGTCTGGCCGCGTCCGTTCCCACAGTCAAGAGGCGATGCGTTGGCATGGGTTCGCCGCGTGGCGCGCGTCGGGAGCGACGCCGCGCCCGACGTCCTTCACCGGGGCTAGGAGCGAGCGTCGCGCAGGCGCTCGGCCAGCGCGTGCACGTCGGGACTGCGCTCGCAGTCCACGCCGTGCCAATCTCCGTAGGGGTCTAGGAGCAGCGGGTGGACGCCGGCGGCGCGCGCACCCACCACGTCGGCGTCGTAGAGGTCGCCCACGTGCAGGGTGCGCTTCGGGTCGGCTCGGCTCTCCGCGAGAGCATGGTGGAAGATTTCCGGGTCGGGCTTCTCGAAGCCCACCAGGTGCGAGTCCACCACGACCTCGAAGTGGCCTCCCAGCCCGACGCGCTCGAGGGTCTCGGCGACCGTCCCGTCCGAGTTGCTCACCACCACCAGGCGCAGCCCGAGCTCTGCCAGCAGACCCAGCCCCTCTTGGATGCGCGGCATCGGCAGGCACCACAGGCGCAAGCTGCCGCCCGCGCGCAGTACCGGCATCAGCTCGCTCGCCAGCGCCGCGCGCTTTTCTTCGCCCAGCTCGGCGGCGGCCGGCAGGCGAGCCAGCATGGAACGAAGGTAGAAGACGAAGGAATGCTCGCCCTCGGTGCGCCCGCGCTCCGCCACGTGACGCGACACATCGGGCCGCGCCGCGGCCTCCGCGCGGCGCAACGCCTCCACGTCGGCGGCCACCCCGCGCTCGGCCAGCTCGCGCACCACCCACGGGAAGTCGATCGACACGAGAGTGTTGCCCGCGTCGAGGAACAGGGTGTCGATCCGGTCCCAGGGAACCGGCGCGACCGGGTCGCTCACAGGAAGATCGGGTAGATCGCGTTGGCGATGAGCCCGAGGATGAGCAGGCCACCCGAGAGCCGCGTCAGCATGAAGGCCCAGGCCACGTACCAGAGCGGCCAGATCGGGTAGTTCTCAGGAGGAGTCTCGGGGCGCGGACGCCGGAAGACGCCCACCACCTGGCGCGTGCGCGGCAGCGCGCCGAACACGACCAGGGTCCAGACACCGAAGATGCCGGTCAGCACCAGCACGAGGACCGAGACGAAGAAGGCGCCGATCAGCACCTGGGTGAAGAAGCGCGCACGCTCGTCGCCGAGGATGACCGGTAGGGTGCGGATGCCCTTGGCGGAGTCGGCCGGAAGCTTGTCCACGTGTTTTCCGAAGAGCACGGTCATCACCAGAAGCGCGTAGGGAAGACTCGCCGCCCACACCCAGGACGGCAGCTGTCCGGTGGTGACGAAGTAGGTTCCGCCGATCATCAGCGGACCCCACACGATGAAGACGCCCGGCTCACCCAGGCCGCGGTGCTTCAGCTTGAGGGGAGGCGCCACGTAGAAGACGCTGATGAACAGGCCCGACAACGCGAAGGCCGGCACCAGCCAGCCCCACGCCGAGGTCAGGTGCACCAGGATGGCCAGGTCGACCAGATTGACGACGGCGATGGCCGTGATGAGACCCGTCTTCGAGATGAGCCCTGAAAGGATGGGGTGCGGCGCGTACTGGCCACGCACGTAGTCGTCGGTGTCGACCCCGCTCGCGAGATCGAAGTAGTCGTTGATCATGTTGTTGGCCGCGTGGGCGAGCACCACGCCGACCAGGGCCTCGAAGAAGTAGAGCCAGTGCACGGCGACCGGCGTGGGCCCGGAGAGGGCGAGCAGACCGCCTACCAGGGCGGACGTGAGGGTCATCGGAAAGACGCTGGCGCGGGTGATGAGCAGCCAGCGCGAGACCATGTCCATCTGCTTGTCGCTGGAGAGGTTCTGGGTGCGCAGGACCTCGGACCAGTTGTCGACGACCGATGCCATGGTGGGTGCCTCCCGGAGAAGCAGGCTAGCTCTCGGGGTCCCGGGCCGTCGACCCGCTGCACGGACCTTCAGGAGCCCGCGGCAAGCTCACGCAGTACCGCGCCCATGCGCTCCTCCAGGCAGAGAAGGCGCCGGCGAAGGTGCAGCGCCACGTCCACGCCGGCCGCGTTCACGCCCAGCTCCCGCAACAGGACGGTCGCCACGCGCAGCTCCTCGGCCTCGCGCGGCGAAACCTCGTCGTCCTCGAAGAGCCCCTCGCGGCGAAGCTCGGCCAGCAGCTCCGCGGCGTCGATGCGCAGGAAGCGCAGCACCTCGTCGACGGGGATGCGCGTCACCGGAAGAGCTCCTTGCGCGGGTCGGCGGTGTCGCTCGCGGCGAGCCGGTCGACCCCCTCACGGCCGGCTTCGTCCAGCTCCTTGGGAACCCGGATCTGCACCACGGCGTAGAGGTCTCCGCGGCTCCCTTCGCGCTCCACGCCCTTGCCGCGCAGGCGCAGGCGCGAGCCGCCGTCGGTGCCGGGCGGCACCGTCACGGTGGCGCGGCCGTCGAGGGTGGGGACGTCGACCCTGGCCCCCAGGATCGCCTCGCTCACCGTCACCGGCAGCGTCAGGTGCAGATCCAGACCGTCGCGGCGGAAGACCGGGTGCGGGCGAACGCGCACCCGTGCAAACAGGTCGCCCGCCGGCGCGCCGCCAATGCCGTCGCCGCCCTTGCCGCGCAGCCGGATGCGCCCGCCGTCTTCGACGCCGGGCGGGATGCGCACGCTCACGGTGTCCTGCTGCACACCGCCGTCGGCGCGGGGCCGCGCCAGGTTCAGGCGCTTCTCGCAACCGCGCGCCGCCTCCAGGAAGTCGAGCTCCAACTCGGCTTCCACGTCGGGGCCGCGGGCCCGGAGGTGCGCCTGCCCCCCGGCGCCCCCGCTCCTGAACAGACCCGAGAGGATGTCCTCGAGGCCGCCGAAGGAGAACTGCTCGCCGTCGAAGCGGCCCGCGCCGCCCCCGCCGAAGCGGGCGCCGAACTCCTCCTGCATGCGCCGCGCCGCATTCGGGTCGAACCCCGAGTCGAGCGACGCCTCACCGAACTCGTCGTAGTTGCGCCGCTTCTCGGGGTCCGAGAGTACCGAGTAGGCCCCCGAGACGGCCTTGAAGCGCTCCTCGGCCTCGCGGTCGCCCGGGTTCACATCGGGATGATGGCGCCGCGCGAGCCGGCGATAGGACGTGCGGATGTCGTCCTCGCCGGCGTCGCGCGCCACCTCCAGGATCGCGTAGAGATCTCTGGAGTCCGCCATCTCCTGGAATGCCGCCCGCGCCCGCTACCCGGCCGCGACCGCGATGCTGCGCGGCCGCGCTTCCTCCGGCTTGGGGAGGAAGAGGTGCAGAACGCCGTGCTCGATGCGCGCGTGGATTCCGTTGGAATCCACGCGGTTCGAGACGCGGAAGCGGCGCTCGAAGTTGCCGACGTTGTACTCGGAGTAGAGCGGGCGGAGATCGTCGTACTCGCCGAGCGCCACGCAGCCTTCGATGGTGAGCACGCCGTCGTCCAGCCCCACCTCCACCGAGTCCTGATCGACGCCGGGCAGGTCCACCGTCAGCCACACGCCGTCGGCCTTCTCGCCGATGTCGGCGTTCGGACGATAGCTGCGACCGGGGCGGGTGCCTTCGTCTTCGCTCACGGACTGCTTCACGATTTCCTGTGCCATCTGAAAATCCTCCTGGCGTCACCCGTGGGTGACTAGGCGACCTCGATGCGCCGGCTCTTGGACTCCTCGCGCTGGGGAACGTGCACGGTGAGCACACCGTTCCGGCACTCGGCCGCGGCCTGGCTGGTGTCCGCATCCTCGGGGAACTGGAGCGAACGGGAGAACTCACCGCTCCAGCACTCGCGCCGGTGCAGGCTGCCGTCGCTGGGCTCGCGCGGCTCGCGCTTGCCGACGACGGTGAGGGTGCGGCCGTGGGACTCGAGCGAGAGATCCTCCGGTGCCAGACCCGGCACCTCGAAGCGGGCCACGTAGCCCTCCTTCCCGCGGAAGACGTTCACCGGCGGGAAGGCTCCGCGACCCGACAGGCCGGAACCGAAGTGCGGCTGGTCGAACGCGCGCTCGATCTCGTTCTGCAGTCGCAGCAGCGCGTTCCAGGGGTCGTAGGAATGAAGACGCATGGAATCGAACCTCCTTCTCCCGGGAGCACTCGCCCCCGCGATGCAACGAACGCTGTGCACCCAGCGGAGGCTGTCAAACGGCGGGTCCCACGGGGTCCCGGCGGGGGCGCCGCTATACTCGGCGACCGGAGGTGCCCCATGCCCGAGTTCTGCCGCGTCGAGCGCGACGGCCGCATCCTGCTCATCACCATCGATCGCCCCGAGGTGATGAACGCCATCCACCCGCCCGCGTGCCAGGAGCTCTCGGACGCATTGGACGCGTTCGCCAGCGACGACGACCTGTGGGTGGCCATCCTGACGGGGGCCGGCGACCGGGCCTTCAGCGCCGGCAACGACCTCAAGTACCAGGCTTCGGGGGGCGCCATGAGCTGGCCCGCCACGGGCTTCGCCGGTCTCACCAGCCGCTTCGACCTCACCAAGCCCTTGATCGCCGCGGTCAACGGCCTGGCCCTGGGCGGCGGCTTCGAGATCGTGCTGGCCTGCGACATCGTGGTGGCCTCGGAGAAGGCGAGCTTCGGGCTCCCCGAGGTGCGCGTCGGCCTCGCCGCGGCCGGAGGCGGCCTGCACCGTCTGCCGCGTCAGATCCCGGAGAAGCTGGCGATGGGAATGATCCTCACCGGCCGCCGCATCGACGTCTCCGAGGCGGCCCGCATGGGACTCGTGAACGAGGTGGTGGCGCCCGACGACGTCTTGCCCGCCGCGCGGCGCTGGGCCGACGAGATCCTGGAGGGCGCACCCCTGTCCGTGCGTGCCAGCAAGGAGGTCGCCCAGCACGGGCGCGACCACGCCTCGCTCGAGGAAGCCCACGCCGCCTTCTACGAGGGCATGCGCAGCATGTTCAAGAGCGAGGATTTCGTGGAAGGCCCCAAGGCCTTCGCCGAGAAGCGCAAGCCGGTCTGGAAGGGCCGCTAGCGCCGGAATCCTCTGCAACGGCACGAGCCTGCCCAGTCCGCCTGCGCACGGATGAGGTGGCGCCCTCTCGCGCCGGGGGCTCAGACGCCGGCGCGTTTCGCCGATACACCCGGGAACGTCTCTTCATTCCGGAGTGTGCGATGGCTCACCTCTACTTCCTGATGAAGCAGCCCGAGCTGGAAGACCGCATCCTCATCTGGGATACGCGGACCCTTTCGATCGGGCGCGCGCCGGAGAACGACCTCACCCTGGAAGACGACGAGGTCTCCCGCAAGCACGTGCT
Source organism: uncultured Desulfobacterales bacterium (assembly GCA_964194905.1). Classification (GTDB taxonomy): domain Bacteria; phylum Myxococcota_A; class UBA9160; order UBA9160; family JAFDET01; genus JAFDET01. Next base: position 1,139 of record CAXMOD010000152.1, on the reverse strand, counting down.
GCTGACGAACGAGAACGGTGTGTTCGAGGCGGGGGACTACCGCACGGGCAACGGCACCTACGTCAACGGAAACCGCGTCAGCGAGAAGAAGAACTTCCAGCCCGGCGACACCCTCGGCATCGGCAAGCTCCAGATGGAGTTCAAGCAAAGCGACGAGCACCCCGCGAAGATGGGGCTCAAGGCGGACTACGCCTCACACTTGAAGACCATGGGCATGATGCCCGGCGTGGACGGCAACGGCGATTCCAACGCCACGATGCTCGGTCTGGGCGACGACTCGAAGGCCTTCGCCGACGAGTTCGTGATCGAGCCCGAGCGCGGCAGCGGCGAGGTGGCCTTCGCGGTGGGGGGCGACCAGGGCGACAACCAGTTCCAGATGCGTGAGCTGGACGACAGTCTCAACGAGATGAACTTCGACCTCGACGAAGACGGGAGCATGGGCTTCGAGGAGCCGGTGGAGCCGCCGCCTGCGACCATCCCCCTCAGCATCGATCTCGAACCGGCCGACGCGCCGGCACCAACCGCGGCGGAAACCCAGTCGGGCACCACGGTGTCGGGCGACACCCAGTCGGGCGTCGACCCCACGGAGCGGCTGCGCAAGCTGAAGCTCCTCCACGACGAGGGCCTCATCACCGAGGAAGAGTTCCAGGCGAAGCGCTCGCAGATCCTCAGCGAGATGTAGCCGGCCGCCTGCGCTATCCCTTCGTCCCTGGGACGAGAGGGTTCTACGAGCGCAGGGGGATCCGGTGAACGAGCTCTTCTCGGTACGGGACAAGGTGGTGTGTGTGACCGGAGGGTCGCGCGGCATCGGCTTGATGATCGCGCGCGGTTTCGTCGAGGCTGGCGCCAAGGTCTACATCTCCTCCCGCAAGCAGGAGGTCTGCGACGGCGTCGCCGCGGAGCTCTCCAAGTCGGGGACGTGCATCTCGCTGCCTGCGAACCTCTCCACGGAAGCCGGGTGCAACGGCCTCGCCGAGGAGCTGGCGGCACGCGAGTCGGCGCTCGACGTGTTGGTGAACAACGCCGGCGCGAGTCTGCCGGGGGGACGGAACGAGTATCTCCCCGAGGTCTTCGAACAGTCGCTGCAGATCAACCTCGTCGGCGCGTTTCGGCTGGCGTCCGCCTGCAAGGACAGGCTC
>CAXMOD010000151.1:0-4483 GCA_964194905.1 uncultured Desulfobacterales bacterium | reverse complement strand
GGCGTGCTGGTCCTGTGGGTCGGCGTGGTACTCGCCTGCGCGGCGCCGCCGACGCGCGCGCCCCGGGCGCCCGATCCCGCGTGGGAGGGCGCGCGGGCGGCCGCCGAAGCGGATCCGGCCCGGGGCGAGGCGATCCTGGAGGGGTATCTCGCGGCGCACCGCGACGGTCGCCACGCCGACGACGCGACGCTCGCGCTGGCGGAGCTGCGCGCGAGGCACGGCGATCCCGACGGCGCGCGCAGCGTGCTCGCCGAAGCCCTGCGGAGTCGGCCGCGAAGCGAACGCAGCGACGGGGTGCGGCTCCAGCTGGCGGTGCTCGAGCGCGAAGCCGGGCGGGCGGACGACGCCTATCGCGTGGCGTCGGCGATCCGGCCCTCGCGCCTGCCCGCCGCGCAGCGCGCCCAGGCCTACCGGCTGCTCTCCGAGGTGGCGGCGTCGCGCGACGACCGCTCCGGTCAGTTGCGCTGGCTCGGCCAGCTCGCCAGCGAGACACGCTCGGCGGTGGAGCGCGAAGCGGCCAACCGGGAGATCGACGCGCTGCTGGGCGGGCTCGACACCGCCGACCTCGCGTCGCTGGCGAAGCGGCTGGGCAACGCGCCCCCCGCCGATCGCGTATGGCTGCGCCTGGCCGAGCGCCACGCCTCCGCTGGTGACTTCGAGGCGGCGGAAGAGGCGCTCGCCGCGGCGGGCGAGCGCGCGGTGACACCCGAGAGCGAGGCGGTGCGTGACGAGCTGGCAGCACGCGTGCGTGCGCGGCGCTCGGTCGAGACGCCGCAGCTGCCCGGCTTCGGTGAGGTAGCGCGCTTGGAGGGCCCCAGCACCGCAGGCGCGCGCGGCACCCTCGGCGTAGTGCTGCCCCTGTCCGGTCCCTTTGCACGCTTCGGCGACGCCAGCCTGCGCGGTGTGCTGCTCGCGGCGGGTGTGTTCGGCCCGAACGCCGAGGCCGGAATGCGCGTCCTGGTGCACGACAGCGCCGGCGATCCGGTTCGCGCGGGGCGCGCCGTGGCCACCCTTGCGGCCGATTCCGACGTGGAAGCGGTCGTCGGCCCGCTGCTCGGCGCGGCCGCGCAGGCAGCCGCGGAGGCGGCGGAGGACAACCGGATCCCCTTGCTCGCGCTCAGCGCACGCGAGGGTGTGGCGGAAGGCCGCTCCTACGTGTTTCGGCTGGCGCTGACCCCGCGCGCCGAGGCGGAGGAGCTTGCCGAGCACGCGGTGCGCACCCTGGGTGCCCAACGCTTCGCCATCCTGCATCCCGACGACGCCTACGGTGGGGGACTCAAGAACCTCTTCTGGGACGCGGTCGAGGCGCGCGGCGCTCGTGTCGTGGGCGTGGGGCGTTACGAGCCGCGCGCCACGGACTTCCGCGATCCGATACGGCGCTTGACCGGCCACCTGCTGCTCGACGACGCGCAGAAGGAGGCGCTGCGCGAGCGCAAGAAGATCCTCAACCGCGCCAAGCGCGTGGGTTTCGAGGAAGCCGCGCTGCTGCGCGAGGAGGCGGCGGCGGTACTGGGTCCGGACGAGACCCCGCTGCCCCCGATCGTCGACTTCGATGCGCTCTTCATCGCCGACGCCCACGAGAAGGCCGCGTTGATCGCACCGCAGCTGGCCTTCCACGAAGTGAGCGGCGTGCAGCTCCTCGGACCGAGTGGCTGGAACCACCCCGATCTGGTGGAGGTGGGTGGCGATCACCTGGAAGGCGCGATCTTCACCGAGAGCTTCTTCGCAGAGAGCCACGTCGCCTTCGTCGCGCAGTTCCGCACACGCTACCGAGAGGCCTTCGGTGAGGACCCGGACGTGCTGGCCGCGCAGGCGTTCGACGCCTCCAACCTGGTGCTCGTACAGCTGGCTCGGGGCCTGTCGGACCGTCGCGAGGTGCGCGAGGGCCTGCTCGGCGTGCGTGCCTACCCGGGAGTGTCGGGCGTCACCAGCATTCTGTCCGACGGCAACGCGCGCAAGCGCCCGTTCCTGCTCCAGGTCGAAGAGGGGCGTGTGGTCGCCGTCGACTGACCCGCCGGGATCAGCCCCTTGCGGGCGGCCTTCCCGTCTCAAGTTGCGTTCATCTCGCGTCGAAACGTGACGTGATGACCGATCCCGCCGCCAGCTTCCAGATCCCCGAAGAGCTCCCGGTCCTGCCGCTACGAGAGCTGGTCGTCTTTCCCTACATGGTGCTGCCGATTTTCGTCGCGAGGGAGCGCTCCATCGCTGCGGTGGAAGATGCGCTGGCCGGCGACCGCCTGCTGCTTCTGCTGTCGCAGAAGGACGGCACGCTCGAGGAGCCGCGCCCCGGCGACCTGCACAAGGTGGGGACGGTGGCGATGGTGATGCGCATCCTGCGCCTGCCCGACGGCCGCGTGAAGACACTGGTGCAGGGGCTCGCCAAGGCGCAGGTCAAGGAATACCACGAGGACGAGGCCGCCCTGTGGGCACGCGCGACCACGCTCGATCCGGACCCCGAGTGCGAATGGTCGGTGGAGAGCGAGGCGCTGATCCGTACCGTGCGCGGCCGGGTGGAGGAGCTGCTGCCGCTGCGCAACCTGCCTCCCGAGGTGCTCTCGGTCACGTCGGACGTGCAGGACCCCGGCCGCATGGCGGATCTGGTGGCCTCCCACGTGCCCCTGCGCATGGACGAGGCGCAGGAGATCCTCGAGATCAGCGACCCGCTCGGGCGGCTACGGCGCGTGGACTTCTACCTGCGTCGGGAGCTCGAAGTCACCTCCGTGCAGGCCGAGATCCAGTCGATCGCGCGCGAGGAGATGTCGCGCGGGCAGCGCGAGCAGTTCCTGCGCGAGCAGATGCGCGCGATCCAGCTGGAGCTCGGCGACGGCGACGGACGCGCCGAGGAGGTGCAGGAGTACCGCACCAAGATCGACGAGGCGGGCCTCCCCGAGGAGGCGGGCGAGGAGGCGGAGCGCCAGCTTCGGCGCCTGGAGCGCATGCATCCCGACGGCGCCGAGGCGCAGGTGGTGCGGGTGTTTCTGGACTGGCTGGTGGAGCTGCCCTGGTCGAAGTCGTCGCCCGACTGCCTCGACCTGAAGGAGGCCCGCAGAATCCTCGACGAGGACCACAGCCACTTGAAGCCGATCAAGGAGCGCATCCTCGAACTGCTGTCGGTGTACAAGCTGCGCCAGGACGCCCGTGGTCCGATCCTGTGCTTCGTCGGTCCGCCCGGCGTGGGAAAGACGTCGCTCGGCCGCTCGATCGCGCGGGCCATGGGGCGCGAGTTCGTGCGCATCTCCCTCGGCGGCGTGCGCGACGAGGCCGAGATCCGCGGGCACAGGCGCACCTACGTCGGTGCGCTTCCCGGGCGTGTGCTGCAGGGGCTGAAGCAGGCGGGCACCAACAACCCGGTCTTCATGCTGGACGAGGTGGACAAGCTCGGCGCCGACTTCCGCGGCGATCCAGCGTCGGCGCTCCTCGAGGTGCTGGACCCGGAGCAGAACTCCCGCTTCAGCGATCACTATCTCAACCTTTCGTTCGACCTCTCCCACACGCTGTTCATCGCGACGGCCAACCTGCTCGACCCGATTCCGGCGCCCCTGCGCGATCGCATGGAGGTCATCCGGCTGGCGGGCTACACGCCCGAGGAGAAGCGCGAGATCGCGCGCGACCACCTCCTGCCGCGCCAGATGGACGCCCACGGGTTGGCCGACGATCACATGTCCCTCTCCGGCCCCGCGCTGCAGCGCCTGGTGTGCGAGTACACCCAGGAGGCGGGAGTGCGGAATCTGGAGCGGCAGATCGCGTCGCTGTGCCGAAAGGTGGCGCGGCGCGTCGCCGAGGGCAACGAACGCCGCCTGCGCATCTCGCGCGGTCGCGTGACCACGTTGCTGGGTCCGCCGCCGATCCGCCCCGACGTGCCGTTGCAGGAGTCGCAGGTGGGCGTCTCCAACGGTCTGGCGTGGACCGAGGCGGGTGGCGAGGTGCTGGGCGTGGAGGCCACCCGCGTGCGCGGCCGCGGCCTCGTGTTGACGGGGCAGCTCGGCGACGTGATGAAGGAATCAGGCCACGCGGCGCTCTCCTTCGTGCGCTGGCGCGCGGAGGAGCTGGGAATCGACGATGCCGAGCTGGCGCGCCACCAGATCCACGTACACGTGCCGGCCGGCGCCATTCCGAAGGACGGCCCCTCGGCGGGCGTGGCAATCGCCACGGCGCTGGCGTCGTTGGCCACGGCCATCCCGGTGCGCGCCGACACCGCGATGACCGGCGAGGTGACCCTGCGCGGCCGCGTGCTGCCTGTGGGCGGCGTTCGCGAGAAGGCGCTGGCGGCACTGCGTGCCGGCATCTCGCGCGTGATCGTGCCCGAGGCGAACCTGCAGGATCTGACCGAGATTCCGAGCGAGCTGCGCCGCAAGATCACCTTCATCGGCGTGACACACATGGACGAGGTGCTGGAGGCGGCCCTCGAATCCCACCCCCGCGCGCGCAGCGTGCGCAGCGCGCGCCGCTCGCACCACGGAACGGCCAAGGCCCCCCGCGCAGC
>CAXMOD010000150.1:0-6822 GCA_964194905.1 uncultured Desulfobacterales bacterium | reverse complement strand
CTGCGCGACCGTGCCGACGAGCGAGCCGAAGCCCGCGGCGAAGGCGCCGATTCCCCAGAGCAGGAAGCGGTTGGCCACCACCGGATCCGCGAGACCGATGCGCACGCGTCGCCGCATCATGCCCCAGTAGTGCAGCGCCTCGGCCGAGCCCCATAGGAGCGCGCTGATCTGGAGAAACATCCGCAGGTGGTAGGCCCAATCGAACGCCGCAACGACCGGGAACCCGAGACGCCCCTGGGCCACGAACATCACCACGTAGGCGACCACGGCGAGGGCCACGAGGCCGATGAAGCTACGACGCTCCGGGTGGTACACCCGCCAGTTGAAGACGAGCTTGCAGCAGACGCCGGCCGCCACCGCGACGAAGGCGAGCACCACGACGCCGCGCGCCAGCCCGGGAGAGTCTGCCGGCACCTGCATCGCGGCGACCTGGGCGCCGAACCCTACCGGCCCGATTCCCAGGACACCCACTCCGATGCAGAATTCGGGAAGCCGGCGTGTCTTGTGGGCCAGGACCAGCAGGCGCACGCCCACCACCAGGGCCACGACGAAGAAGGCCAGGAAGCCGACCCAGATCAGCGGAGAAGCTTCCACCTGCTGGGGGACCTAGCTGGCGGAGGCGCCGGCGAGGCGGCGGAATACCTCCTCGGGGGTCTCGCCGCTGCCCGAGCCCGCGTCGATGCTGAGCACCTCGCCCGCGAGTCCACGGCACACGCCGTCGGCGTCCTCGACGCCGCGCGTGTCGAGCTCCTTGGGCAGCACCTTTTCCAGCACCACCTTCATCTGCTCCGGCGTCAGGTTGCGGACGTCGAGACCCGCTTCCTTGAGCGAGATGCGAACGGTGCCGCGGGCCTCGAGCCGATCGAGCGATGTCCGCTGCTCGAGCTCTCTGCAAACCCAGTCGAAGGCAGGCGCGTCAGCCATGGAACCCTTCCTCGTGCGACGGCCCGGAGCTGGGGGGTGGCCCGGGATCTGGCCCCCCTATCGACCTCTCCCGGCGGGCCCTTGAGGCCAAAGCTGCGCCTGCGGCGCACGAGGCTGAGCTTCCCCTCGGGGAAAGCGTATGATCGGACCCCGTCACAGGAGCCGCCCATGCCCAGGGTCTTCGAACGCCACCGCGACAGCGCCACCGCCCTCTGCGGGCTGGAGTAGCGTGCACGGACTCCGCGACTTCCGCGTCGCCGACCTCTCCACGCGCATCGCCGGCGCCTACTGCACCAAGCTGCTGGCGGACGCGGGGGCGGACGTCGTCAAGGTGGAACCGGAGGGGGGCGACCCGCTCCGGCGCTGGTCGGCCAGCGGCGCCGAACTGGGCGAGGCGGATGGTGCGCTCTTCCGCTTCCTGCACCACAACAAGCGCGCGGTCGTCGGCGCGGTGGACGACGCCGAGATCCTCGATCTGGTGGCGGGAGCGGATCTGGTGGTGGAGAGCTTCGCGCCCGGCGTCGTGGACGGGCTCGGGCTCACGACCCGCTTCCCCGGCCTGGTGCTGCTCTCCATCACGCCCTTCGGTCGTGGCGGGCCGCAGGACCTGCGCCCCGCCACCGAGTTCACAATCCAGGCGGACAGCGGCTCGATCGGAACGCGTGGCTTCGTCGGGCAGGAGCCCTTCCAGGCCGGCGGTGCCATCACAGAATGGATAGCGGGAACGTTCGCCGCCGTCGGCGCGCTGGCCGCGTTGCAGCGCGCGCAGCGGAGCGGCCATGGCGAGCACGTGGACTTCTCGCTCCTCGAGCTGATGACCATCGCCGGCACCAACTACATGGACCTGCTCTCGCGCCTCCTCGGCGTCGCCGCTCCCGAAGCCGGGCCGCTGCCGATGACCGTGGAGACGCCCTCCATCGAGCCCAGCGCAGACGGCTACGTGGGCTTCTGCACCAACTCACGCCAGCAGTTCTCGGACTTCCTGCTGATGATCGGGCGTACCGACCTCCAGGACGACGAAGTGCTGGCCCAGGTGGCTGGGCGCATGGCGCGCTCCGACGAGTGGAACGAGATCGTTCGCGCCTGGACCCCGCGGCACACGACCGCGGAAATCGTCGAGCAGGCGTCGCTGCTGCGGATTCCGGTCGCGCCGGTCTGCAACGGCGAGACCGTCCAGCACCACGAACAGCTCGTGGCGCGCGGCGTATTCCGCAAGGACCCGAGCGGCTCCTTCCTGCACCCCCGCCCCCCGTACCGCATCGCCGAAGAGGAGGCCCCGCCGTTTCGCTCCGCGCCGCGCCTGGGCGAGCACGACGGGCGCATCGAGCCCCGCGCCCACCGACGCCCCGCACCCTCGGGAACGCCGGACCTGCCTCTGGCGGGGCTGCGCATCCTGGACATGACCGCCTGGTGGGCGGGCCCCTCGGCCACCCACATGCTGGGCATGCTCGGCGCCGAGGTGATCCACGTGGAGTCCACCCGCAGGCCCGACGGAATGCGCATGGTGGGCGGCATGCTGGCGACGAAGCACCCCGAGTGGTGGGAATGCAGTCACTTCTACCTGGCCGCCAACACCAACAAGCGAGGCATCGCCATCGACCTGACCCACCCGCGCGGCATCGAGGCCATGAAGCGCCTGCTGCCCCGCTGCGACGTGGTCTTCGACAACTTCACGCCGCGCGTCCTCGAGGGCTTCGGGCTCACCTGGGACGTCATCCACGCGTTGTCGCCGCAGACGCTGCTGGTGCGCATGCCCGCGTTCGGCCTGACGGGGCCGTGGCGGGAGAACACCGGCTTCGCCCAGACCATGGAGCAGCTCTCGGGGCTGGCCTGGCTGACCGGCCATGCCGACGACCAGCCGCGCATCCAGCGCGGCCCGTGCGACCCGCTCGCCGGTATGCACGCAGCTTTCGCGTTCCTCGTGGCGCTGGAGGAACGCCGCGCGCGCGGTGAGGGCGTCCACGTGGAGTGCGCCATGGTCGAGGGCGCCCTCAACGCGGCCGCGGAGCAACTGGTCGAGTTCACGGCGTACGGCAATCTGATGCAGCGCGAGGGCAACCGCTCTCCCATGGCCGCGCCTCAGGGCCTCTACCCCTGTCTCGGCCACGACCCGACGACGAATCCTCTCTGGCTCGCGCTGTCGGTCGCCGACGACGAGCAGTGGCGCTCCCTCGTTGGGCTGCTCGAGGACGAGGTCGGGAAACTGGGCTGGGCGCGGGATCCGGAGCTCGCCACGCTCGCGGGGCGACGCGCGCAGCACGACGCGATCGATGTGGAGCTGCGCCCGTGGTTCGCGGCTCGCGAGCGCGCTGCCGTACTGGAAGCGCTCCACGCCGCAGGGGTGGCCGCGGCACCGGTGGCGGACCCGCGCGCCTGCAGCGTGCATCCGCAGATGTCGGCGCGCGGCTTCTACGAGGAGTTCGACCACCCGGTCGTAGGCACGCACCCGGCGCCGACGGTTCCCTTCCGCTACGGGAGCGTGGAGCGCTGGCTGCGGGCGCCTGCTCCCACGCTGGGACAGCACAACCGGGACGTGCTCCGCGACATCGCCGGGCTCTCGGAAGCCGAGCTCGACGCGCTGGAATCCGAGGGGGTCCTGGGCACCCGCCCCGACGGCACCTGACCGCAACGAACGGAGCCTCGTTGCGGCCCGTCCCCTTTCTCGAGTTCACTCGCGGAACTTGCTGAGCGGCCCGGCGGCGCTGCGCAGCGCGTCGATCAGGAAGGGGCGCATGCGGGCCGGGGCCACGATGGCATCGAGGGAGCCCACGCGCTGGGCTCGCGCCACGCTGTGCACCGCATCGAACTCGTCGGCCAGCTCCGCCTGCTTCTCCAGCTCGAGCTCGCGCAGGGCGCGCTCGCGCGCCTCGCCGAACAAGCCCGCCAGACGCGGGTCGGCCGCGGCACGCGCGCGCACCTCACGGCTGAAGACCACCTTGGCCGCCGCGGAGCCGCCGATCACCGAAGCGTAGGAACCCTCCAGCGCCGCGGCGTACATTCCGGGATGCAGTGCCTTGGAGAACACCACGTAGGCGCCGCCGTGGTAGCGCGACACCACGAGGAAGACGAGCGGCCCCCGAAAGTTCACCACCGCGCGCGCGATCTCGGCGCCGAACTCGAGCTGCAGCTTGCGCATGGATTCGGGCGAGCCGTCGAAGCCGGAGAGGTTCGCCAGCACTACCACCGGGCGATTGCCGCTCGCAGCGTTGAGCGCACGGGCCACCTTCTTGGAGGAGAGCGGGAAGAGCGTGCCTCCGGTCCAGCTCTCGGGGCCGTCGGAAGGGCGGTAGCCCTGACGTGACAGACTGCGGCTCTCGATCCCGATCAGCGACACCGCCCGCCCGCCCAGGAAGGCGTCCCACACGATGGCCGTCTCGGCGCCGACCCAGGCGCCCCAGCGTTCCAGGTGAGCGCCGTCACGGTCCACCACAGCGCCCATCAGCGAGCGCATGGGGAACGCTCGCTTGCGGCCCGGATTGCTCGCCTCGTCGAAGATCTCGGCCACGCGCGCGAAGCCGTTGCTCCCGTCGTCCTCACACGGGTCGAGCCCCACGTCGCGTTCCTCTGAATCGGAGGTCTCGAAGGGGCGCGGCTCGCTCTCGCCCGGCACGACGTAGCTGTACTCGTAGTGGGCGTAGAGGATGCGGAACGCGTCGGCGAGGCTCGAGGCGAAGTACTGGGCCTCGCCGTTGGGCCCCATCACCCGCTCGAACCCGCCGATGGCCACCTCGTCCTCCGCGGCGATACCGCCCGACGCCTCGAGAGCGGCGCGCCCGGTCAACACCATCGACGCACCGGGCGTCATGATCAGCACGCCACGTGTGTGCATCAGCATGGTCGCCAGCGCGTTCCAGTAGCTCTGGGCGCCCACGTTGACACCGTGCACCACCAGGTGGATGACCCCGCCGCCCTGGGTAAAGGTCACGATACGACGCACCACCCGGGCGGTGGCGTCCAGGTTTTCGGTCCCGCTGTCCATGGAGATGCGCGCGCCGCTCGATACCGGCACCCACTCCACCGGCACGCCCAGCGTCTCCGCCAGATCGATCGCCGCGACCACGCGGTCGGACTCCGGTGCGGCCAGCGAACCCATGCCGAGCGTCGGGTCCGAGAGGATGAGCACGCGGCGCATGCCCTCGGGCACGCGTACCGTCGGCGTTCGAATCACCCCGAAGACGACGGCGCTGCGGTTCTGACCGTACACGCGGTGAGCCACGCGCAGCGCGCGCGGGCCCGGCGCCTCGGGATCCAGGTCGTATTCCTCGAAGATTCCGGGCGGAAGGCCCGACTCGGCGCCGTTTCCGCCCGAGGGCGCGCCGTGTCCCGCTGCGCGTCCGGGCCCCCCGACTCCGCCCCCCGTCAGCATGCGCACGATCTCGTACGGGTAGACGAGGCCGCGGCGGCGTGCGTCCACGAGCTTGCGTTCGTACGCGGTCGCGGGCTCGAGGGGTGCGTCGCGCGGCTCGCGCCACGCGATCTCGATGCGGCTCCCTGTGGGGTCCGCGATCACCACCTCGATGGGACGCGCCTCGCCCATCTCGTCTTCGGGGTCGAGCAGCCGTAGCCCCACCACCACGCGGTCGAGGCCCAGGTGACGCGTGGCGGGGAAGAGCCGCACCGAGAGCTGTTGCGCCAGCTCCGGACCGACGGCCACTGCGGGCCCGACGAAGACGCTGATGCGGTTCCACTGCAGGCGGCGTCGCTCGTCGCGCGCGGCGAGTGTGACGCGCAGCGTGCGCGCCGCTTCGTTGAACGCGCGCTCGAAGGACGGGATCCAGCGCTCCACGTCGCCTCCGCTCCGTCCACGCACCTCGGCCAGCACGAATACGCGCTCGTCCTCGGGCTGGTCGACGCTGCGCCCGTGGAAGACGTGCACGTCCTCGGCGCCCGGCAGCGCCTCCAGGGAGAAGCGCCCGAGACGCGGGAGGTTGACGCGCGCCGCCGTCTCCGGGTGAAGGCCGACGAGCTCGTCCGCGCGCTCCGCGCCGTCGGCGCTGCAGCGCCAGGTCGAGTGCCGGTCGGAGCGGCCGGCACGCATGCCGTTGAGCGTGACCCGGTGCGCGGGGCGGTGCTGCTGCAGCAACGCGTGGACCTGCTCTTCCAGCGGCTCGAAGGGCATCTCGTCGTCGAGGCGGACGAAGACCTCGAGGGCGGCGCGCGACCTCCAGTCCTCGCCGCACAGCGCCGCGAGACCCTCGGCCAGCCGCTCCGGCACCAGCACCACACCGGCCACCCGGCGACCGTCGGGGAACACCAGGACCTCCACCGGATCCGTACCCACCCGCGAGGCCTCGCGCGTCTCGGGGATGCTGGGCGTGTAGAGGCGGCGCAGGTGGGCTCCCAGCGCGAGGGCGACACGGCGCGGGTCGTTCTCGGCGAGCCAGCCGCCGACGCGATCGAAGACGCGGCGCGGCGCGTCCGAGAGCTCCAGCAGCATGGCTTCCGGAAGCTCTGCATGCCCGGCGTCGGCGGCCTCCAGACGGCTCTCCAGCTGCGCCGACACGTCCACGCGGCCCTCGATCTCGGGCCCGTCGAAGAGCGCCCAACGCAGCTCGGCGGCCAGGTCCGCCAGAGCGTGAGGCACGTGACCGCGCATGGCGACGAGACGCGAGAGGGCATCGCGCAGCGCCTCGTCACGGCCCAGCGCGATCCCCGATGCGGCCAGCCCCGCCAGGCGGCGCAGGATCGCCATTCCGATGCGGTTGCGGGCGCCCGCCGAGCGCCGCGACGCAAACAGTCGCAGCACCGCGCGCTCGAGCTCGGGCGTCGGCGTCAAGTCGGACACACCGTAGTGGGCGAGTGCCCGGCGCAGCAGGTCGAGATGCTCCGACGCGATGCCCGCGGGTCGCGTTGGCTCCAAGACGGCGCCGAGCGACACCGTGAGGGCGATCACGTTGA
>CAXMOD010000149.1:0-6857 GCA_964194905.1 uncultured Desulfobacterales bacterium | reverse complement strand
CGCCGCCTCGCTAGTCGGTCTTCTCGGAGTCGGGCGCTCGGTTGGGACGCCGGCCCCGACCGCCCCGTCGCCCGCGGCCACCGCGCCGTCCGCGTCGCGAGCGGCGCTTCTCGCCCGACCCGGTTTCGTTCGGAGCGCCGCCGTTCGAAGCGGCCTTCGGCCCGGTCGAACGCGCTGCGCTGCCGGTCTCCTGGCGACCGCCTTCCGCGCTCGCAGCGCTGCGCCCGGAGCGCCGTCTGCGGCCCCGGCCGCGCCCTGAGCGCTCGCGCCGGTTGCCCTTGGCGCGCCCGGGGCGCTTGGGCGGATTGGGGTTGGCGATGGGGGAGAAGAAGCTGGCGGGGCGCTCGTCACGCCGGAGGCAGACGTCGCAGAGCTCGCACGGGTCGCCTGCCTCTTCGCCGAAGTAGCGCTGGAGGAACACGGCGCGGCACTCCTCGGTCTCGGCGTAGGCTTTGACGGTGTCGAGCCGGCGCGAGTCCTCGCGCTTCAGGCGCTCGAACTGGGAGGCGAGCTCGCGCGTCTCCGCCTCCACGGTCTCGGCCGGGCGGAGGATCTCGATCTCGCCCTTCTCCTTGCGCACCAGGCCCGCCTCTTCGAGCTTGGCGAGCAGCGCCGAGGCGATGCGGGGCCCCAGCTCCGCCGAGAGAGCGAGCGCTTCGAGCGATGGGGCGCGTCCCTCGTCGGCCCAAGCGGCGAGGGCGCTGCCCAGCCGGAAGAGCTGGTCGGGACGCGTGCGGCTGCGCGACAGCAGCAGCTCGTGGATGGCCCGGTCCTGCGCATCGAAGAGCAACAGGGCGTTCGACTTGCGGCCGTCGCGGCCGCCGCGGCCGGCCTCCTGTACGTACTGCTCCAGCGAGGCGGGCGCCTGGGCGTGCAGGACGTAGCGGATGTCGTGCTTGTCGATGCCCAGGCCGAAGGCGGTGGTCGCCACCATGACGCTGCGACGGCCGCGCTTCATGAAGCGTGTCTGCTCGCGTTCGCGCTCCTTCGCGGTCATCTTGCCGTGGTAGCGCGTGGCCGGGACCTTGAAGCGGCGCAGGATGGTGTAGACCTCGTCCACCTCGCGGGTCGTGGTGCAGTACACGATCCCGGGGCGGCGCAGGCGCCGCACCAGACGCACCATGGCGCGCAGGCGCGCGTCTCCCTCGCACCAGAGCACCTCGAAAGCCAGGTTGTCGCGGTGCGGCGAGTCCGCGATCACCGAGGGATCGCGCATGGCCAGCGCGGTCACGATGGAGTCGCGCACGTGGGGGGTGGCCGTCGCGGTCAGCGCCAGCAGCGGGGGCGCACCCAGCTCCTTCAGGCGCGGGCCCAGGCGGCGGTAGGAGGGGCGGAAGTCGTGGCCCCATTCCGAGATGCAGTGAGCCTCGTCCACCGCGGCGAGCGAAACCCCCGAACGCTTGAGGGCGTCGCCCAGGTCGTCGTTGTCGGCGGTCTCCGGGGTGGTCATCACCAGCAGCGGGCCGCCCGCGGAGACCCGCTCGAACGCGGCCTCGCGCTTCTTGCCGCGCAGGGTGCCGTCGATGCGCACCACCGGAACGTCGGCGGCGAGCATCTTCTGCTCCTGGTCGCGCATCAGCGCCAGCAGCGGGGAGATCACCAGCACGGGCTGGGGCAGCACCATGCTGGGGATCTGGTAGCACGCGGACTTGCCGAAGCCGGTGGGGAGCACCATCAGCACATCGCGCCCCGCCCACACGTCTCCCAACACGCGTTCTTGTTCCGCGTGGAGCTGCTCGATCCCGAGGCGGCGCGCGGCGGCCTCGACGTCGCCCGGCTGCACTTCGACCAGACGACGGCCGCCCTGGTGGCGCGCCCCGGTCTGCGTGGACCGGGCTCCCATCGACTGCGGAAGGGTACGGGATATCGGGCGGATTCGCCTCCCGGCCCGGGGCGGGCCGGGGAGGAGCCCCGCTGGGCGCCCAGACGCGGGCCCCGAGCGTCGATCCCTGGGCTCGCGGGCTCCGGGGGGCCGCCGAGCGCAGACCCAGCCACCAGACGCCGGCGCTCGGGCCTAGGAGCCCGACTTTCGACGGGGTTTGAAGCTCCCGCCCCTTCGCTGGCAGTCGAACTTGCGCATGAACGTGAGGCTGCCGCCCAGGTCGCATGTGCCTAGGACGTCGTCCGGGTGGGGCGGCGGGCCGCTGTCGCGCTGGGTCGCCTGGTCGCTCTCCGAGCCCAGGCCGGACCACCAGTCCTTGACCTTGGCCACGAGTCCGGGCGCCGAGTCTTCGGAGGGGTGCTGTTCCGCGGCGTCTTCCTCGGCCTTGGCCCGGGCCGGGCGGTGCTGGTCCATGAGCTCCTGGCCAGCCTCGATTTCGTCCCACACGAAGCAGCCCGACGTCAGGCAGGCGGCGGCGAGAAGGCAGAAGATCGCGCTCCAGCGTCGCATGACCGGCTCATCGGCTTCCCGGAGGGGGTGGTTGAGGCACCCCCGGCATCGCACGTATGCTTCCCTGCACCGGTGGGGGCTGCATTCTCGGAGCTGGGCGTTCAGGGCGTCGTGGACGTTGCGGTGGTGGCCGTCCTGCTGTTCGTCGCCATCCTGGGCTTGCGCCGCTCCGGCGCCGCGGTGGCCGTGGTGGGTTTCGGCGTGCTCGGGGCGGTCTACTGGACTGCGCAGCGCTTCGATCTGGTGCTCACCGCCCGCATCCTCCAGGCCTTCTTCGCGGTCTTCGTCATCGTGCTGGTGGTCGTCTTCCAGGAGGACCTGCGTCGCCTTGTGGAACGCATCGGCGTCTGGGGGTTGCGCCGCAAGGCACCCCAGACCCCGGACTCCGCCGCCGACGCGCTGGTGCGCTCGGTGACCCAGCTCGTGCGCACCAACCGCGGCGCGCTGCTGGTGATTCCGGGCCGTGAGCCGCTGGACCGCCACGTGGAGGGTGGCGTGACCATCGACGCGCGCGCGACCGAGCCGCTGTTGCTCTCGCTGTTCGACCCCAACTCGCCGGGCCACGACGGGGCCGTTCTCATGCGGGGCGACCGCGTGGACCGCTTCGCCGTGCACCTGCCGTTGTCGGAGGACCGCGGGCAGCTCGAAGGGGGCGGCACCCGCCACGCGGCAGGGCTCGGCCTGGCCGAGGTCTGCGACGCGCTCGTCGTGGTGGTGTCCGAAGAGAGAGGCACGGTGTCGGTGGCCCAGGACGGTCACATCCGGCGGCTCTCCGGACCGGACGGGCTGGTGGAGAACCTGCGCGGCTTCGCGGCCGCCACCGCGCCCGCGCCCGGCGGCGTGTTGCGGGAGGTCCTACGGCGCTGGCCCGAGGCGCTGATGGCGGCGGTGGGCGCCGCCGTCCTCTGGATGGTCTTCGTGGCCGGGAGTGGCCTGGTCGAGGCCACGCGCACGGCGCTCGTGGTGGTGGAGAACCTGCCCGACGGGTGGGTGCTCGAATCGGTCGAGCCCCAGGAGATACAGGTCGTGGTGGAGGGACCGCGCAGGCAGCTCTACCTGGCGGGGGACGACGAGCTCAGCGTGCATGTCGACGCGCTCCTCGTGCAGCTCGGGCGCCGCACCTTCACGTTGTCGAAAGATGCGGTGTCCCACGCGCCCGGACTCGCGGTGAGGAGCCTCCAGCCCGCACGCGTTCGCCTCTCGGTCTCCCGCTCGAACGGGGACGAGGAAGGGGGCTAGCCGTGGAACTGCGCCGGGTCGCCGACGACGTCTACGCCTGCGTCCAGCCGGACCGTGGCTGGGGATGGAGCAACTCCGGGTTCGTCGCGCGCGACGGCGGGCTGGTGGTGGACACCCTGATGGACGTGGGCCACACGCGTCGCATGCTCGCGCTCTACGCCGGTGTGCTGGCGGGTGAGCCGCGTCGCCTGGTCAATACCCACCACAACTCGGACCACTGCTGGGGCAACCAGCTCCTGCGCGACGCCGAGATCTACGGCCATCGCTTCTGCGCCGAGGCCATGACCCGTGACCTGAAGCCCGAGCAGCTGCAGGCGATGCTCGCTGCTGCGGACCTCCCGCCCGGCATTCGCTGGTTCGCAGACGACGTCCGCGCGTTCGACTTCAGCGATGTGGAGGTGACGCCGCCGAATCGCCTGGTGGAAGACGCGGGCCTCACCCTCGATCTGGGCGGTCGCGCCGTCGAGCTGGTGTACGTCGGCCCGGCGCACACCGGCGGCGACCTGATCGTGCATCTGCCCGAAGACGGCGTCGTGTTCGCCGGCGACGTGCTCTTCCACCACTGCACGCCCATCGGCTGGGAGGGCACCACCGAGCGCTGGGCCCAGGCTCTCGAGCGCATCGCGGCCCTCGAGCCGGAGGTGATCGTGCCCGGTCACGGGGAGCCTTGCGGGCCCGAGGGCGCGCTCGAGCTGCGCGACTATCTCCGCTACGTGTTCGCGGAGGCGAAGCGCTTCCACGAGATGGAGATCCCGGCCGAAGAAGCCGCGCGCCGCATGGACCTGGGACCCTACGCGCGCTGGACCCAGCCGGAACGTCTGGTCTTCAACGTGGAGCGTGCCTACCGCGAGCTGCGCGGCGGTCCCTGGGACGAGGTGGTCGAGGTCGTCCCGCTCTTCGAGGCGGCTCTGCGCCTGCGCCACCACTGGGAGGCCGTGGGCGGCCCGTCGTGAGCGGCCGCTAGTCGAGCTCCGCGCGATTGCGGAATCCCTCCAGCGCGTCCGGATTGGCGATGGCCTCCAGATTGGCGACGGGGCGCCCGTGGACCACGTCGCGCACTGCCAGCTCCACCTTCTTGCCGCTGCGCGTGTAGGGGATGTCGTCCACCGCAACGATGCGGGCGGGCACGTGGCGAGGCGTGGCGCGGCGGCGGATCGCCGCGCGGATGCGCTCGGCCAGCGCGTCGTCGAGCTCCACCCCCGGGCGCAGCTTGACGAAGAGCACCACGCGCACGTCCCCGTCCCGGTCGTGGCCGATCACGAGCGCGTCCTCCACCTCGTCGAGGGTCTCGACGGGCCGGTAGATCTCGGCGGTGCCGATGCGAACGCCACCGGGATTGAGCGTGGTGTCCGAACGGCCGTGCACCACCGCGCTGCCGCGCGAGGTGATCTCCACGTAGTCGCCGTGGTGCCAGCCGCCGGGAAAGCGCTCGAAGTAGGCGCTCCGGTAGCGGCTCCCGTCCGGATCGTTCCAGAATCCCACCGGCATGCAGGGCGCCGCCCGCGTACAGACCAGCTCCCCCTTCTCGTCCACGAGCGCGCGTCCGTCCGGATCCCATGCCTCCACCGCCATGCCGAGTCCCCGGCACTGGAGCTCGCCCGCGTGCACCGGCAGCGCCGGGTTGCCCGGAAAGAAGCAAGAGCAGATGTCGGTGCCGCCGGCGATGGAGGAGAGGCACAAGTCATCGCTCACGGCACGGTAGACGTAGCGGAATCCCTCGGCGGGGAGCGGCGAGCCGGTGGAGAGCAGGGCGCGCAGGCGCGGCAGCGCGACGTCTCGTCGCGGCTCCACACCCTCCTTCTCCGCCGCAGCGAGGAAGCGGGCGCTGGTGCCGAAGACCGTGACCTCCTCCTCCTGGGCCAGCCGGAAGAGGGCGCCGCCGTCAGGGTGGAAGGGGGAGCCATCGAAGAGCACGATGCCCGAGCCGACCCCTAGGGCCCCTACCAGCCAGTTCCACATCATCCAGCCGCAGGTCGTGAAGTAGAAGAGCCGGTCGTCCGGGCCCAGGTCCGTGTGCAGGGCGTGCTCCTTCCAGTGCTGGAGCAGGAGGCCGCCGGCGCCGTGGACGATGCACTTGGGCACGCCGGTGGTGCCCGACGAGTAGAGGATGTAGACCGGGTGATCGAAGGGGAGCGACGCGAACTCCAGAGGCGGGTCGTCGTCGGGCCCCAACCAGTCCGCGAACAAACGCGCCCCCGGCAGTGCGGCGAGGTCCGGCTCGGCGTCAGGGCCGTCGACGTAGGGCACCACGCCCACGTGTTCCACCGAGGGCATGCGCCGCACCAGCTCCGCTGCGACGGCGAGGGAGTCGAAGCGCTTTCCTCCGTAGCGGTAGCCGTCCGCCGTGAGCAGGACGCGCGGCTCGATCTGGCTGAAGCGGTCCAACACCCCGGAGACGCCGAAGTCCGGGGAGCAGGACGACCACACCGCGCCGATGCTCGTGGCGGCGAGCATGGCGACCACCGTCTCCGGCAGGTTGGGCAGGAAGCCCGCCACTCGATCGCCGGGCCCGACGCCGGCCGCGCGCAGGCCCCGCGCCAGACGCGCCACCAGCCGGCGCAGCTCCGCGAAGCCGAGGCGGCTCGGCTCTGCTGCGCGCTCACTCCGGAATACGATCGCCGTGGCGTCGTCGTCGCGGCGCAGCAGGTTGCGCGCGAAGTTCAGCTGCGCCCCCTCGAACCAGCGCGCGCCGGGAAGCCGGTCCGGGTCGTCCACCACGCGCTGGTAGGGCGTCTCGTGGAGGATGCCGCTCTCGTCCCACACCGCCGCCCAGAAGGCGGGCAGGTCCGACACGGACCATGACCAGAGGGCGTCGTAGTCCGGCAGCGGGCGCCCGCTGCGCTCCTCCATGCGCTGGCGGAACGCGGTGATGCGCGCCGCGGCAACCGCTTGCGGTGAGGGCTCCCAGAGCAGCTCCGGCACGCGGCTAGGATTGGCGATCGTCGCGCGCCGTTCAAGGCGCGGAGCTCGGGGGGGGCGGTCGAATCCGCACACGTCGCTCGCGGGCGCAGCGGTGTCTGGCGCGGAGACCTCGGAGATCTAGTCGGCGCTGGCCTCGAGGCGCACGAGCTCCGCGCGAGCGGCTTCCGCTTCCGGGAAGCCTCCTGTAGCGAGTGCAGCGCGGAGGTGCTGCGCGGCGGCTTCGCGCTCGCCGCTGCGCAGCGTTGCGAGGCCGAGCCGGTAGAGTGCCCCGGCGAGGGCCGGGTCCTTGTCTACGGCCTTCTGC
>CAXMOD010000148.1:0-12974 GCA_964194905.1 uncultured Desulfobacterales bacterium | reverse complement strand
CCGGGGCCCCGTCCGTTCCGTGATCGAACGCCTGCACGCCGATGCCAAGGGCGACCGACTGCGCTTCCTCACGCTCCTGCCCACCGTCGTGGGCGGCTGGATCCGGCGCAAGCCGTTCATGGAAGTGATCACGCCGGAGGCGATGAAGGAATTCTACATCCCGGTCTCCCGCGAGTGCGGGGAGTTTCTCTACCTGACCGCCCGTGCGCTCGACGCACGCAGCGTCGTGGAGTTCGGGACCTCGTTCGGGATCTCCACCGTCTACCTGGCCGCGGGTGTGAGCGACAACGGCGGTGGGATCGTGGTCGGCAGCGAGATCGAGTCGTCCAAGCACGCCGTGGCCACGGCCAACCTGAAGGAGGCCGGGCTCGACGCCGTTGCCGATGTGCGTCTCGGCGACGCGCAGGAGACGCTGAAGGACGTGCCCGAGCCCGTGGACCTGGTCTTCCTCGACGGCTGGAAGGACCTGTACCTGCCGGTGCTGGAGCTGCTGACGCCGCGGCTGCGTCCGGGCGCGGTCGTGATCGCCGACAACATCTTCACCTTCCGCAAGGCGCTGCGCCCGTACGTCGAGCACATGCAGTCGGGCGCCCACGGCTTCGCATCGACCACGCTCTCCTTGGGCCAGGGCTTCGAGTACTCGGTGTACGGCGGGGGCCGGCAGCAACAGGCGGAGCCCAGTCGATGAGGCGACGTCGGTAGGAGCCCGGCTACTTCTTCTCGTCCTCCCCGGGAAAGACGATCTTGGCAGGCCGCATTCCGATCCGGTCGGGTAGCTCCTTGCGAGGATCCAGGCTGCGACGGACGGCTGCGATCTCCGCGTCCATCGCGCTCGCCGCATCGCTGGACCAACCTTCCCCGGCAAACGCCTGGGTCGCGGCGCGCTCGAGCCGCCAGAACTCGGAGCCGTAGATCCCGATGGCCGCGTTGGCGTCCTGCCGCGCCGGCTCGTGGGCCGCTGCGGCCAGGCTAGCCAGCTGGCGGGCGATCGCCGCGCGGTCGCCGGGGAGCACGTCGAATACCCCGTCCGCGCTGCGCCAGCCCGGCTCGTCTAGATCGTGTTCGAACCAATAGCGCCAGCGGCCCAGCTGGTCGGGCGTGAACTCCACGCGCCAGCGCGAGTCGCCGTCGTACTCGCCCGCGACCTCGTGCGCCTCGCCGTTGGGATCGACGAAGGTGAAACGCACCACCTGAGACTCGGCCGGCGCCGAGGTGACCCACGTGTCGCGGAAGCTCGCGCGGAACGGCGTGTTGCGGTCGATGGGATCGCGCGCCGAGACCAGGCGCAACGCAAGCGGCCCGGCGCCTTCGACCCCGCCCGGCCCAATGCGAGACCACTGTGAGCCCCCCACGGCCGCCTCCATCCCGGGATGTTCGCTCCCCTCCATTGGCAGGAACGTGGCCGCCCAGGCCACCGCGCCCGGCGCATCGGGAAGGGGCACGTCGGCCACCCGCCCGTGTTCGAGATGCACGCGCTGGCGGGCAGAGGCGATCTCGTGATCGCTGACCCAGTCGAGCTCCAGGCGCGGCCGCCGCGCGGGGTTCCGGTCCAGGCCGATATTGCCCGAGAACATCTTGATGGAAGTGCCGCGCGAATCCTCGTCCTCATCCGAGAGCTTGAGAAGGAACTGGAGCGCGCGCCCTTCGCTGAGCCGGCGCTGCACGTACTCGGCGAGCGCCGGGGATTCGAGGACCGTCCAGCGAGTGTCCCGGTCCACCACGACCTCGGCGAGGGCCTGGGCGCCGGTATCGGATTCCGGATCCACGTCCGACGCGAAGCCTGCCCCGGGAAGACCCCAGGCGCGTTCCTCGTGACCGATTTCGCCCCACCACACCTCGCCCTTCTTCGGAGGTGAGAGGTTGTCGCCCCGCGTGCCGCCCTGGCCCGGATCGAAGTCGGGCTTCACTTCGTAGAGGAGCAAGGTGACCCGGCGACTGAGGGGCGCGGACTCCTCGACTGCAATCCGCATCCGGGCCGCCTCCACCTGCGCGCCGGGCGGGAGCGCGACTCGCTCCCATTTGTGAAGCGTGCGGAAGAGCTCGTACTCACCCCAGCGCACCCCTCCCTTGAGGCGCCCCGCGCGGACATGGAACTGGCCGGGCTGGTTCCACCCGTAGCGGAAGCGGCCGTCGAGGAAGCCGCGCAGGTCGTTGTCTTCCATCCCGCGCCAGCGCGCGCCGTTGACGAAGCTCGACCGGTGTCGGGTAGGTTCGTCGGCCGGCCGGGCGGCGGGTGCCGCAGCGAAGGCCGATACCCGGAGCTCGCCGCGCACACTCACCGGCGCGTCGGCCGGACCCTCGCCGCAAGTGGGCGCGAGGAGTAGAAGGGCGAGCGCAGCCAGGCCCACGAGCCGCCTACCGAAACAACGCCCTCTCACCCAAGATCTCCTCGCGCGGCCAGCCGCGTCACGGGGACCATAGGGTACCCCGAAGGTCAACGACCGGCGTCCGGGCACTCCTCGGACACCGCGGGCTTCGGCAGGCCCGGCCCCGCCTGCAACTCGGCCCGGGGGCGCCCGGACGCCGCTCTCACCACCACGTGCTGTGAGAAGGGATGCACGCGCATCCGCGCGCTGTCCACGGCCCACACTTGAATCTCCTGCGCGCCGCCGCCGGTCCCGAGATCCAGCGGGATCTTCGTGCGGAAACCCGCGTACTCCGCGAGTCCCGGAATCCGCACGGCGTCGAGACGGTGGTCGGCCGCGGAGACCGCAACGTACGGCACACCGGCCAGCTCGCCCGAGGCCACCACGACCCGGATCCCACCGTCAGCGCGGACCGTGAACAGGACTCCGTCCGCGCGACGTCCAGCCTCGGGCAGGCGCGCGTAGCCCTCCACCAGCAAGTTGGCCCCGGCCACCCTGACGCCGTTCAGCGCGGCATCGCGATCGCCGAGCGGGGCTGGTTCGATCCGGAAGTGGCAGAGCCGCGTGTCCGGCAGCAGGGGTGGCTTCATGTAGCCCACCTCGTGCAGGCGGTTGACGAGCTTGTAGGGTGCTTCGAGGTCGCCGCCCAGGCGCCGGACGTACGTCGGCTCGAAATGGTTGAGGTAGAGCATCGCAGTCCGCGACTGAAGTCGAGCGGACTGCCACTCGCGCATACCGACCACCCCGATGCCCCACTGGAGCGCCTGGAACGCAAGCAGCGCTCCGGCGCACAGCGCGGCTGCGCGAGGCAGCCCAGACCGCAGCCACGGATGTCGCGCCCTCTCCCGAAGATCCTCAACGAGCAGCGCGACGAGGACGACGTTCGCCAGCAGCAGGTACGTCGAGACCGTCAGGTAGTGAGGGACCAGGCCGTAGCTCCACTTGAGGAGCGCCGAACGGCCGATGGCCGGCGCCGTGCTCACCACGACGGCGTAGCCGCCCACGGCCAGCCACGGCAGCCAGCGGTCCCAGAGCTGCGCATCCCGGCGACGCCACAGGGCCCGGGCTGCGGCGAGCCCGAAGAGGCCCAGCAGGATCGCGGCTGCGTAGGGAGCAACCGCGCGGGGGTCGAGGACCGTGGTGCGAGCCAGCGGGCTGCCCACGATCGCGGCAAAGAACTGGACCGCTCGCGGGATCCGGTCCGGAAGCGTCGAGAGGCTCAGGCCGGGCGCGCGCTCGCCCTTCTCGACGTAGGCGAAGTCGGAGGTGTTGACGTAGCCGTCCACGGTGAAGTGGGGCACCAACACCGCCGCCGTGACCAGCAGCCAGGCCGCCAAGAACGAGACGCGCACCCTGGCGGTTCCGAAGCGCTGCTGGAGCGCGACCGCGGCGAATACCACTCCCCACAAGAGCACGCCGTGGGAGAAGCTGTTGCTGGCCAGTACCGCCGCCAGGAAGCACACCGCGAACTTCGCCACGTACCCGAACCGCGCGTTCAGCGCCCAGAGCGCGAGGCAGAGTCCGAAGGGCGGTACGACAAAGGAAGTCTGGATGGCGTAGAGGAACGTCTCCCACTGCAACGGCGAGAAGAGCAACACGTTGGCGACGAACGTCAGGGCGTAGACGAGAGGCGGCCGGTCCGCGAAGGTCTGGCGCAGCAGCAAGTACACCAGGATCGCCGTCGCCACGACGATGCCGAAGACGACCGCCTGCTCGGTCAAGAGGCTCCCGTCGCCCAGACTCGCGCTCGTCAGGGTGATGAGCCTCGGCACGGTCATGCGGTGCTCGATGTGGGGCGAGTACACGTAGTGCCAGTCGAGGCTGCCGTCGGTCCACTTCTGGAGGAGTGTCGCCCGCTCCAGGTCGTCCCAGACGGGAACCTCCACGGCGAAGTTCGCGACGATGACTCCGGAGAGAACCGCCGGCGAGAAGGCGAGCAGCAGGAATGCGATCCGGACCCAGCGTGTCATGGGGCTTCGCTCCCCGCGAGCTCGGCCGACGGCCCGGCAGGGGTGCGGCGCAGCACGACTTCGTGGGTCAGACGGTGAAGCTGCAGCGCCTCGCTGTCGGCGGCGAAGGCTTCGATCCGGACTTCCGGGGCCTGGGGCAACGTTTGCAGAGGCACGCGCACCCGCCAGGCGGCGCGCTCGTCGACTCGCGGGATGCGGGCATGGTTGTAGATGTGATCGTGGTCCGGGATGGGCGGGAACAAGAGGGCCTGGAGCTCGGCCACGGCGATCACCCGCCGAGGCTCTTCTCCGATGCGGGCGGTGACCAGCACGCCGTCGGCGCAGCGCCCAGAGTCTGCGAACCACGCGAAACCGCCCAGGTCCAGCCCAGCACCGGAAGTCCAGGCCGACTCGATGTCACCCCACTGGGCGGCCAGCGATCCGTCGAGGGCGAAGGGCCCGAAGCCCTCGTCCCCCGCCAGGGCGGGGCGAAGCTGGCCGTGGCGGTCGAGCACCCGCGCGGCGCGGCGCAGCGCGTCGAGCGTGGCCGTACCCCCGAGGCGAACGCGGTGAACCGGCGCGAAGCGCTCCAGGAAGACGAGCGACGTGCGGGCCTGGAGCCGAGCCGACTTCCACTCCTGCATCCCTCGGAGGCCCACCAGCCAGCCCAGCCCGATCGCCACGACGAGGATCCCCAACCCGAACGCGGGCGCCCACTCGAACACCGCGCAAAGCGCGGGACGCGACTCCAGGGTCCGGCCCCTCAGGTGGGCCACGCCCAGAGCGAGGAGCGGCAGCGCGGCCAGGCACACGTACAAGGAGAGGGTCGCGTGACGGGAGAGCAGAGTGTCCTCGGCGCCCGCAACGACCCACAGCGTGAGCGCGCACGCCGCGAACGAGAAGCCGCCGACGATGAGCCACGGAACGGCGCGCCGGCGCAGGTTCGAGTCGCGCCCGAGGGCTCCGCAGTAGGCTGCGCCCGCGACGAAGAACGCCGCGACCAGCACTCCCATCGCCGGCGCGAGATCCTCCGCGGGCAACAGGCTCGTACGTGCGAACGGGCTGCCGAGCAGGCTGGGGAGTGAGGTGAGCCCGGCTCGCTCGCCCGACGCTGCGAAGAACGCCGAGAGAGGAACCGTCGCAGCGGTGACCGCAGCCAGCAGCGCGCCGGTGGCCACCTTCCACCCGTTCGGCCAACGCGACCCCAGTGCCAGAAGCCCCGCACACAGCGCGGCGAAAGGTAGGAAGGACCACGCACGCGCGGACCAGAGGAAGCTCTCCCACTGGATGGGCGAGAAGAGCAGAAGGTTTGCGACGAAGGTGTTGGCGTACAGTGCGCCAGCGTCGTCCGGGAAGGTGCGCCTCAGCAGGCCGTGCACGCAGAACGCCGCCAGCAGGACGAGGCCGAAGGCGAACGCCATGTCCAGCGTCAGATCGCCGCCGAACCAGCGAGCGTTGGCCCGCGCCGCGAGCCGAGGGATCGGCGGGATTGGAGCCAACGCGAAGTCCGAACCCGCGAGCCCCGGCTCCAGCAGGCCAGCGCGCGCCCAGTCCTCCGCAAGCGGCACGTCCACGGCGTTCTCGGCCACCAGGAACGCTCCGGCCAGCGCCGGTGTGAACGCGAGCAAGAACAGCCCGACGCGCGCCCCGCGCCCCACTAGTTCGTCTCGCCCATCGCCGGCACCGGCTCTACTTCGACCCGAACGTCTGCGCGGGAGAACGAGACGCGCTGGGCGAGCGGGTAGAGACGCATGCGACCGGCGTCGACCAGGAAGGCATCGACGTAGACGACGGGATCGCCGGGCAGCCGCGCCATTTCCACCTTGGCCTTCCAGACTCCGGTCGGCTCTTCGGGATCGAGCTCCACCTCACCGAAGAGGTGG
Source organism: uncultured Desulfobacterales bacterium (assembly GCA_964194905.1). Taxonomy (GTDB): domain Bacteria; phylum Myxococcota_A; class UBA9160; order UBA9160; family JAFDET01; genus JAFDET01. Next base: position 6,776 of record CAXMOD010000148.1, on the reverse strand, counting down.
TCATGCAGGTAGGCGCGACCCAGGGGCCGCGACCGGCCCTCACCGATCCCCACTACCCGTCGCTCGCGGCCGCCGCCCACCGTAAGGAGCACTCCGTGGGCAGGACGGCCGCCCGCGAGCGCGGCGTCACCGCGCACCACCAGCCGCTGGCCCGCGGCGTGCGCCCCGCTGATCCGCCCCGTGGCAGCGTCGCCTTCGAGCGGGGCCACGAGGAAGGCGTCGGGACGAGAGGAGCGGGCCAGCGGCGGATCGAGGTAGCCGTAGCGGTCCAACACCCGGGCGGAGTCGCGAACCGTCTCCCATCCGAAGTCGAGGCGGCGCACGAAACGGGGGGTGAACTCCTCGATGAACAAGAGCGAAGTGCGCGCCTGCAGGCGCGCGGTCTGCCAGGCGCGCATCCCTTCGATCCCCGCCTTCCAGCCCGCCAGCACGGGCATCGCGAGCGCGACCGCCAGCGCCAGCACCAGCGCGCGGGCGCGCGGACCCCGCGCAGCCAAGAGCGCGCCGAGGGCCACCAGCGCCACCAGTGCGTACTGCGACACGCTCACATACCGAGGGGCGAGGGCGTAGAGCCCGTTGGTGGCCACGGCCCGCCCCAGAGCCGCGAGGCCGCAGGCCACGAGGGTCGCTCCGGCCAGGACCCACCACGGAACGCTGCGGATCCAGAGCACCCGGTCGCGGGCGGCCACCACGGCGGCCAGCGCGGCGGCGAGCAGACCGTGCACCACCAACCCCCAGCCCAGCGCCACCTGCTCGGGCGCCCACGGTCCCAGCCGCGCGAGAGGGCTCCCGACCATCGAGAGGTAGAAGTGGGCCACGACGAGCGGCGAGGCCAGCGCCTCTCCGGCGTACGCGACCAAGGGCGTGCGATTGCCGACGCCCACTCCGTATTCGTGATTGGTGGCCACGCGGTAGTCCACGGTGAAGTAGGGCACCAAAAACAACGCCGCCGCCACAGCCCATCCGAACAGGAAGCGCCGGCGTTCGTCGCCGGGATCGTCCGCGAAGGGCGACCGCAGCAACATCCAGGCGGGAACGGCCGCCCAGATCAGCATGCCGTGCGAGAAGCTGTGGGTGCCGACTGCGGCTGCGCCCACGGCCAGTCCGAAACGGGCCCAGCTGGGAAGTCGCGTCTCCAGCACGAGCAACGCTGCGGCCATGCACGCCATCGGCAGGACGAAGGCGGTCTGGATCGCCCACAGGAAGTTCTCCCACTGGAGCGGAGAGAAGATCAGCAGATTGATGCCGAGCAGTACGGCGAACGCCGGCGCACGAGCGTGGGGAAGGGTCCTGCGCAGGAGCGCTGCCAGCGCGAGCGCAGTCGCCAGGACGATGACGAACGCCAGCGCGTTCTCCCAGACCAGATTGCCCCCGGACAGCTTGGCGTTGGCCAGGATGAAGAGCCGCGGCACCAGGATGCGGTGGTCGATGTGGGGCGCGTAGAGATCGTCGAAGCTGAGCTCGCCTTCGGCGAACCCTTGGAGCAGCGGAACGCGATCGAAATCGTCCCAGGCCGGGACGTTCTGCGCGTGGGCTTGCACGAGGAGCGCGGTCGCCAGTGCGGGCACAAAGGCCAGCAAGGTGAGAAGCCTCTGCGCCACAGGGGACCCTTCCGCGCCGGCCCTGACCCTGGGCCCATGCGTGGCGGTATTCTACGGGATTCGGGGAATCGCCGCGCAAGCGGCGGGCCGTTCCGCGCTCAAGCCGCCTGCGCGGACTCCGCACCCGGCCCCGGTACCTGCGCGTCCCGTGCCCCGGCGGGCGAGGGGATCAGCGTGTCGCGCCGGATGTCGAGCACGCCCAGTTTCTCCAGCACGCGGCAGATGGCGTAGCCCAGATCCATCTCCCACCACTGATAGGAGAACTTCGCGGAGGTCGCGTAGCGGTGGTGGTTGTTCTGGTAGCCCTCGCCGAGGACGAGCCAGGCGGCCAGATGGTTGTTGCGCGAGTCGTCCGAGGTCTCGAAGTTGCGGCCGCCGACCGCGTGCCCCAGCGTGTTGACGATCCAACCTTCGATCGGATGGCTCATGATCCCGAAGTAGTAGGCGGCGGCCAGGGCCCACATGCCGGTGGGGAGAGCGATCGCCAGCGCGATCGCCAGGTGTGTCAGGTACGGCAGGTACCAGACGCGCTTGCGGTTGAGCCAGCTGATGGGGAAATCCAGATCTTCCACATGGCGAGTGAACTCGCTCTTGCCGCGTGCCAGACCCATCAGGGTTCGCTCGTACGACTTCAGTTGGCCGAGCAGCACGCCCCATATTCCCAGGTTGCGGGGGCTATGGGGATCTCGCGGCGTATCGGAATAGGCGTGGTGACGACGGTGCATGCAGGCCCAGGCCTTGGGGTCGAGCCCGGTGAGCCAGATGCCCCCGTGGATGGTCAGCGTGCGCGCCCACGGGCGCAGGGTGACGGCGCGGTGGGCCAGACCACGGTGGTAGAAGACCGTGATCATGACGGCGTTCACCAGATAGGCGGCCAGGAAGACGCCGAGACAGGCCAGGATGTACATGGGGTTGCTCCTTTTCGCGAAGCAGGCGGCAGGCGGTGGCCTGGCCGCGCGGCTTCGCGTTGAACTTACGCATCCGTAATATACGGTGGCGTAACTTACGGTATCGTAGTAAGGTCGTCAACATGCCGCCCAGGAAGAAGCTCACCGCCGCCGCGCGGCGCGCCCAGCTGATCGCGGTGGGCCGCAGCACGTTCGCCCGGAAGGGCTACGAGGCGACCTCGGTGGAGGAGATCGCCAATCGCGCCAAGGTCTCAAAGCCCATCGTTTACGAGCACTTCGGCGGCAAGGAGGGGCTCTACGCGGTGATCGTAGACCGCGAGGTGGAGCACGTGGTGGCCGTGATCTCCGACGCGATCTCGTCGGGTTCCCCCCGCGAGCGGGTGGAGCGGGCGGCCGTGGCCTTCCTCACCTACGTGAAGGATCATCCGGACGGCTTCGCGGTGCTGGCCCACGACGCTCCCATCACGGCCAGCCACGGCAATCTCTCCAGCTTGTTGAGCGATGTGGCCGAACGGGTTGGCCGCGTCTTCGCGGTCGCCTTCAAAAGGGCCGGCTACGACGCCAAGACCGCTCCCATCTACGCCCACGCCCTGGTGGGGATGGTGACCTTCGTGGGTCAGTGGTGGACCGAGGCCCGCAAGCCGTCGGTGGACAGGGTTGCGAGTCACCTGGCGAGCCTGGCGTGGATGGGCTTGCGGCATCTGCCCAAGGATCCCGCGCCCATCGCCACGCGCCCGACCTCGTAATCCTCGGTGGCCCAGCTGGATCGATCGGGATGGGGCCGCTACTGGGCGCCCCGCATCAGGCCGGCGATCATCCGATCGATGACGGATTGCGGTGCCAACCGTTTGATCACGGTCACCGCCTTGGCCCGATCCATCGGTACACGCAGCGGCCTCTTCTTGCTCGTGATCACCGTGTAGATCTTGTTCGCCACTGCTTCCGGGGTCAGCTTGCTCGCCGCGGTATCCCGGGCCATCCGCGCAACCATCTTGTGGCTGAAGGAGTCGGACGTCACTTCCTTCACCGTTCGCAGGTGAGCTCCCACTGCCGGACGGTCCATCTTCATGGCGACCGGCTGCATGATCACCACATCGATACCGTGCGGCCTCATCTCGTGATACAGGGCTTCGCTCAACGCTTCGAGAGCAAACTTGGCGGAGGTGTAGGCACTCATGTAGGGCACCGCCAAAAGGCCACCCAGCGAGCTCATGTTGACGATGATCCCCTGACCCTGTTTGCGCATCGCCGGGATCACCTGCTTGCAGACTCGCAGCGTCCCAAAGACGTTGGTGTCGTAGAGTGACCGCACCTCCTCCACAGAGGCCTCCTCGACGGAGCCGATGATCATCTCGTTGACGCAGTTGATCAGCACGTCGATGCGACCTTCGCGGTCGAGCACCCGGTTCACGCATGTCTCCACCGAATCCGGATCGGTGACTTCCATTGGAAGCGTCGTGAACGGGAAATCCTGTTCCCTGCCCTCGAGGCTGCGCATGGTGCCGTACACGGCCATCCCCTTGTCGACGAGGGTGCTGCCCAACACCTTGCCCAACCCACCCGATGCACCCGTAATCAGAACGACCATCAGCGTGTCCCTCCAGGACCCGGGGCGTGGGGAGTCTCATGGAGCTTTCGGCCGAGTTCGACCAGCAGGCGGTCCAGATCCCAGTCATCGTCGACGGCACCGAAGATGTAGCGATCGGGCCGGAGGATGACGGCGGCGTGGGCTGCGAAGAGATCGTCCAGCTCGCCGTGGACAACTTCGAGCCCTTCGAGGCTCACGGTCCGACCGCCGAGGCGCTCGAGGACCGCACGCGGTTCGGCGCTCAGGCGCAAGTCGCTTTCCTTGCGGGCGACGACGGTGAAACCGGGCCCGAAGAGCTCGTCGAGGCGGCATTCTCCGCCGTCCGGACGGCGAACCGTAGGCTGGCGCAGGAGGCTGCCGGCTGGGCCGCCGCTCCTGGTCTGGGAGTCGAGCAGGACGCCGCCGCGCAGCGGCGGCGCGACGCGGCCCTGACCGTACCCCGCGCTCTCGTCGACGCTCGCGTGGGGATCCGGCTTGCCGGCCTCGCGGCAGGCGAGGGTCTCCATGAGCCTGCCTACGGCCACCGCCCATTCGACGAGATCGCGCGCGTGGGCGTCGCGCTCCTCGGCGTAGCTCTCGAGGAGGCGCGCGTCGCAGGTGCCCGACAGCACGAGCGGGATCTTCCAGCCGAGATTGACGGCGTCGCGGAGGCCGGCGTTCAGCCCCTGGCCGAGGAACGGCGGCGTCTGGTGCGCTGCGTCCCCCGCCAGGAAGACTCGGCCTTCCTGCCAGCGAGCGGCGGTCGCCGCGTGGAACTGGTAGACGGCAGCCCGACGGATCTCGTACTGCTCGGGCGGCAGCCAGGGACGGAGCAGCTCCTCGATCTTCTCGGAGCGCAGCATCTCCTCGCGCGTCTCCCCCGGGACGAGCTGGAACTCCCAACGTCGGTTCGGATCCTTTACGCACACGTAGGTGATGAGGCGCTCGGGGTCGCACACCTGCATGGTGACGAGGGGTAGCCGAGCTTCAGGCTTCTGGATGATGTCGACGACGAGCCAGTCCTGGTCGTATCCAAGGCTCTGCCAATCGATCCCCAGTGCACTGCGGACGAAGCTCGACGCACCGTCGCAGCCGAGCACGAAGGACGCGCGCAGATCCCAGGACTCGCCATCGGTCGTGCTCCGGCTGCTCAGCACGACTTCGTCGTCCGTCTGCGTGAGGGCCTCTGCCTCGTGTTCCAGGAAGACGGAAATGCGCTCCTCTCGCGTCACGCGCTCACGCAGAAACGCTTCGAGCTCCGGCTGATCGAAGAAGAGCACGTCGCGCCAGCCGTTCCCGCCATGCCGCGGAATGTCGAACCCGAAGAGCTCCTGATGGTGGGAGTCCGTGAAGCAGACCCGGTCGACCTCGCGAGCCGGCTGAACGATCTCTTCGACGGCGTCCCCGAGTCCGATGCGCTGAAAGGCGCGCATCGACTCCCCGTCGAGCCCGACGGCCCGCGGGAGCGGAACGAGCTCGCCGCTGCGCTCGAGGATCGCCACACGCAGCCCGGCGTCGGCAAGGAGCAGCGCTGCCAACGCACCTACGGGTCCGTAGCCGACGATCGCAACGTCGAAATGATTGTCGGAGGTCTTGGATCGTGCGCTCATGTGCTCTCCCGTTCTGCTCGAACCGCCGTGTCGGGTTCGCCGCTCCCGTCGCTCGGGGGACCCAGAAGCAGCAGCTCGACGACGCGGGCATGCTCTTCGACGACTCGCGGATCGAAGGGGTCGACTCCCGACACGCGCTTGCACTCCTCGGCCTGGTGGAAGATCACCCCGACGGCACCGGCGAGGACATAGAAGAAGTGGACAGGCGCGGTGTCGATGCGGAGCGTGCCGCGCTCCTGTCCGCGCTCGATCAGGCCTGTGATTGCCTCGTAGAGGGGCTTCACGTGCCTGTCGACGATCCAGCGCATGCGCGGGCCGCGACGCTTGCCCTCCTCGTGCATCAGGCGCACGAACTCGGGGTGGCGGGCTACGAAACGGACGTAGGCGCGGATCATTCGGGCAGCGCGCTCTCGATCGTCGCTGATGGAGGGATCGGCGAAAACCGCCTGCTGCCTTCCCTCTATGTCCTCGAAGGCCAGGTCCACCGCGGCCCGCCATAGCTTTTCCTTCGAGCCGAAGTAGTAGGGGATCAGGCCATGGTTCACGCCGGCCGCCATGGCGATCTCGCGGGTGGAGGAGCCATCAAAGCCCTTGTCGGCGAACGCCTGAAGGGCGGCGCCCAGGATCAGATTGCGGGTATCCCCGCTCCATTGCGGCTCGGCGGCTGCCCTCGCCATCGCTCGGCTCCCCTGAAGTCCGTGATTTATACAGATGGACAATATCATTGTCCACCCGTATAATCCAGCCCCACGGATCGAAACTTCCATCTACGCGCCCCCAAGAGGAGAAACGAAGGTGGATCGAAAACTCATCGCCTACTGGGCCACGACCGGCTTGTTCTGTGCGGTGCTCGGATTCTCGGGCTTCGCGCACTTCACGCACATCGAGATGATGGTCGAGGCCATGACCCATCTGGGGTACCCGCTGTACTTCATGACGATCATCGGCCTGGCCAAGATGCTTGGCGTCGTCGCGCTGCTCGTTCCAGGGCGCCCGCTGCTCAAGGAGTGGGCCTACGCGGGATTCGCAATCAACCTGATCGGAGCCACCGCGTCACACACCTTCTCGGGAGATCCGCTCAGCGAGGCCG
>CAXMOD010000147.1:0-5671 GCA_964194905.1 uncultured Desulfobacterales bacterium | reverse complement strand
CGTGTGGGGGATGTTCTTGAAATCGAGGGCCCACCGCGCCTTCTCACAGAAATGGGAGCCCTGGAACTGCCATAGGGATACGTGGTCCAAATGGGCCCTTCCGGGAGTGGGCGCTCCTCTCTCCGCTGCCGTCTAACGGATTGAGCTTCAGCGGCAGGGCAACAGGCTGACCGGCTCGCTACTGCTCAGTGGTTAATGCCAAACTCTACAAGAGGTCGTAACGCCTCGCTGTTGCCTTGTCCGACTGCAAGCTCGTGTTAGACGGCGGACTGGTAGGTCGCGCATTAGGAGCAAAGAGCAGTTGCTACGGATCCTGGGGCTTCGTCGAGGAAATGTGATGCCCTTCGATCCGACGATCTACGAATGTTCTGAACTCAGGGTTGAAATCATTTGCAGCGCCTTGTTAGGCGGCGCGCGGAGCCTCCATTGCACTGTAGAGGAGGCGAATGAACAGAATGATGGGCGATCCGAATGCGAGTAGAAGCGCGCCCAAATACGCGGCGAATGTGCGATCGAATCCGATTGCGAGCGCGTTGAGCGCAAAAAGCAGCGGCGCGGCGGCCATCGCGGGCCACACATAGGCCGCTGCCAGCTTGCTCACCCCAGGCGTGCTGGGGTTCGGGAAGGTGATCGACCGCAGCCAGATTCCAGCCGCGGGTACGAGAGTCCACGCTGTCGCAGCGATGGCGCTACACCAACCCCAAAGGGGCCGCCCGCCGATCTCGCTATGGTGCAAGAGGAACGGGATCAACGATGAAGCCAGGACCAACGCCGTTGCCCAGATCATCCAGAGGAATCGACTGCGATCGACCGGCGACCAATCTCCTGCGCTTCGACGCCCAAGCACGGCGACGACGCCGCTAAAGCCGAGTACGCCGATCGCGAGCTCAGCCAGAAGCTGAAGGATCCCCGAGCCTTCCATACGACCGAACTCCCGCCGCCTAACTAGTAGTAGACAACCGAGCCCCACACCCGGTCCGGGGGTGGGCATCGCCCGATCATACCCTCGACCCGCCGAGCGGATCAGGTCCGATCGACGTCGTCGTCCAGGCGCTCTTCCAGCTCCTCGATGCGCCGCTCGAGCTTTCGCAGCTGCTCGCGCAGATCGCGCAGCAGCGTGCCTCCCTGGCCGGGGCCCCAGAGATCGTCCCGCTCCCAGAAGGGCGGCTGGGGCTGGCCGCGCGGCACCACGTCGAGCTCCACGCGCTCGCCCTTGCGCAGCAGAGCCACGGCCAGCTTGCGGCCTTCGGGTGCGCGCAGCGCCTGCCAGATGAGGTCGCGGGGAGACTCGACCGGCTCGCCCCCCGCCTCCACGATGACGTCGCCCACCTGCACTCCCGCCTCCGCGGCGGGGCTGCCGGGTTCGACGGCTGCGACCAGCACACCCACTCCAGCGGGCGCCTTGAACCAGACGCGCAGCTCGGGCGTCATCGACTGCACCTGCACGCCCAGACGAGGCGGGCCCGTGTCGGCCCGGGCGGTGGCAGCCGCCACAAGGGTCTGGAGGAGGGCTGGGAGGAACGCGAACAACAGAATGGCCGCGGGGCGGAGGCGGGTCGCGGGGCTGAGGCAGGGCACGGGAACCCTCCTTCACCACCTTGGACGCCCCGCGGCCGTGTCTATTCGCTCTCTCGAGTTCGCGGTTCCGTACGCAAGGCCCGTGCCGCGGATCGAGGCGATGCGCAGCTGGCGTGCCAGGCCCCGGTTGCTGAAGGATTTCGAGGAGATGCGGCCGCCACGGGACCCGACGCGAGGGTGGGTCACGGAACGCCCTGTTCAGGGAAACGGACTACACCCCGCCGGGATCGGCCGCTGGACCGGCTGGTCCAGCGTGCGATCGCACCGACCCGCGGGTGTGCGCCGGCTCATTCGGCGAGCAGATAGTGCTCCTCGTCGAAGACGCGGTAGAGCAGCCAGGCCGGAGCGCCGAAGGCACGGCGGATCATGTTGGCCTGCGAGGCGTGGATCGCCCAGCCGCGTAGCTTGATGGCCGGGTCGATGCGGATGGCGAACGTCGCCGGGGGCTGGCTCGCCGCAATCTGGGCGCCCATCTCGCCGGCGAAGCGGCCCATGACCCGGCCCGGTCCGAGCACATACACCAGGGTGATGTCGCTCCCGGACTCCCGGACGTCTTCGACCGCCCGTGTGGCCGCCCTGCCCATGGTCCTGTGGTCGGGATGGTACGTGTATCCGCTCGGCGGGTGGAAGGTGAGGACCGTGTCGGGCTCGATGCGGCGGATCTCGCGCACCAGATCCGCCGTCACCGATTCGAGGTGACGGCTCACGTCGCCGTCCGGGTACTCCCATACCAGCTGCCCCGCGAGCCCCAGGACCCTGCCGTGCTCGAGAAGCTCCGCGGACCGCACCCTCGCCAGCTCCTCCGGCCCGGAAACCGCGATGTCCGGCGTGCCCATGTCACCGCGGGTGCCGGTAATCACGTGTACGGCCACGCCGCGCGCGGCGGCGTCGGCCAGCGCGCCCGCCGCGGTGATCTCGTCGTCGGGATGGGCGAAGACCGCCAGCAACCGCTGCGTACCGAGCTCGGCGGCGAGCGACTCGATGCGGCGCGCCTCCGGCTCCTCGAAGAGCCGGTCCAGCCAGATCACGCCGCCCGTGAGCACCAACAGCAAGGCGCCCAGGACGATCGCCAGCCATTTCATTCGCGACTCCTCACTCGCCGCGCAGCTTTTCGAAGATCCGCGTGAAGTTGTTCTGGCCGGTCCAGCAGGTGACGCCGCCGTCCACCACCATCGCGGCGCCGTTGACGTAGGATGCATCATCCGAGGCCAGGAAGGCCACCACCGACGCGATCTCGTCGGCGCGGCCGAGACGCCCCATCGGGATGTTTTCGCGGTACACCTCCACCAGCTCGGGCACCGCGGTGAGAGGCGCGGTCAGGGGCGTCTCGATCGGCCCCGGGCAGACCGCGTTGCTGCGGATGCCGTCGCGCGCGTGGTCGAGCGCCAGGGTGCGGGTCAGGTTCAGGACCGCGCCCTTGGCCGCGTTGTAGGCGGCGAGTCCGTAGTCGCCGTGGGTCCCCGAGATCGACGCGGTGTTGACGATCGCCCCACCACCCGACGCGCGCAGGCGCGGCACCGCCGAGCGGCAACCGTAGTAGACCGAGTTCAGGTCCACGTCGAGAATGTTGCGCCAGGTGGCCGGGTCCATCTCGTCCACGTGGCCGTAGGCGCCGATTCCGGCGTTGTTGAAGACCACGTCCAGGCGCCCGAAGCGATCCACCGCCGACTGGGTCACGTCGTCCACCGCCTGCATGTCGCGCACGTCGAGCTCCTGGAAGAGCACGCGCTTGCCCGACGGGTCGAGCTCGTCGGCGATGCTCCGGCCACCGTCGGCGTCCAGGTCCGCCAGCACGAGACTGGCTCCTTCGCTGAACAGGCGCCGCGCGCTGGCGGCGCCGATGCCCGAAGCCGAACCGGTGATCAGCGCAACCTTGCCCTCGAATCGTTCCATCACTCATCTCCCCGCTCATCTGTAGGCGGCAGGCTCACCACCGCGGTTCCCAGTACGCGGGTCTCGCCCGCCTCGTTCTCGAGGGTCAGGTCGAACTCGGCGACCCCTTCGTCTTCGTCCACGTGGGTGACCACACACTTGGCCAGCGGGCTCGAACCCACGATCACCGGCGCCCGAAAGATCGTGTCGATCCTGCGCAGCGTGCCGCCGGGCACGAAGCGGTGGATGGCGGCGGCCAGGATGCCCTGGCTCATGATGCCGGGCACGATCGCGCCCGGCAGCCCGCCATCCTTGCGTGCGCGCTCGTGGTCGGTGAAGCGCCAGAAATCCATGCGCGCCGCCTTCACGAAGGTGCGCACCGTCTCCATCGAAACGTCGGGCTGGAACTGGAACTCGTCGCCGAAGTCCACCATCAGGCGCCTTCCTTCTGGATGAGCTTCCAGTCCACGGTGGAGATCAGCGTGCCGGCGCGATCGCGGAACTCCATGCGGTGCACGATGAAGGTCATCGCGCCCGAGCGGCCCGTCTTGCGGAAGACGTCGGCGATCTGGCTGGCTGCGATCAACGTCTCGCCCACGGGCACCGGGGCGTGGGCTACCACCAGCTTGCCGCCGTCGAACGCGCCCCGAAACTCGTCGGCCGGGAACTCCTCCGGCATGGTGCGCCGGCCGACGAAGCGTGCCAGGAAGGTGGGCGGCGCCTGGTAGTCCGGGTGCTCCGGATCGCTGTAGCGGGAATCCGTCTCTCCGCAGCAGCGCGCGAAGGTGAGCGCGTCTTCGTGCTTCACGACGAACTCGCTGGTGTCGAACTCGCGCCCTACGAAGCGGGCCTTCAGCTTGTCGACGTCCATCACTGCCATCGAACGGCCTCGAACGAACCCTCACGCAGCGCCGCCGCCAGATCCTCCTCGTCGCGAATCTCGCGCGGGAAGCGCGTGGCGCGGCGCCCGATCTGACTGACGATGTGAGCGTCACTGCCGCCCACGCCCAGGTAACCGTGGGTCTCCGCCAATGCCGCCGCGGCCTCTTCTTCGCCGGCGCGACTACCGCCGCTAGCCACCTCGATGATGCGCACGCCCTCGGCCGGACCGAGCGTGTCGTAGTGGGCGCACAGGCCGACGTTGGGCCGCCCCGGGTGGCACGGCACCGCCACGGCGCCGCAGCGCACGGACTCCTCGAGCACCGTCGCGAGCGGCAGGTCCACCCGCGTGAAGTCGAGGGCCCGCTCCAGGTCCGGGTTCACGCCGAACAGCAGCACGTGGCCGTACTCCGTCTCCACCTCGCTCCCCTTCAGGATGCGCAGCCCGAACTCGTTCTCGAGCGCCCGGTAGTCCGACTCGGCGTCGAACTGGCGGTGCTCCGTCAGCACGAAGCCGTCCAACGGCAGCTCGCGCTTTCGGATCCATTGGCAGTAATTCTCTACGCGGGCGCGCCCGTCGTCGGACTTGATCGAGTGGTTGTGCAGGTCGAGGATCATGCGGGCTTGAACCTCGGCACCGCGATCTCCTGCGCGGGCTCACCGGAGGGCTCGCTGAAGTCCACCACCACGGGCAGGCCGATGCGCACGGCGTCGGGCTCGCAGTCCACGATGTTGGTGAGCAGGCGCGGACCTTCCTCGAGTTCGACGTAGGCCAGCACGTACGGGCAGGCGCCGCGGAAGGCGGGCGCGTGGTTCTGGTGGGTGACCGTAAAGGTGTGCACGGTTCCGCGTCCGCTGGCTTGCACGTACTCGGTGACGCCCGACAGGCATTTCGGGCACAGCGCGCGCGGCCGGTGCCGCAGCGTGCCGCAATCGCCGCAGCGCTGGAGCCACAGCTCGCCGCGCGCGCAGCCCTCCCAGTAGAAGCGGGTCTCCCAGTCGAATCCGGGCGCGGGGTTCTGGAGGGGCTTCGGCATCGCGTTCCTAGTCCTTCGCCAGGATCAGCGTGGCGCCGCTGTGCATGGTGGACAAAAGTCCGCCGGTGCCGTGCACGCAGGCGATGGCGGCGTCCGGCACCTGGCGCTCGCCGCACTCGCCGCGCAGCTGCCGCACCGCCTCGATCACCAGGAAGATTCCGCGCATGCCCGGGTGGTTGGAAGAGAGGCCGCCGCCGTCCGGGTTCACCGGCAGCGCGCCTCCCAGCCCGATGCGCCCGTTCTCCACGAAGGCTCCGCCTTCCCCGGGCTTGCAGAACCCCAGGTTCTCGAGTGTGACGAGCACG
>CAXMOD010000146.1:0-30708 GCA_964194905.1 uncultured Desulfobacterales bacterium | reverse complement strand
GCCGCGTGGCTCGGCGACAAGGGCAAGCCCAACAACCTGGAGTCCTCCATCTGCAAGGCGAAGGCGGGTTCGGCGGTGCGCGAGATCACCCAGGGCTGCATCGAGCTGCTGGGCCCGATGGGAGTCTCCCGTGAGCACCTGCTGGAGAAGTGGTTCCGCGACGTGCGCATCACGGACATCTACGAGGGGACCGGCCAGATCCAGAACCTCATCATCGCGCGCACCATCCTCGACTACACCCGCGCAGACCTGAAGTAGTCCTCCATTCCAGGCTCACGCCGGGGCGGGTTTGCTATCCCTGCTGCGCGGAGCTGCTGCGCGGAGCTGCGGCGCAGAGCTGCGACGCGGAGGTCCCGGCGTGAAGGCAGTCCTGGTCGAGGAACCCGGCGACGAGACCCGGCTGAAGCTGGGTGCGATGCCCGCTCCGGAGCTCGGCGCGGGCCAGCTGCGCCTGCGGGTCGCCGCCACCGCAGTGAACCGTGCCGATCTCCTGCAGCGCCAGGGGATGTACCCGCCTCCGCCGGGTGCATCGGAGATCCTCGGCCTCGAGTGTGCCGGCGTCGTGTCGGGCATCGGCGAGGGCGTCTCGGGCTGGTCGGTCGGCGATCGCGTCATGGCCCTGCTGGCGGGAGGTGGCTACGCCGAAGAGGTCGTAGTGGACGCGGGCAGCGCGATGCCGGTTCCCGAGAGCCTGTCCCTGGACGAGGCCGCTGCACTGCCCGAGGTGTTCCTCACCGTCTTCCTCAACGTCTTCGTACTCGGGGCCCTGCCCGAAGGCGGCACCGCACTGGTTCACGGCGGTGGGTCCGGCATCGGGACGGCGGCGATCCAGCTGGTCAAGGAGGCGGGGGGGCGCGTGATGGTCACGGCCGGCAGCGACGAAAAGTGCGCGCGCTGCCTCGAACTCGGGGCCGACGTGGCGGTCAACTACCGCACCGGCGACTTCGCTGTGGAGGCGCGGGCGATCACTGCGGGTCGCGGAGTGGACGTGGTGCTCGACCACATCGGAGCCCGCTACCTGGAAGGCAACCTGGCGGCGCTCGCCACCGGCGGTCGACTCGTGGTGATCGGGCTGATGGGGGGAGCCAAGGCCGAGATCAACCTGGCTGCGCTCCTGACTCGCCGCCTCCAGGTGATCGGTTCCACGCTGCGCGCCCGACCCGACGAGGAGAAGGCCGCGATCGTGGCCGGCTTCCGCGCGCGTTTCGGTGAGGCGCTCGGCGCGGGCCGCATTCGCCCGGTTGTCGATTCGATCCTCCCCCTCGAGAAGGTCGCCGACGCGCACCGGCGCGTGCAGGCGAGCGAACACTTCGGCAAAGTGGTCCTCCGCGTGGGCGAAGGCTAAGGTCCGGCCGCCTGCCGGATTGCCGGCGGCCGTCCCGGCCGCCTCGACCCCACAGGAGTGAAGACATGGCCGTGCAGCGCACGCTCTGCATCGTGAAGCCGGACGCCGTCGCCAAGGGCGTCGCCGGCGAGATTCTCGCCCGCATCCAGAAGGCGGGGCTCAACATCATCGCGCTCAAGATGGTCCAGTTGACCGAAGATCAGGCACGCGGCTTCTACGCGGTGCACAAGGAGCGCCCCTTCTACGGCGAACTGGTGGCCTTCATGACCTCGGGGCCGGTCGTCGTGAGCGCGCTGGAGGGCGACGATGCCATCGCGCGCTACCGGGAGCTGATGGGCGCTACGAATCCCGCCGAGGCTGCCGACGGCACGATCCGGAAGGACTATGCCAGCGACATCGAGAAGAACGCGGTTCACGGTTCGGATGCGCCGGACACGGCGCGCATCGAAATCTCGTACTTCTTCAACGCCTCGGAGATCCAGGGTCCCGTCGAGGCGCTCTGAGCCGTCGGCGCCGCGCTCAGGAGTAGACCTGGGCCATCAGCACGAGCAGACCCAGGTAGCCGACGAAGAGCCACAGCGCCTGGCTGCGGATTGCGCTGCGGACAGCGCCGATTGCGATGCGAGCCAAGAGTCACCCCCCCAAAAGACCAGCCGACGGCGTCCCGTCGGACGATCGGCCCGACCTCTTCTTCGGGTCGATCGCAAGTACGCTTTAACGCAGCGTGAACTTAGCGCGTCGTGGCGTTGGATTGAGTGATCGGCGTCACGGAAGTGGGTCAGCAACCGCGAAAGCGGGGCGGGCGTTTCTCGCGGGCCGCGTCCAATCCCTCGCGCAGGTCGTCGGTCTCGTAACACTCGGCCTGCCGGTCGGCCTCGAAGGAGAGCTGGTCCTCGAGGGTGGCGTCCATGGCGCGCTCCAACGCCGCACGCGTGCCGCGCAGCGCCGCGGGCGCCGCCTCGGCGATCTGGTGGGCGAGGGAGAGGGCCTCCGTCAGCACCTCTTCCGTTGCGACGGCGCGGTTGGCCAGCCCGATCCGGGCCGCTTCCTCGCCGTCGAGCAGACGGCCGGTGAGCAGCAGGTCGGCTGCGTGCGCCGGGCCGACCAGTCGTGGCAGGGTCCAGGTGGCGCCCATGCCCGGGTGGATCCCCAGGCGAGCGAAGTTGACCCCCATGCGGGCGTCGCGCGCGGCCACCCGCAGGTCGCAGGCCAGAGCCACGCACAGGCCCGCGCCCACGGCCGCGCCGTTGACGGCGGCGACGCTGGGGCAGGGGAGATCGCGTACGGCCAGGAAGAGGCGGTAGAAGGCGCGCATGTCCTCCCGATTGTGCCGGCGCGTCGATCCCCCGGGATCGGCGCGGCCGGCATCGGCCTTGGCCTGGATGAAATCCAGGTCGCCGCCGGCCGAGAACGCGCGTCCGGCACCGGTGAGCACCAGCGCCCGGAGCGTCTCGTCTCGAGAGAGCTCGGCGATGCGGGCTGCGAACGCCTCCCCCATTGCCTGCGTCATCGCATTGCGCCGGTCCGGGTCGTTGAAGGTCAACACCGCGACGTCGCCGTCGCGCTCCAGGAGGATGAGGTCATCAGCCATCGCCGGGAGACCCTAGCTAAGCCCCTCCCAGTACGGTGCAGCTCCGGAGGTGGCGGCCCGCAGGCGCGGACCCCTTAGGGTCCGCGCCTGCAGTGAGCCGTAGGCGAACGAAGCCCGCGGTAAGGCTTGCCTAGTCGGCCTGCTTGCGGAGGAACGTCGGGATCTCGAGCTCGTCCTCGAAGGGCGAGACCCAATCCTCCCGGCGCTCCGGCGGCGGAGCGGAGTGCGTCGCCGCCGGCGGTGGTGACGCGGGCTGGGCAACAGCCGGTGCCGTGTTCACCTCGGCCGTCAGCCCGCCGTCCAGCGGTGCCGGCTCCGGCCTCAGCGGACGCACCGTGGAGAGCGTCTCGCGCTCGTGGCGGTCGCGCTCGCCTCGCACGTGGTCGTCCTCGAGACCGGTTGCGATCACCGTCACGCGCAGCTCGCCCTTCGGCATCTGCTCGTCCACGACGGCACCGAAGATGATGTTGGCGTCCTCGTGGGCTGCATCCTGCACCAGCGTCGACGCCTCGTTGACCTCGAAGAGGGTCATGTCCTCGCTGCCGGTCACGTTGATCAGCACCCCGCGCGCGCCCTCGATGGAGAGATCCTCGAGGAGCGGGCTGGAAATGGCGGTTCGTGCCGCCTCGACGGCCCGGCCGTCGCCGGTACCCGTCCCCGTACCCATCAAGGCCATGCCCATCTCGTTCATGATCGTGCGGACGTCGGCGAAGTCGAGATTGATCAGACCGTGAGTCGTGATCAGGTCCGAGATGCCGCGCACCGCGTTGAGCAGCACGTCGTCGGCGAGGCCGAAGGCGTCCTTCATGGCTGCGTCGCGACCGGCGAGTGCGAGCAGGCGGTTGTTCGGGATGGTGATCAGCGTGTCCACCACTCCGTGCAGCTCGTCGATGCCGCCCTCGGCCTGGCGCGAGCGCACCCTCCCCTCGAACAGGAACGGCTTGGTCACCACCGCGACGGTGAGGGCGCCCACTTCGCGGGCTACCTCCGCCACCACCGGCGCCGCGCCGGTTCCCGTGCCCCCGCCCATGCCGGCCGTCACGAACACCATGTCCGAGCCCACCAGCAGGTCGCGCAGGCGGTCACGGTCCTCGTTGGCGGCCGCTCGGCCGCGCTCGGGATCCGCCCCGCAGCCGAGTCCTCGGCTCACCTGGGTGCCCAGCTGGACTTTGACGTCAGCCAGGTTGTGGGTGAGCGCCTGGGCGTCGGTGTTGGCCGCTACGAAGTCCACGCCCGCCAGGCCCGAACGCACCATGGTGTTGAGCGCGTTGCCGCCGCCGCCGCCCACGCCGATCACCTTGATCACGGCCTGGTTGCGCGCGGTCTCCTCGAACTCGAGGAGATCCTCAGCGTCGTCGTCCGGGCCGATTTCCAGCAGATCGAGCGGTTCCTGCTCGCGTGTGGGGGCTTGCGCCCCCGGATGCACCGGCCTTCGAGTCCTCTTCGCCATCTCTCACCCCCCCGGACGGAGCCTGGAATCTAACACGAAATCCCCTGATTTTGTGCTGATTTAGCCCCTCTTTTTCCGTTTCTCCCCGTCCCCGTTTGAATCCAGGCGCCCCCCCGGGTCGCCCTCCCGCTCAGTCGAACTCGCCGTAGAACCACTCCCGCATGCGCTGCCGGACACGGCGGAAGATGGAGCCGTCGCGGATCCGGAAGCGGCTCCGCACCCGGCCCTGGCCCTCGCCGTACAACACCAGCCCCACGCCGGTGGCGTACATCGGGCTCCGCACGACGTCCTGCAGCCCACCGATGTGGGTGGGCGTGCCGAGCCGCACGGGCGCTTCGAAGATCTCTTCCGCCAACTCCGCGGCGCTCTCCAGCGCGGAACAGCCACCCGTCAAGACCACGCCCGACGGGATGCGTTCCTCGAGGCCGGCCTTGGAGATTTCCTGCCGCGCCAGGCAGAAGATCTCCTCCATGCGGGGCTCGATGATCTCGCACAGGATCTTGCGCGAGACCTCGCGCGGGCGGCGGCCGCCCACGCTCGGCACGGTGATGACGTCGTCGCTCGCCAGGTAACGGGCCGCCACCACGCCGAACTTCTTCTTGATGCGCTCCGCTTCCTCGAACGGCGTGCGCAGGCCCACCGCGATGTCGTTCGTCACGTGGTAGCCGCCCAGGCCGAGAACCGAGGTGTGCTTGATGGAGCCGTCGGCGAATACCGCGATGTCCGTGGTGCCGCCTCCGATGTCGATCAGACAGACCCCGAGGTCCCGTTCGTCGCGCGCCAGCGTGGCCTCCGACGAGGCCAGCGGCTCGAGCACGATGTCGATCACGTTGAGCCCGGCCTTGTTGGCGCACTTCACGATGTTCTGGGCGCTCGTCACCGCTGCCGTGACGATGTGGATCTTGGCCTCCAACCGCACCCCGCTCATGCCGAGCGGCTCGCGGATCCCGTCCTGGTCGTCGATGATGAACTCCTGGGGGATCACGTGGATCACCTCGCGGTCCATCGGGATCGCCACCGCCTTGGCGGCATCGATCACGCGCTTCACGTCGTTCTGGCTCACCTCCTGGTCCTTCACCGCCACGACGCCGTGGGAGTTGAAGGCCCGGATGTGGCCGCCCGCGATTCCTGCGTAGACCGACGTGATCTCGCAATCAGCCATCAGCTCCGCCTCCTCCACGGCGTGCTTGATGGACGCAACGGTCGCGTCGATGTCCACGACCACTCCCTTGCGCAGCCCGCGCGACGGATGGGTTCCGATGCCCACCACGTCGATCCTGTCCTCCCGACGATCGGCGACGACCGCGCAGATCTTGGTCGTTCCGATGTCCAACCCAACGATCAGATCGTCCTTGCGTGCCATGTCTCACCCCCCCTGTCGTTGCCCGCGACGGATCACCCGGCCGCCGGCTCCCCGGACGTCGGCGCGGATCCCCGCGTCGCCGCCTCTTGTTGTGCTCCTTTCGGAGCGTCGTCGCTGCGCAGGACCGCCCGGTCCGCGAAGCGCACGTCGATCGTGGTGGCGCCGTCCACCAGGTCCGGGCGCCGCGCCACCAGCTGGACCAGCCGCGCCAGCGCCTGATCGTGGGGCGCCGGGCCCAGGCGCACTCGCGCGCTCAGCCCCTTGAGACGCAGGTCCGCGTCGGCGTCGTCCACTGCCACGCCTGCCACCGCGAAGCCTGCAGCGGCGGCCTTCGCCGCGACATGGGCCGCCTGCGCGAGCAGCGGGTCGGGCTCGCCGAGCCTGTGGCGGCCGGGCGCCGTCAGCCGCGGCAGGTCCACGGCGTCGCGGGCCTGGGCAGGGGCGAACGCGACACCTTCTTCGCACACCAGATGCGGCCTGCCGCCCGGACCGGCGGCGGCAACGCCGTGGGCCACGCGCTCGGTCACACCCACCACCACCCGATCGGGAGGCAGGCGCAGCGCGCGCGCCGAGGCCACCTCCGGTAGCGCCGACACCCGCGCGGCAACCGCCTCCACGTCCACGTCGAGCAACGGCGAGCCACCGGGGATCCCCGCGACATCGGCGATGGTGGCGGGCGAGAGCCGCTTCGCGCCCACTACGGCCACGCTGCGCACCAGGAAGGGGCTGCTGCGCGCGAGTCGCTGCAGCTCGTCGCCCACGCGCGGGCCTACGGCGACGCCGGCCGCGAGCGCGAGCCCCATCACGGCGGTGGCCACCACCAGGAAGCCCCGCGCCGGCGCGGGCTCACGGCGCGGCCGGCTTCCCTTGCGCGGGCTGCGCAGCGTGCGACGCGGTCGGCCCAGCTCGTTCATGCGTTCCTCCCGATCACCCGCACCTCGGTCTCCAGACGCAGACCCGAGGCGTCCTCGATGCGTCGGCGTACCCGGTCGATCAGCGCGAGCACGTCGGCGGCCGTCGCCCCGCCCCGGTTTGCGATGAAGTTGGCGTGGACGCTCGAGATCTCGGCGCCCCCGACGCGTTCGCCCTTGAGGCCGGCGGCTTCGATCAAGCGCCCGGCGTGGTCGTCCGGCGGGTTCTTGAACACGGACCCGCAGGACGGGACGTTGAGGGGCTGGGTTTGCGCGCGCCTCGCCAGCAGGGCGTCCACGGCGGCCTGCACCCGCGCGGGCTCGGACGGTGTCACCTCGAGGCGCGCAGACACCAGGGCCGTGCCTTCGGGCAGACCGTCCAGCGCGCGGTAGCGGAACTCGAGATCCTCGGGCGCCACGCTGCGGGTGGCGCCGCCGTCCGGGTCCATCACCTCCACTTCGCGCACCACATCCACCAGCTCCCGTTCGCCGATGCCCGCGTTCATGGCCAGCCAGCCGCCAACGCTTCCGGGGATGCCCGCCCCGAACTCGAGGCCTGCCAACCCGTTCTCCACGCAGAAGCGCGTGAGCTGGGAATGGGAGACGCCGACCTCGGCGCACACCAGGCCCTCGGCGGCCCTTTCCAGCGCCCGCAGACGCGAGAGTTGGACGACCACACCGTCCAGTCCCTCGTCGAGCACGAGGGTGTTGAAGCCCTTGCCCACGAAGGTGCGGCGCAGGCCGAGCTCCGCGCACAGGGCGAGCAGCGCGGCCAGCTCTTCGCGGTCCGCCGGCGTAGCGAAGGCGTCGGCCGGGCCGCCCACGCCGAGCGACGTGTGCCGGGCCATCGGGACGTCGAAGCTCACCCGCTCGCCGAGCATCGCTTCGAGTCGCGCGCGCGCAGCCGCCTCGATCACGCACCCTCCTCCAGCGCCGCCAGCAGGCGCGGCGCCAGGCCGGACACGCTGCCGGCACCCAGCGTGAGCACCAGGTCGCCCGCGCGCAGCTCCGGAGCGAGCGCATCGGGGATCTCCTGCAGGTCACGCAGGAAGCGCACGTCGCGGTGGCCGTGGGCGGCGATGGCCTCGGTGAGGCCCTCCGCATCGATGCCGGGGATCTTGTCCTCGCCGGCGCCGTAGATGTCCGTCAGCACCACGAGGTCGGCATCGTTGAAGCTGGTGGCAAATTCGTCGAAGAGGTCGCGCGTGCGGCTGTAGCGATGGGGCTGGAAGATCACGACCAGCCTCTCGGCTCCCACCTCGCGGGCCGCGGCGAGCGTCGCGCGGATCTCGGCGGGGTGGTGGCCGTAGTCGTCCACCACGCGCACTCCGCGCACCACGCCCTTGGTCTCGAAGCGGCGCTCGATGCCCACGAACTCGCCGAGCGCCTCGGCGGTCGTGCTGAAGGGGACGTCCAGCTCGAGCGCCACCGCCACCGTGGCCAGCGCGTTGGCCGCATTGTGGCGGCCGGGAAGCCGCAGGCGCACTTCGCCCAGGCGCTCGCCGCGCCAATGCACGTCGAACCTCACCCCCTCGCCCTCGGGCCGCACACCGGAGCCGAGCACGTCGGCCTGCGAGGCGAAGCCGTACGTGATGGTGCGCCGGGTCATGCGCGGCAGGATGGCCTGCACGCCGGGGTGATCGAGGAAGAGGATCGACACCCCCCAGAACGGCACGCGATTGCAGAACGAGACGAAGGCGTCCTGCACGGCGGTGAAGGCGCCGTAGTGGTCGAGATGCTCCGGGTCGATGTTCGTCACCAGGGCGATCACCGGGGCGAGGCGCAGAAAGGAGCCGTCGCTTTCGTCGGCCTCGGCCACGAGCAGATCGCCGCGCCCCATGTGCGAGCCGGTGGGGTCGCTACCCGCGCCGAGTACCCGTCCGCCGATCACGGCGGTGGGGTCGAGGCCCGCGACGTGGAGCACGTGGGCGATCAGGGACGTGGTCGTGGTCTTCCCATGGCTCCCGGCAACGGCGATGCCCTCCTTCAGGCGCATGATCTCCGCCAACATCTCGGCCCGCGGGATCACGGGAATCTTGCGCCGCTCGGCTTCCAGGAGCTCCGGGTTGCCGTGCCGCACCGCGGAGGAGTAGACGGCCACATCGGCGTCGGCCGCGTGAGCGGCGGCATGTCCGATCTCGACGGAGATGCCGAGGCGACGCAGGCGTTCCACGGTGGGCCCGTCGCGGAGGTCGGACCCGCTGACGCGGTAGCCTTGGTTGTGCAGCAGCTCGGCGATGCCGCACATGCCGATGCCGCCGATTCCCACGAAGTGTACGTGTTGGATGCGTCGATACATGGCTTTCCTTGCGCCGGATACCGGGGCAGCGTCGCGCGATGCGGGTGGACGCCGCGGCTGTTGTGGCAGGAACCGCGCCGCGCGGGCGCCGCCCCGGGATCCGTGCGTTCAGTCCTCCGATTCTCGTGTTCCGGACGCCAGCGTCCGGCAGTCTGTTGCGATCTCCTGCGCCGCGTGGGGGCGCGCACGTTCGCGCGCCCGGCGGCCCATCGCGAGAAGGGTCTGGCGATCGGCGACGAGCGGCGCCAACGCGTCCGCCAGCACCTTGCCGTCGAGGGCCTGCGCGTCTACCAGACGCGCCGCGTCCACGTCGGCGAGCGCGCGGGCGTTCGCGGTCTGGTGGTCGTCCGCGGCGTACGGGTAGGGCACCAGCAGCGCCGGCAGGCCGGCCAGGGCCAGTTCGGCCACCGTGATGGCGCCCGAACGGCACAGCGCAAGGTCAGCCCGGCGGTAGCGGGCAGGCATGTCGGGATCGAACGGGAACACGTCGGCCTCGAAGCCCGCGTCTGTGTACGCCGCGGCCACCCGCTCCCGGTCCGTCTCGCCGGTCTGGTGAGCGATGCGGATGCGCGCTGGATCGAGCCGCGGCAGCGCATCGATGAGCGCGTCGTTGATCTGGCGCGCACCCTGGCTGCCGCCGAAGACCAACAGGTGCAGCGGGCCGTCCGCCGGTGCCGAGGCTGCCGGAGAGGCGAATGCCTCGACCAGCGCGCGGCGTAGCGGCACTCCGGCGACGCGCACGCGCCCGGCAGCGTCGGCGCGCGCGAAGGCGCGGCGCGCGGCTTCGAAGCCCAGGTAGATGCGGCGGGCGAAGGGCGCCGCAACACGGTGGGTGCGGCCCGGGATGGCATTGGGTTCGACCAGGGCCACCGGAGTGCGGCGCAGGAGCGCGGCGACCAGGGCCGGCACCGCTGCGTAGCCGCCCACCGAAACCACCGCGTGCGGTGCGAAGCGCGCCAGCACGCCGCGCGCCGCCAGGGCTCCCCTCGCCAGGAGGGCCAGCCCGCGCAGCCGCCCCAGCGCGCCGCGTCCCATCACCTGGGCGGCCGGCAGGCGTACGAGCTCGAAGCCCGCCTCCGGGACGAGGCGTCCCTCGAGGCCGTGCTCGCCGCCGACGAAGAGCACTTCGTCGCCCGCATCGCGAATGGCTTCCCCGAGTGCGAGGGCCATGGTCACGTGGCCACCGGTTCCGCCGCCCGCGAGTACGAAGCGCAGGGCGCTCATTTGCGGAACCTCGGCGCTTCGCCGGGCGCGTAGCGCGCCACGGCCAGCAGCAGGCCCGTGGTGAGGAACGCCGCCAGCAGGGCGGTGCGTCCGTACGACACGAAGGGCAGCGGGAGGCCCTTGGGCGGCACGGAGCCCGTCACTACGGCGGCGTTGAGGGCGGCGGGCAGCGCGAGGAGCAACGTGGCGCCGAATGCGACCAACAGCGCGAAGCGGTCGCGCGCCGCCCGTGCGATGCGCAGCCCGGCGATGGACAGCGCGGCGAACGCGCCCAGCACTGCCAGCACTCCCACGACGCCCGCCTCTTCGGCGACGACCGAGAGGATGAAGTCGGTGTGCGGTTCGGGCAGGTAGTAGAGCTTCTGGAGTCCGTCGCCGATACCTACACCGAAGAGCCCCCCGCGCGCGAAGCCCACGAACGACTGCACGAGCTGGAAGCCCTCCGCGTCGGAGCGTGCCCACGGATCCAGGAAGCCGGTGAGGCGGCTCCACGCGTAGGGCCGAGTTGCCACGTAGGCGGCGAGGCCCGCCAATCCGACCATGGCCGGGGCGGCGAAGACGCGCACCGGGGCGCCGGCCACGAAGAGCAGTGCTCCCACCAGAAGCAGCAGCACCACGGCGTTGCCCAGGTCGGGCTGCGCCACGAGGAGCGCCGCGGGAATGATCGCGAGGAGCGCGGGCCCCCACAGTCGCGCCGGCGAGTTCGGCCGCGTCTCCCCGCGGCCCACCAGCGTCGCCACGGCGAGAACCGTCGCCACCTTGACCAACTCGACGGGCTGGAAGCGCATGTCGGTTTCCGGCAGCGCCAGCCAGCGCCGCGCGCCGTTCACGGTCACGCCATCCACCAGGGTGGCCACGAGGAGC
This sequence comes from uncultured Desulfobacterales bacterium, assembly GCA_964194905.1. Lineage (GTDB taxonomy): Bacteria > Myxococcota_A > UBA9160 > UBA9160 > JAFDET01 > JAFDET01. The sequence continues at coordinate 19,661 of CAXMOD010000146.1, read as the reverse complement.
GCCACCGCGAACAGCCACAGGGGCAGCGCCACGCCGCGCCACAGGGCCAGAGGCAATCGCGAGACGAGGGCGGCGCCGGCCACGCCGAGCACGAGGGCGCCGGCGTGCCGCAAGAAGTGGGGCGACAGTCCGAAGGCACCGGCGCCGGCCATCGGCGCCGTGGTGCTGTGGATCATCACCAGGCCGAACCCCGCAAGCAGCGCCACGGCGGTGATCAGCGCGGCGTCCGGCGCGGGGGTCGGAGCGTCCGCGGTGCGGGCGACGGGGCGTCCGGTCACGCCGCACCTCCCGCGGCGGCAAGATCGCCGACAGCGCTCCGGAAGCGCTCCCCGCGCTCCTCGAAGTTCCGGAACTGGTCGAGGCTGGCGCACGCGGGCGACAGCAAGACGGTGTCTCCCGCCTCGGCCAGCTCGTCGGCGCGGCGCACGGCCGCCTCCAGGTCTCCCGCCTGTTCGCAGCTGACCACGTCGCCGAGGGCGCGCTCCATGGCTGCTGCCGCCTCCCCGATCAGGAGAGCCCTGCGCACCCGGCCGATCGCCGCTCCGGCCAGAGGCGCGAAGTCGAGGTCCTTGTCGCGGCCACCGGCGATCCACACCACCGAGGGAAAGCACTCCAGAGCACGCTGCGTGGCGCCGGTGTTGGTGGCCTTGGAATCGTTCACCCAGGTCACGCCGGCCCGCACCGCCACCACCTCGCAGCGATGAGGCAGGCCGCGGAAGTCGGCCAGGGCACGGCCGGCGGCGGCCAAGGCCTGCTCGTTGGAAGGCCAGGCGCCCAGCGCCGCCACCGCGGCCAGCGCCGCCGCGGCATTCTCGCGGTCGATGCCGCGCAGCCCCGGCGACTCGAGAGGGACGCGCACCTCGCCGTCGTCGCTGCGCACCAGCAGGGCGCCCGCGTCGAGCCAGGCCCCGCGCCCGAAGGAACCCAGCTGCCCGAAGCCCCACACCCGGGCGTCGCAATCTTCGGAGAGCGACCACACCGCCGCGTCGTCGGCCGACAGCACGGCGTCGTCGTCGGGTGTCTGGCCTTCCAGCAGGCGGGCCTTGGCCGCCCGGTAGGCGCCCAGGCTGCCATGGCGATCCAGGTGATCCGGGGAGAGGTTCAGGATCACCGCCACGCGCGGGCGCAGCGGCTCTCCCATCTCGAGCTGGAACGACGAGACTTCCAGCACGGCCGCGTCCAGCGGACGGCCCACCAGGTCGAGAGCGGGCCGACCCAGGTTGCCCGCCGCCTCGGCGCGCAGTCCGGCGCCACGCAGCGCGGCTTCGATCATGCGGGTGACGGTGCTTTTGCCGTTGGTTCCCGTCACGGCCAGCACCGGAACGGTGAGAGCCCGCACGGCCAGTTCCACGTCTCCGCACACGCTGCGCGCGCGGTCCGCGTAGCGGTCCGGGGCCACGCCCGGGCTGGGCACGACCACGTCGAAGTCCGAGGGGTCGGGTAGCGGCTGGCCGAGAAGGGGTGTCACCGCGGAAGGCAGCGCGTCCAGATCGGCGAGCTGCTCGGCCGGGCGCTCGTCCGCCGCCACGACGGAGGCGCCGCGGGCGGCGCAGAAGGCAGCGGCGCTGCGCCCCGAGACGCCGAGGCCCAGCACCAACACCTTGCGACCGGCGAGCTCCGTGTTCGGGTCTTGCATCAGCGAAGCTTCAGTGACGAGAGTGCGATCAGCGCGAGCACGATCGACACGATCCAGAATCGGACCACGATCTTCTGCTCGGGCCAGCCCAACTTCTCGAAGTGGTGGTGAATGGGGGCCATCAAGAAGACCCGCCTGCCGGTGAGCTTGAACCAGCTGACCTGGATCATGACCGAGAGGGTCTCGACGACGAAGATCCCGCCGATCAGCGCGAGCAGCACTTCCTGACGGATCACGACGGCCATGGTTCCGAGCGCGCCGCCCAGGGCGAGAGCGCCGACGTCGCCCATGAAGAGCTGGGCGGGGTAGGTGTTGAACCAGAGGAAGCCCAGGCCGCCCCCGACCAGGGCGCCGCAGAAGATGGCGAGCTGTCCGCTGCCCGGGACGCCCTTGATTCCCAGGTACTCGGCGATGCCCGCGTGCCCGGCGCAGTAGGCCAGGCCGGTGAAGGCGCCGGCGGCGATCATCACCGGACCGATGGCGAGGCCGTCGAGTCCGTCCGTGAGGTTCACGCCGTTGCTCGCGCCCACGATGATGAAGGCCGCCACCGGGATGTAGAGCATCCCCAGGTTCGGCGTGAAGCCCTTGAAGAAGGGCACCGCGAGCTCGGCGTCGAAGCTCGGGTCCAGGTACAGCGCCACGCCCACGGCGAGGGCGACGCTCCACTGCCAGAAGAACTTCCAGCGCCCCGGCAGCCCGTCGGCGTTGCCGAGGGAGACCTTCCGGTAGTCGTCGACGAAGCCGAGGATCCCGTAGGCGACGGTGACGCCCAGCACGATCCATACGAAGCGGTTGTTGAGGTCCGACCAGAGCAGCACCGAGGTCACCAGCGAGATCAAGATCAGCAACCCGCCCATCGTCGGCGTCCCGGCCTTGGACTGGTGGTCCGGGCCGATCTCGCGGATGGGCTGCCCGACGCGCATGCGCGAGAGTGCCCGGATCAGCGGCGGCCCCAGCACGAACGCGAGGAAGAGGGCGGTCAGGGTCGCCGCACCCGTGCGGAAGGTGATGTAGCGGAAGACGTTGAACGCACTGACGTCGGAGGCGAGCGGATAGAGCAGGTGGTAGATCATGCCTGCGCCTCCAGGGCCTCGACGACGCGCTCCATGCGCATGGAACGCGAGCCCTTGACCAGCACCCAGTCATCGGCGCCCACCAGAGCGCGCACGCGTCGGCCGGCGTCTTCGTGGCTGGCCTCCACGTGGATGCACTCGGGCGCCATGCCGCCGGAGCGTGCGCCCTGGGCCACGGCCTCGGCGTGCTCGCCCAGAGCCAGCAGGAAGTCGATGCCCAGCTCGGCGACGAGGGCGCCGGCGCGGCGATGCGCATCGGTGGTGGCATCGCCGAGCTCTCCCATGTCGCCCAGGACCGCCAGGGTCCGGTGGGAGCCGTCCAGCCGCGCCAGGCTGCGCAGCGCCGCATCCACCGACTGCGGGTTGGCGTTGTAGCTGTCGTCGATCACGCGCAGGCCACCCGCCAGCGAGCGCGCCTGCATGCGACCCCGCACGCCGGCAAAGGCGGCGAGCCCGTCAGCCACGTTTCGAAGTGAGGCGCCCGCCGCGAGCGCGCCGGCGGCGGCGGCCAGGGCATTGGTCACGGTCGTCTCTCCGAGGCCCGCCACCTGGACCGCTGTGGTGCCCTCTGGTGTGAGCAGCGTGAAACGGAAGCGAGCCCCGTCGTCCTTCACACCGCTGGCTCGCACGTCGGCGCCGGGCCCGCAGCCGAAGAAGAGCGTGCGCGCGGGGCCGCGTTCCGCCTGAGCCACCACCCGCGCGTCGTCGGCGTTGGCCACGGCGATGCCGTCTTCCGGCAGAGCTGCGAACAGGTCGCCCTTCTCCTTCGCGACCTCTTCCTGCGTGCCGAGAAACTCGATATGCGCCGCACCCACGTTGGTGATCACGCCCACGCTGGGACGGGCGATGCGGGCCAGGGTCGCGATCTCGCCGCGGCGGTTCATTCCCAACTCCACGACGGCGAAGCGCTGCTTCTCTTCGCGGGAGAGCAGGGTGAGGGGGAGCCCGAACTGGTTGTTGAGGTTGCCCGGCGTGCGCAAGGTGGGGCCGGCCTCCGCCAGGATCGACGCGCACATCTCCTTGGTCGTGGTCTTGCCGTTGCTCCCGGTGATCGCGACCAGTGGGCCCTCGAACCCGGCGCGATGGCCCGCGGCCAGCGCGCCCAGGGCGACCGTGGTGTCGTCGACTGCGATCGCCACGCAATTCTGGGGCACGGCGCGCCCGCGCTCCACGAGGACTCCCGTCGCACCCGCCTCCAGCGCGCTGTCGAGGTAGTCGTGGGCGTCGTGGTGACGCCCGCGCACCGCGACGAAGAGAGCGCCGGCCACCAGTGTGCGGGTGTCGATGGAGACGCCGTCGAAGCGCGCATCGGTGTCGCCTGCCACCCGCTCGCCCGCGGTCCAGCGCACGACGTCCTTCCCGGTGAAGGGCACGCTCACGCTCCGGCCCTCCGCAGCAAGGCCGCGCGCGCCTCGTCGCGGTCGTCGAAGGGAAGCCGCTCGCGGCCGAGGATCTGGTAGTCCTCGTGGCCCTTGCCTGCGATGACCACGATGTCTTCGGGTGCTGCGCTCGCCACGGCCAGCGCGATGGCCTCACGGCGATCCGGTACCACCGCGTAGGTGCCGCCGTCGCGGCCGAAGCGGTGGGGTTCCACGCGGCGCAGCGTTTTCAGCCCCTCCTCGACGTCGCGGAGAATCTCCAGCGGATCTTCGGTGCGCGGGTTGTCGCTGGTGGCGACCACGCGGTGGCTCGAGCGTGCGGCTGCCTCGGCCATCAGCGGGCGCTTGCCCCGATCGCGGTCGCCACCGCAGCCGAAGACGGTCACCAGGCGCCCGCTCACGAGCGGGCGCACCGTGCGCAGCAGCTTCTCCACGGCATCCGGAGTGTGGGCATAGTCGACGAGCACGACCGGCGCGCCGGGAAGCTCCGCGCCCACCCGCTCCACGCGGCCCGGCACCTGGGGACAGCGTCGCACGCCTTCGCAGATCGCTTCGGGCGCGACGCCCAGGCCGATGGCGGTGCCCACCGCGACCAGCAGGTTCTCGAGGTTGAAGTCCCCGATGAGCGGAAGCTCGAACTCCAGCTCGCCCGACGGAGTGCGGAGACGAGCGTGCGAGGTGTCGAGGGAGAGCTCCGAGGCCACCAGTGCCACGTCCGCGCCGCCGTCGCGTGCCACGCGCAGCACGCGGGCGCCGGCCTCCTCGGCGGCCCGTCGGAAGGCCCCCGCCGCGGGATCGTCGTCGTTCACCACGGCCACGGCGTTGGAGCGCAGGGCGCCGCGAAAGAATCCGATCTTGGCCTCGCGGTACGCGTCCATGGTCTGGTGGAAGTCCAGGTGGTCCTGGGTCAGGTTGGTGAAGGCGCCGACGTCGAAGCGGCAGCCGCCGATGCGACCCATCGAAATTCCGTGCGACGACACTTCCATCACGGCGTCCTGAACCCCGGCGGTGCGCATGGCGCGCAGGGTGCGCTGCAGGTCGAGGCTCTCAGGGGTCGTGTTGAGAGTGCGCTGGCGGGTCTCCGCGTAGCGGATTCCGACGGTGCCGATGAGTCCCACCCGGCGCCCGGCAGCGGCCAGGATGGATTCGATGAGATACGTGGTGCTGGTCTTCCCGTTCGTGCCGGTCACGCCCACCATGCGCAGCTCGGCGCCCGGATCTCCGTAGAACGCACACGCGAGGCGCGCCAGCGCGGCACGTGTGTCGGGCACGCAGATGCCGATGGCCCCGCCCAGGTTCAGGTCTTCGGGCCAACGTTCGACGAGCACGGCGCTCGCGCCGAGTCGAACCGCGTCGGTCAGATAGTGGTGCCCGTCGGTCTCGACGCCGCGCAGTGCCACGAACAGGTCCCCGGGCACGACGCGCCGCGAGTCGTACGCAAGGCCTCCGATGACCGGGTTCGCGTCGCCGCGGGTCTCCGCGGGCGCCAGCTCCGGAGGCAGCGCAGACGACAGCGCGGAGAGGCGCATCAGCCCTCCTCCCCGTCGGCGAAGTGGACCCGCAGGCGGCGCCGGCCGGCGCTCAGCACGGTGCCCGGATCAGGCTCCTGGTCGACGGCGCGACCCGACCCCACGATCTCCACGTCCAGATGGCTCGCCCGGCTGATGGCCTCGACCTCCGCAACCGTGAGGCCTCGCAGATCCGGCAGGAAGAACGTCCGTCCGTCGCCGGTCAGGGCCTCCACCTTCGGCTGAGCAAGCCGTGTCGTCGTGGCGACCGGAGGGGTCGCCTCGGCGACCACGGTTGCTGCAGGCGCCATGGGGGAGCGCCGCACGGGTTCCGTCACGATGCCGAGTCGCGCCAGCTGGGCGCTGGCGACCTGGGCGAAGAGCGGACCCGCCGACGATCCTCCGTGATGGAGGCCGAGTCGCGGCTCGTCGAGCATGGTGACGATGACCAGACGGGGCTCGTTCGCCGGAACGATCCCCACGAACCACGCGTGGTAGCGGGTCGTCGAATAGGTTCCCGCAGCGGTGTCGAGGATCTGCGCCGTTCCTGTCTTTCCCGCGACCCGGACGTTGCGCAGCGCGGCGCGGCGCGCGGTGCCCTCCGGTCCGACCACACCCTCGAGCATCTCGACGACACGGCGTGCCGTGTCCTCGCCCAGTACGCGGCGGACGCGCTCGGGATGGGTGGCGCTCCACCTCCCGCCGGGACGGCGCCGTGCGGCGACCAGCCTCGGGCGCACCAGCTCGCCGCCGTTGGCGAGCGCGCCGACTGCGGCCGCCAGCTGCATGGGAGTGACGCTGACTCCCTGGCCGAAGGCGAGCGTCGCCTGGTCCACGGGGTGCCAGTCCTTCCACGAACGGAGCAGGCCCGCCGACTCGAACGGGAAGCCGCTCCCGGTCGGCCGGCCGAAGCCGAATGCGCGCAGGGCGCGGAAGTGGCGCTCCGGGCCCAACGCCTGCGCCACCTTGACGGCGCCCACGTTGCTGGAGACGACGAGCACGTCGGCCGGCGACAGCACTCCGTGGGGGTGGGTGTCCTGGATGGTCTTGCCGGGTACGCGAATGCTGCCGCCCTCGGTGTCGATGCGGTCGTCGGGCGACACGACGCGGGCGTCGAGGGCGCCCGCCATCAGAAACACCTTGAAGGTGCTGCCGGGCTCGACGGCGTCCTGGAACGCGCGCGAGCGCGTGGCGGGGTAAGGCACCTCGCGGAACCGGTTGGGGTCGAAGGTCGGCCGTTCCGCCAGCGCGAGCACGGCGCCGCTGCGCGGATCCAGCGTGACGACGATGCCGCCCCGCGCACCGCTGAAGCGCAGCGCCTCCACGAGCGCGGCCTCGGCGTCCGCCTGGAACCCGCCGTCGAGGGTCAGTCGCACGTCGCCCCCCGCAGCGGTGGCGTGTTGCACGCCGGCGATCCCGAGCAGATGCCCCTTGGCGTCGCGCTCTACCCGATACGCGCGCGGCGTCCCGCGGAGCCAACGGTCCTCCTGCTGCTCGACGCCCCGCACGCCTTGCCCGTCGATGTTCGCGAAGCCCAGCACCTGGGCTGCCAGCGTGCCGTGCGGGTAGGTGCGGCGGGGCTCCAGGACGATGCCGATGCCCGGCAGGTCGAGGGCCTTCACCTTCTCGGCGGCGGCAGGCGAGACCCAGCGCTTGAGGAACACGAAGCGCGAATCGCGGCCAAGCCGGGCGGCCAGGCGCTGCCGGTTCGTGCCGAGCGGGCCGGCCAGCGCCCGCGCCGTGCCCTCCGGATCGGGCACCTCGCGGGGGCGGGCGAACACCGACGGGGAGTCCACCGAAACCGCGAGCTCGGCGCCGTCGCGATCCACGATCTGGCCGCGCTCGGCGGCGATGCGCAGCGTGGCTCCCGCCTGGTCGGTGGCGCGCTCCAGGCTGCGTGCGTCGAAAGCCAGATGCACGGAGCGCGCGGCGAGGCCCATGAATGCCACGAGGATCACCGCCCGTGCGATCCCGATTCGCTGCCTCGAGATGCGCAGGGCGGGGCTCCTCATCGCGCCGGGGTCCCCCGCGTCTCGAGGTCGACCACGCGCTTGGGGCTGGCGAAGCCGCGCTTCGTCGCGAGCTGGGCCAGGTGGTGGGGATCGCGCAGCTTGCGCACGCGCACGGTGAGAGCTCGGCGCCTCTCCTCCAGGGTGCGCTCCTCGCTGACGACCTGCGCTGCGCGGTAGCGGAGCTCGATGATGTGACCGCGCAGGGTGGAGAAGGCGAGGGCGAGCAACACGATGGTGGCGAACAGCGCGGCCAGCAGCGCGCGGGGAAGCAGCGGCTCGCGGCGCAGCGAAAGCGTGCGGCGGCCCAGGTCGAGGCTGCGGTCGGGCGCCGTCATGCCGCCTCCTCGAGGCGTTCGGCGGCGCGCAGACGCGCCGAGCGCGAGCGCGGGTTCCGCGCTTCCTCTTCGGGACACGGGCCCACCGGCTTGCGCGTCAGGACTCGCAGCAACGGGTCGCGCCCCGAGATCGCCTCGGGCAGGTCTCGGGGCCCGGTGCGGCCCCGCGCCGCGTCGCGCAGCACGTTCTTCACGATGCGATCCTCCGCCGAGTGGTAGGCGATCACCACGAGGCGGCCGCCGGGCCGCAGCGCGGCGACGGACGCCTCCAAGCCTTCGACGAGGGCAGCGAGCTCGTCGTTCACGGCGATGCGCAGCGCCTGGAAGACGAGGGTCCCGGGGTGGTGGCGGCGGCCCCGGCCGATGCCGGCCTCGCGCACCACCTCCAGCAGGTCGGCAGCGGTGCGCAGCGGGGCGCGCTCGCGCCGCTCCACCAGCGCGCGGGCCAGGCGGCGCGCTCCGGGCAGGTCCGCATACTCGCGAAACCAGCGCTCCAGCTCGGGAGCTGAGGCATGCGCAAGCAGATCGGCCGCCGAGTGGGGCAGGCGGGCATCCATGCGCATGTCCAGCGGAGTCACGTCCGCAGTCTCCTCGCCGAAGCGAAAGCCCCGCTCCGGAGAGTCCAGCTGACGCGAAGAGACGCCCAGGTCCAGCAGGACGCCGTCTACGCGTTCGATGCCGAGCTCTCCAAGCACGGCTGTCAGGTTTCGAAACGAGGATCGGACGAGCCGCACCCGGTCCCCGTAATGCCCCAGACGGTCCTTCGCGGCTGCCAAGGCCTCGGCGTCCACATCGAGGCCGATCAGCCGCCCGTCCGGGCCAGTTCGATCGAGGATGGCTTGCGCGTGGCCCCCGCCGCCGACGGTTCCGTCCACCACCGTGGAGCTGGGCGCCGGTGCGAGCAGGTCCAAGACCTCCTGCTTCAGTACCGGCTGGTGTTCGAACTCTCCCGCCACTTGGGGCCGCTCTCTGCGTCGGCCCATCCCCGTTTTGCGCGCGCGTCTCCTGCGGGATGGAGGGGCTCTGGCCCCTCACGTCACGCCGCCCCGAAAGAGCCGCAATCCTGTGCGAGGGGCGCGGGGGCCTGGGGTGCCCCGGAGCGCGCCGTCGACGAGTCATCCCCCCCTTGACTTCCCGTCGACTTCGACACTCCGGGGACACCCCAACCTCTCACCGGAGGAGTCTCCTCCTCCATCCCCCCATGAACATCGTCACGGCTGCCGCCCCTTGGCGACGGCCGCGGAAATCTCGTTGAAGCGGGCCTGGGTCTGCGCCAGGGCCTGGTCGAAGCGCACCTTGTCCCAGATCTCGATGCGCGGTCCCACCCCGGCAATCGTGGCGTCCTTCTCGAGGCCGGCGTACTCGCGCAGGTAGGCCGGGATCCCGATGCGGCCCTGCTTGTCCACGGGGCACTCCACCGCACCGGAGATCAGGAAGCGCTGCATGTCCTGCACCTCTGGCTGGAGAGGCGAGGCGTTCTCGAGCTCCCGCTCGATCTCACGCCAGGCCTCGTACGGGTAGAGCGCCAGGCAATCACGCTGGTTCGTGAGGATCGGAGCGCGATCGCTGTGTCTCTCGAGTTCCACCCGAAACCCCGCCGGAATGCTGAGGCGGCCCTTGGTATCGATCGTGTGAACCGCCCGGCCCCGAAACATCGTTGATGGGATCCCGTCCTACGTTCGACCCGGTTTGTGGGATCGTTCTTCCACTCGATCCCACTTCATCCCACTTGAAACCCCTTTTACATCACCTGATCCGCAGAAAGCAACGAAAGTTACCGCCCCAGCTCATTTTTTTTACCCTAGTGGCGATCCACACAAGATGTGGGGTCTCTCCCGAATGGGAGGCCCCACATGTGGGCGATTGCAGGCAAGAAATTGTGGGATGGAGTGGGGGCTACGGGGCTCCCAGGCCGGGAATCTGCGCGCCGTGCACCTCGGCCACGCGCTCGACGAGGCCGCGCAGCGTGCTTCCGGTCGGCGCGTCCGGCAGGGCGGGCGTCCGGCCGGGAGCTTCGGCGAGCGCGTCGAGGACCGCTCCGGTGCCCTCGTACAGCCCGGAGTCGGCGTAGCCGCCCTCGAGCAGGAAGACGAGGCCGCCGCCGCACAGGTCCTCCGCCAGCGCGCGGACGAGGCGGGTCAGGTCGGCGAAGCCCGCTCCGCTGACGTCCATCGCCGCGAGGGGATCCGCCGCGTGGGCGTCGAAGCCACAGGAGACGAGGATGATCTCGGGTCGGAAGCGGGCCACGGCCGGAACGACGACGCGCTGGAAGACGCCGACGTACTCCGGGTCGCCACAGCCGGGCGGCATCGGCACGTTGAGCGTGGCGCCCTGGCCGGCGCCGCGCCCGGCCTCGCCGAAGTCGCCCGTCCCGGGGTAGTAGGGGAATTGATGCGTGGACACGTAAAGGGTGTCCGGGTCCTCCTCGAAGCTGTGCTGTGTCCCGTTTCCGTGGTGGACGTCCCAGTCGAGGATCGCGATCCGCTCCAGGCCGTCGTCGGCGCGCAGCGCCCGAGCCGCCACCGCCACGTTGTTGAAGAGACAGAAGCCCATCGGACCGGACGCCTCGGCGTGGTGGCCCGGGGGGCGCAACGCGGCGAAACCGGCGGTGACGTCTCCCCGGGCCACGCTGCGCGCCAGGTCGATCGCTGCGCCGGCGGCCAGGCGCGCCACTTCGTCGGACTCGGCGCTGGCGTACGTGTCCGGGTCGAGGCGACAGGGAGCGCGCCGCGATGCCTCCGCGACCAGCGCAACGTGGTCGGCGGTGTGCACGCGCAGAAGCTCCTCGTCCTCGGCTGCGCGCGGGGCCAGCGGGCGTAGCCGCTCGCGCCGCTCCGCGAGCGCTCGCCCCACCGCCGCCAGCCGGCCGGGGTGTTCCGGGTGTCCGGGCGGCCCTTCGTGCGCGCGATAGCGCGGATCCTCGACGGAGGCGATCTGCACCCATCGATGGTACACCGTGGTCGCATGCGCGGTGCGATTGCCATCACGGGACTCCGCACGTTTCTCGGTCGGCGCCTGGCCGAGCGACTGGCGAGCGGCAAGCCCGCCCGTCGCATCGTCGCCATCGACTTGCACCGTCCGCAGGGGTTGAGCCAAGGCGCTCGCTTCCACTCGGCGGATCTGACGGAGCCCACCGCGGACGCGAAGCTCGCGGGGATCTTCGAGAAGGAAAAGGTCGAGGCGGTGGTGCACACGGCCTTCCGCCGCGACCCGAAGCCGGACGTGGAGTACGACCACGAGCTCGAGACGATCGGCACGCTGCACGTCATGCACGCGTGCGCGGCCGCCAAGGTGCAGCGCCTCGTCGTGGCGTCGTCGACCATGCTCTACGGACCGCACCCCGACAACCCGAACTTCCTGACGGAAGGTCACAGCCTGCGTGGGCACCCCGACGCCCACAATGTGGAGAACCGCCGGGAGGCGGAGAAGTTGCTGGACGACTGGAGCCGCGGTCACCCGGACACCGAGGTAACCGTGCTGCGGACGTGCTGGATGGCGGGCCCCACCTATTCGGACCACGTCACGCGTTACCTGGCGCGTCCCGTGGTGCCCACCCTGATCGGGTACGACCCGCTCCTCCAGTTCATCCATGAGGAAGACGCGCTGCGGGTGTTCGAGCAGGCGGCGCTGGAGCCACATCCGGGCGTCTTCAACGTGGTGGCACGCGGCGTGCTGCCGCTCTCCACACTCCTGCGGCTGGCGGGCAAGCGCGCGCTGCCGCTGCCGTCGCCCATCTTGTACCGGCTGCGCGACGTGCCGTCCCAGGGCCAGACCGGCGACCGGCCGCCCGGCTTCTACGACTACCTGAGGTATCTGTGGGTGGCTGACGGCGAGCGAGCCTGGGAGACGTTCGGAGAGCCGCGCTACACCACCCGGGAGGCGTGGATCGCCTTCGTTTCCGCCCGGCGCCTGCGCCGCTACCGCTGAGAGGATCCCTTTGAGCGAACCGCCCTCGGACACCTCGAGACGCCCGGACGGCGACCTCGGCGACGTGCGCGCGGCGCTCGAGGACCTGCGCGCCGAGATCGTGCAGCGCTTCCACGCGCCGGAGCGTCGCGACGTGACCGTGGATTGGATGGACCTCTTCGACGAGCTGCGTCGCCGCGCCAACACCTTCGGCATGGTCGAGCGCTCCGGCGAGGTGGACGAGTTCGGTCTCGACGACTTGGTGGTCGAGCGGGCCAGGCCGCTTCTCGACTTCCTGTTGGACCGCTACTGGCGGGCGGACGTCGCTGGACTGGGCAACCTGCCCGTGAGCGGCGCTTGCCTGCTGGTGGCAAACCGCTCGGGCCTGCTTCCCTACGACGGCGCGGTGGTTTCCCACGCCGTCTCCCGCTGGCATCCGCGCGGTGAACGGCCGCGCTTCCTGGTCGCGGACTGGCTCGTCACGCTCCCCTTCGCGCAGCCGACCCTGGCGCGGATCGGCGGTGTGCGGGCGTGCCGCGAGAACGCCGAACGCCTGCTGCGTGGCGACCGCTGGGTGGTGGCGTTTCCGGAGGGTCAGAAGGGCGCCGCCAAGGTGTTCCGCGATCGCTACCGGCTGAAGCGCTTCGGGCGCGGCGGCGCGGTGCGGGTTGCGCTGGAGACCGGCGTTCCGCTGGTGCCTGTGGGTGTGGTGGGCGCCGAAGAGGTCCACCCCGTGCTCTTCAAGCTGGGCGCGCCGGCGCGTGCGCTCGGGCTTCCCTTCCTTCCGGTGACGCCGACCTTCCCCTGGCTCGGGCCGCTGGGCCTGTTGCCCCTGCCCAGCAAGTGGGTGATCCGCTTCGGAGAGCCGCTGGCCTTCGATCGCCTCACCCCGGACGACGCGCGCGACGAGTTGCTGGTGTCGCGCCTCACCGAGGAGCTGCGCGGCGCCATTCAAGGTCTCGTCGACGACGGCCTCAAGGCCCGCCCGTCCGTCTGGGGATAGACGAGGCTAGTCCCGAGGTTTCATTCGTGAAGCCGAGGAGGGGCGTGATTCGGCGGCGCGGGCCGGCGCCGTGGGCTTCGGGGTGGCGCGTGGGGTGGTCGGGTTGGGATGGGTGAGTGGACTTCGCCCCTGGCGGTGCGCGCCGGCGGCCGCAGACATCGCGGTGGTCCGCCGGCGCTTCACGCCGGGCGGGCAGGTCGGGATCGGGCCTCAAGCTCGAGCTGGGATCTCGTCCAGACCGATCAGCCCGTGCCGCCGCCAGCCCTTCAAGATGAGCCACGTGTGAGCCCGAGCCACGGCCGGAGCATCGGGGGCGGGCCTGGTCTTCCCCTTCCACCCCACGAAACCTCGCCCGCCGCCTACGAGGCGCGGGCGCCCGCGGACGCACCAGCGGAGCTGAGAGAAGCTGCGATCCGCTGCCATCCCCAACCAAACGGCGTTGCGCAGGGCTGCCAGGATGGCTGCATGCGCCGAAAGGGGGTTGAGGGCCGGTTCTTCGTCGATCCGGAGGGGGGGGACTTTCGGCGGATCGAGGCTAGGAGTCGCTGCGCTTGCGTTCGTCGGAGCCGAGGTTCTCGATCGCCTTTGCAACGCGGTCGAGCTTGTTGTTGAGCTCTTCGAGGTCGGAGCGGCGCGGCATGTCGAGCCGTACGAGGACGGTCTCCACGGCGCGTTGGATCACGCCCTCGGCGCCCTCGCGCGAGTCGTTGATCCACTCGGAGACCTCTCGCTCGCTCTGGCCGATGGCGCGACGCACGCTGCGTCGCAGCTCCTCCATACCTTCCTGGGCGTCGCCCACCCGCGTACGCAGGGCGGTGTAGAGTGCGTCGCCGCCTTTCTGGATGAGTTCGGAGAGCACGGAGCCGGGCACATGGCTGCTGGCGCGCTCGCTGTCTACCAGGATCTGGGAGAGCGCTACCGAGGTGATGTCTTCGCCGTTCTGGTTGTCGATGACGCGCACCTCGCGGCCATCCTCGATCAGCTCCTGAATCCCTCGCAACGTGATGTAGCGACTGGTTTCGGTGTTGTAGAGCTTGCGGTTGGCGTAACGCTTGACGAGGACGGACTCGGCCATCGGCTCGGCACCCTAGCAAACGGATTCAGGGGGCGCCTTCGACGGGGACCCTCTGGACGCGTCCCGGACTCCGCCCTTTCTGCTTCGCATCGGCATCGGGGCGAACGCCGAGCTCCCAGAGGATCTCGCGCAGCCCCAGGTAGGCGCGCAGCACCGCCCGGGCGTCGGGATCCTCTCCCGCCCGCGCCTCCCAGCGTGCGATCTCGGCGTCGAGGGCCTCTACGACCGCGCGCAGCAGGTCCGCCCCGGGACCGTCGAGGCCCGACGACAGGGATTTGCCGAGCTCGTCGAGAGTGCGCAGGATCAGCCCGAGCGCGCCCTCATCGGTCACCGGGCGTCCGGTCGAGGCCAGGGCCGCGGCCTCCACCAGCGCACGGCCCGCGGCCAGGGCTTCGGCGACAGCGCCGCGCCCGTGGCGCATCGCCCGCGCGAGCGCCTCCTCGAGCTCCGGGCCACCGAGCGGCGTCCGGGACGTGCGCCGGCTAGCCATCGTGCGACTCCGCGAATAGAACGCCCGCCACCGCCGCCAGTCCCGCCAGGTCGTGCACGTCCCGCGAGAACTCGGGCACCTGGACGACGAAGCGCCCCCCGGCCCGTGTACGTTCCACCAGCTGCGCCGTCGCCTCTCGATCGCGTCGCACGGCCGAAGCGTACCCGCGCACGGCCTCCACTGCCGCCCGCGCGGCGCGCTCCGCCGGAAAGTCCGCGCCGTCAGCGGCGGCCAGGGCCCGAGCCAGCGCGGCCAGCGCCGCGTCCTCGTCGCTCTCCGGGATGCGTTCCGGGGGCTCCCCGCCCTCGGGCCACGTACGCACTCGGTTGAACACCATCCCGGCCACCGGCACGCCGCCACCCCTGAGGCGGTCGAAGAAGCGGCCGGCGTCGGCGATGGCGCGCCGGCTCGGTCCGGAGACCAGCACGAAGCCGGCCTGCGGCCCGAGCAGCAGGCTGCGCACCTCGCGTGCGCGCTCCCGGAAGCCCTCGGACATGCCTTCGAACGCCAGCAGGAAGTCGGACAGGTCTTCGAGGAAGCCGACGCCGGAAACCCTCTCGAGCACCTGCAGCACCCGGTGGGTGCCGCGCTGGAAGAAGCGCGCGCCGAAGCGGCCCGCGGCGAAGGCCGGGTGCACCAGGAGCTGCACGATGCGGCTGTCGAGGAACTCGAGCAGCCGCTGGGGGGCGTCGAGAAAGTCGAGGGCGTGCTGGCTGGGCGGCGTGTCCACCACGATCAGATCGAAGTCACGGCTCTCCGCCAGCTCGTACACCTTCTCCATCGCCGAGTACTCGGCACTGCCCGCCAGGGCGTCCGATACGTGTGCGTAGATCGGGTTTGCGAGGATGCGATCGCGGGTCTCGGCGTCGGGGGCGAAGCGCTCCACCAACTCGTCGAAGGTGCGCTTCATGTCGAGCATCATCGCGGACAGGGCTCCGCCGCCGGTTACCCCGAGCTCCGCCAGGCGCGCCGGCGAGAGCGGGCGCGGATTGTTGTCGAGCTCCGCCACGCCCAGCGCGTCGGCGAGACGCTTGGCCGGGTCGATGGTGATGACGACGGCGCGCCGTCCGCGCCGCGCCCCCTCCAGGGCCACCGCCGCTGCCACCGTGGTCTTGCCCACGCCCCCCGCGCCGAGACACGCCACCACCCGGCGCTCGCCTACCAGCTCCGCGATGGTCGTACTCACGCCGCGTCCTCCAGGGCTTCGAGAGGCTGCGCGAGGTGGATCAGGTCGTCCGCGTCGCGGACGCCTTCCGGAAGCAGCGGGAGCGCGATCACCGGCAGCCCCGTTGCGCGCGCGATGGCCTCGAGGTGGTGCTCGTTCAGCTCGCGCCGTTCGCGCAGGTGGGTGGCGCACGCGGCGAGCGTGGCGGGGCGCGGCAGGCCCGGTAGGACCGCGTCGTCGGGAATCCGGGCCAGGCGTCGGTCCAGGTCGGGCAGGTCGTCGGGAAACGGCGCGGGCGCCACCGCGTTCACGACGACGCGATCGACGGCCACGCCCACGTCCTCGCGCGCTCGCTCCACCAATTCCGCGGTCTCGCGCGCCGGAAGCTCCTCGGCGAGCGCCACCGGAAGCAGCACGGTACGGCGCGTGTCGCGGATCATCTGTTCGACCCAGCCGGCGTGACGGCGCAGCGGGCCCATGCGCACCGCAGCCACCGCCACCCTCGGCACGTCGAGGAATGTGAGCCCATGGCCCGTGGCGGGCGCGTCCACCACCAACAGGTCCCAGCGCGGGCGGTCGCCGTCGCGCATCTGCTCCAGGTGCCAGACCTTGCCCAGTGTGATGAGCTCACGCCAGCCCGGTGCGGCATCCATCAGCTGGCGAAACGCCTTGTTGCGAAGTACGAGCTCCACCACACGCCGACCGCCGATCTGGAGCCCCAGGTACTCGGCAAGCGCCTCGTAGGGCTCGATGCGCAGGGCCGTGATGCCCGGGTGCACCTCGCGCCCCCTGCCTCCCGGCGGCGGGCCGCCGGGGTCGAAGAGATCGGGGACCTCGGCGTCGAGACCCATCTCGACCACGCAGACGCGACGGCCCCGCCGGGCGGCGGCCAGGGCCAGCGCGGCGACGACGCTGGTCTTGCCGGTCCCGCCCTTTCCCGTGACCACGACCAGACGTCGCGCGAGCAGGGGATGCTCGGGGGCCGTCAAACAGCAACTCCTGCCTGGGCGGTCGTCGGGGGCTCCGGGCGCCCGGCCAAGGTGCTCCGAAGGGGGTGCTCCGAGGTCGCTCAAGCGAGCGCGTCGCGTGGCCGAAACACCCGAAGTTGGACCGGTTTCGGCGGAACCTAGCACAGCTGGGGGGTTCCCCTGCGGGTCTGGGGGAGGGGCTCCGGGCTTGATCATCACCTGCGAGAAGTGCGACACGCGCTTCAACCTGGACGATTCGCGGATCCCCGCGGATGGTGTGAAAGTGCGCTGCTCGCGCTGCAAGCACGCCTTCTTCGTGCAGCTCGGGGAGGCGCCCGGCGCCTCCGATGCCGAGGCGGCGTCGGATCTCGCCCATGACGCGGTCGCCGGCCAGGCCGCCGCGGATGGTCAGACCCAGAACCTCGAGGAAACCGACGACCGCACCCAGATGCTCGAGCAGGGCGCCGTCGACTTCTCCGCGCCCTCCCGCGACGACGTAGAGGAGGAGAGCGACTGGAAGTTCAACGAGGATCCGGAAGAGGAGGGGGCCAGCGGGACGCCCGAGCGCGCTGCGGCCGAGTTCACGCCGGACCTCGCGGACGACGCGCCCGCTGAGGGTGTGGATCTGGCCGGAGACCTGGCGGCGGAACCTGCGCCCGAGCCGCGGCGCCGCGAGAGCCTGGACACGTCCGGCCCCGATTCCGACCCGATGAATGAGTTTCTGGCCAGCGAGGCGCCTCCGTCCGAGACGGACGGACTCTCCCTGGACGACCTCGGCAGTCCGGAGGAGTGGGACCTGCTCGGTTCCGAGGGCCCCGACGACGAGGCGCAGGCTGAGGCCGCAGAGGCCCCGGCCGAGGCTCCGCCGGCCTCACACGCCGTGCAGGCAGAGACGCACGCCGACGATGGGGCCGACGAGACCCATTTCGACACGCCGCCCGCGGCGGTGGTGGAGGAGCTTCCGCTCACGCCCTCGTCGCCGCGCAGCGTGCAGACGGGAGTGGTGGGTATCGCAGCGTGGGCCGTGATGGCGCTGCTGCTGTCCTTGGCCGCGTGGGGCAGTCTGGTGCCGCCGTCCAGCGCGCCCGGCTACGCTGCGCCGACCGTGCTGGGAGACCTGCGCGTGGACGGGGTGGAGGCACGCATCGTCGAGAACGCGGTGGCCGGCCCGCTCTACGTGGTGAGCGGCCAGCTCCACAACCCGGGCCAGGGCCCGTCGCTCACCGGGGCGCGGGTGCTCGTGCAACTTCTCGACGGCTCGGGGGCGGCGCTAGCGGAGGCGCCGGTGCCGCTGGGTGCGGCGCCTTCGGAGGCGTCGCTGCGCATGGACGAGCCGGAACTCCTCCTGGCCCGTCAGGGCAGCGACGCGGACGCGCTGGCCCGCAAGACGCTGGCCCCCGGAGAGTCGATCGCGGTCGCTGCGCTGCTCCCCCGGTTGCCGGTGGGTGCGCGTGGGTTCCGCCTGGAGCTGGGCCCGCGGGTCAGCTCGGAGGCTTCCCTCCCGTCACCTCTTCCTGATTCGAGGTCGATCCCGAACCTGGAGTGACGTCGATCTCGTCCTTGCCGGACACCCCGCTCTTGAAGTTCTTGATGGCCTTGCCAAGCCCCGAGCCGAGCTCTGGCAGGCGTCGCGCTCCGAAGATCACGACCACGATGCCGAGGATGACCAGCAGCTCCGTGATGCCCAAGCCGAACATGCCGTGAGGTTGACGGTCGCGGCGCCTCGGCGCAAGGCAGCTCGTAGGGGCGCCGACGGCGGCCTCGCGGACCCACGGTTACACTCCCGGCCCCATGTCCATCTTCAAGGCCTACGACATTCGTGGCCTCGTTCCCGACGCCCTCGATGCTGAGCTCGCGGGGCGCATCGGGCGCGCGGCGGGGAGCTTCCTCGGCGCCCATGCGCTGGCGGTGGGACGCGACGCGCGCAGCCACACGCCGGAGCTCGCCGACGCCCTCTCGGCGGGGCTGCGCGAGAGCGGGGCCGACGTGGTGGATCTCGGCCTGTGCAGCACGCCCATGCTCTACCTGGCCGTGGATCGCCTGGACCTGGGAGGCGGCATCATGGTGACCGCCTCCCACAATCCCGGCCGGTACAACGGCTTCAAGATCTGCCGGGAGCACGCCATCCCGGTGGGCGGGGACACCGGCATCAAGGAGATCGAGCGCCTCTGCGGCGACCTTCCCGAGCCCGCTGCGTTGGCGGGGAGCGAGCGCAGCGAGGACGTGCGCGACGCCTACGTCGAGCACCTGCTGGCGTTCGCCAAGGCTCGGCCCGCGCTCCGCGTGGCGATCGACTGCGGCAACGGGATGGCCGGGGTCGCATTGGAGCCGCTCCTCGAGCAGCTCCCGCTCCAGGTGGAGCGCCTCTACTTCGAGCCGGACGGGACCTTCCCCAACCACGACGCCGATCCCCTGAAGCTCGAGAACCTGCGTGATGTGATCGCCGCCGTTGCACGCACGGGCGCGCACTTCGGCGTCGCGTTCGACGGCGATGCGGATCGCGCCATCTTCGTGGACGAACTGGGACGCCCGGTGCCGGGGGACCTGGTGACGGCGCTGCTGGCGGGCCCGCTGCTGGCGCGGCATCCCGGCGGTCGCGTGCTCTACGACCTGCGCTCCAGTCGCGCCACCGCGGAGGCCATCGAAGAAGCGGGCGGTGTCGCCGAGATGTCGCGCGTGGGCCACTCGTTCTTCAAGGCCCGCATGCGTGAGAGCGGCGGCATCTTCGGCGGGGAGCTCTCCGGCCACTTCTACTTCCGCTTCTCGGAAACGCTGGTGGCCGACGACGGCGTGGCTGCCTTCCTGGCGATGCTCGACCTGCTGGCGGAGGCTGATCAGCCGCTCTCGGAACTCGTCGAACCCCTGCGCCGCTACCACCCCAGCGGCGAGATCAGCCGGCGCGTGGCCGACGCGGACCGGCTGATGGCGTCGCTGGAGGAGGCCCACCGGGGTGCCGAGGTCTCCCACCTGGATGGCCTGCTGGTGCGCTACCCGGACTGGTGGTTCAACATGCGCGCCTCCAACACCGAGCCCGTGGTGCGCCTCAACGTGGAGGCGGACTCGGAGGAGACCCTGCGCGCGCGCCGCGACGAGCTGGTCGCGTTGATGGAG
>CAXMOD010000145.1:0-11787 GCA_964194905.1 uncultured Desulfobacterales bacterium | reverse complement strand
GGGACGAAGCCCTCCGCCAGCGTCCACATTTCCTTCGGCGCATCGGCGTGGAACTGCACCGTCAGGTCGAGGTTCGGCGCCAGATAGCGGAACGGCCAATCGTGTGCCGAGATCGTCGCGTTCCAGCCGGGGAAATCCATCCAGAAGAGCTGCCGCAGCGCGTCGGAGGCGCGGTCGGGAACGGTCGTTTCGTTGAAACGCAGCCAGCAGTGCCACTCGGGCCGCCCGGGGCCATCGCGCCAGCGCACTGGGCGCCCCTCGATGTGGCGCCAGATCGGATACCACTCCGGGTACTGGTCGGGCTCGAGCTCCTGGAAGCCGCGCAGCGCATCGGGGCCGGGCACCTCCGGAGCGACGGCGAAGTCGTGGTCGTAGCCACGCAGCCCGTCGTCCACCATCCAAGCGGTGGCCGCCATCAGGCGCCGCTCGCCCTGGTGAACGTCCACGCGCAGCGACTCGGCGCGCTTGCCGCCGCCCAGGCTCGCGACGCGAAGCTCCACCGGCGCGAACTCGCCCACCGCAAGGAAGTGGCAGTGAAAGCTCGCCGGGCGCGGCAGACGGCTGCGTTCCATCGCGGCGCGCAGCGCGATGGCTGCCACGTACCCGCCCTGGGGGCCCCAGACCGCCCACTCCGGCGAGAGCGTCCCGTGCAGGGTGCCGGGCTGTTTCGCGTCGGGCGTAACGCGCGTGTCGGCGAGGAAGTCGGCCATCGTATCTCCGTCTGCGGCTCGCCAGCATACCGCGTGGCCCCGGCCGTCGGCGTCCCATGCCCCGGGCGCTCGTCGCGAAGCATCGGCGCAGGGTACCACCGCGCTCGCTGGCGCGGGCGCCCGCGAGGCGCGACCGTTCCGCCGTGACGGTCCCCGGCGACACCTACACCCACGGCCACCAGGATTCGGTGCTGCGCTCCCATCGCTCGCGGACCGCCGAGAACTCCGCGGCGTACCTGCTGCCTCGCTTGCGCTCCGGAGGGACGCTCCTCGATGTCGGCTGCGGTCCGGGCACGATCACCTGTGACCTGGCGGAACGCGTGGCTCCCGGCGAAGTGCTCGGGATCGATGCGGAGGCCGGCGTGGTGAACGAAGCGAGCGTACTCGCCCGCGAGCGCGGGGTTGGAAACGTCGTATTTCGCGCCGGCGACTTCCGTTCCCTGGAACGGGAGGGCCTGCACTTCGACGTGGTGCACGCCCACCAGATGCTCCAGCACCTGCGCGAACCCGTGGATGCGCTGCGCGGCATGGCGCGCCTCACGGCCCCGGGTGGCACGATTGCGGCGCGCGACAGCGACTACTCCGCGATGACCTGGGCCCCCGCCGACGGACGGATCGATCGCTGGTTGGATGTCTACCTCGCGGTCACCCGGCACAACGGAGCGGAAGCCGACGCGGGCCGCCACCTGCTGCGCTGGGCCCACGAGGCGGGCCTCGCCGACGTCGTCTACAGCACCTCTACGTGGACGTTCGCCACGCCCGACGCGTGTGCCTGGTGGGGCGATGTGTGGGCGGACCGGGTGGTTCGCTCGTCCCTCGCGGAGCAGGCGCAGATGTACGGAGTGGCGACGCCGGGGGAGCTGGAGGAGATCGCCGCCGGCTGGCGGGAGTGGTCCCGACAGCCGCACGCGGTGTTCGTGGTGCAGCACGGTGAGGTGCTCGCGCGCCCGCCGGACTGAGCGCCGGGCCGCGCTGTCGACGCGGGGCAGGATGTCCCTCTGAGCGTGTTATCAGCGTTCTGCTAGGGTCTCGGCCCAGAGGGTGTCCGGTAGGACCTCAGCCTCTGGCCTCACCGCCTTTCCTGTTGCCCCATCGAATTCACCTCTACGCCCCGTACGTCCGTTCCCATGGTTCATTCCGATGGAGCGAGCGGGTGGGGCGATTCATTCGCGAAAGGACTCTTGAACCGGACAGCCCGGTCGAAGGTCCCGAGCTGGCCGCGCCTCATCAACGGATGGGTGCGGCGAGGATTGCAAGTTGAGTAAGAAGCTTTATGTCGGAAACCTCCCTTTCTCCTCCACCGAGGAGGAGCTTCGCGATGTCTTTGGCCGCCACGGCACCGTGGAGTCGGTTGCGGTCATCACCGACCGCGAGACCGGCCGCCCGCGCGGCTTTGCCTTCGTGGAGATGGCGGAGGCGGATGCAGCGGACGATGCGATTCGAGCCTTGGACGGCTCGGATCTCGGCGGTCGCAGCATCCGGGTGAACGAGGCCCAGGATCGTCGCGGCGGCGGCGGCGGCGGCGGCGGCGGCGGCGGCGGACGGGGCGGTCCCCGACGCGACCGCTACTAAGACCGAGTCGGGAGGCGGGCCATGCCCGCCTCCCGCATCTCCCCCCTTCCCACCTCGAGCGCCGCGCCCTTGACCACCATTCGCATCTTCATGAGCTTCGACCCGGAGAACGACCGGGACCTCCGCGATCTGCTCGTCGAGCAGTCGGAGGCCGGGGCGTCCGGTTTCGAGGTCACCGCGCGCTCGGGCGAGGGCCGCATGGACGACCGCTGGGACGCGCGTGTCCGGAGCCGCATCTCGGCGGCGGACGAAGTGGTGATGATCTGCGGAGAGCACACCCACGAGTCGCCGGCCATGGCCGCCGAGCTCAAGATCGCGCAGGAGGAAAGCAAGCCGTACCTGCTTCTGTGGGGACGCCGCGAGGGCATGTGCAAGAAGCCCGTCGGCGCGCGGCCCACCGACACGATGTACAGCTGGACTCGGGACATCCTGCGCACCCAGCTCAGTGCCACGCTTCGCGACGCGCAGCCCCTCGAGGTTCCCATCCGCTTCAAGCGGGCTTGACCCTCGAGCCCTCGAAACGCGCTACGACTTCCGGTCGCGACGCTCCAGCCGGCGGCCCATCCAGGCGTGGAAGGGGTCGTGCGCCTGGGCGAAGACCCACTGCACGAAGCCCGGCGCCGCCGTGTGCAGCATCTCCAGGCCCGTCGCCCAGCGCGGCGCCACGCGCACGGGTCGCTTCACTACCGCCCAGCCGATGCGCCGCGCCGCGTGTTCCACACCGAGGGTGGGGAAGGCCTCGTAGATGCGCGTCGGCGTCATCATGGGCGTTCGTACCAGCGGCACTTGCATCGTGGTGACGTCGATGCCCCGCGCGCCGTACTCCAGGAGCAGGGTGCGAGCGAAGTGGTCCCCGGCGGCCTTGGCCGCGACGTAGGGTGCGAAGTTCGGAGCGCCCGTCTGTACACCGATCGTCGAGATCTGCACTACGTGGCCGTCGCCGCGCTGCACCATGGCCGGCAGCAGGCCGAGCGTCAGCGCCACCGGCCCGAGGAAGTTGACGGCCATGAGACCCTCGAAGTCCTCGGGCTTGCAGTCGAGGAGCGGGCGGCGGATGGAGCGGCCGGCGTTGTTGACCAGCACGTCCACGGGTCCGTCTTCGCGCAACACGATCTCTGCGAGCTCGCGCGCGGCGTCGACCCGCGAGAGGTCGGCGGTGTGGACGCGCGCATGTCCTCCGCGCTTCTCGAACTCCTCGGCTACGCGCGCCAGCTCGTCCTCGCGACGCGCCACGAGCACGGCGTGGGCCCCGGCCGCGCCCAACTGGAGCGCGAAGGCCCGTCCGATGCCAGAGGAGGCGCCCGTCACGAGGATGCGGCGGCCTCGAAGCGCTTCCCGGAGACGGGCGCTATACCGGGCCTCGGTGCGTCGTAGGAGAGCGTTGAGGAAGCGAGGGGATCGGGCCACCAATGCGGCACTGTAGCGAAGCCTCGTGCCGGAATGGGGTGGAACGTGTTGGCGCCTGAGCGCCGCGGATCGGCCCTCGAAGCCCTCCTGGGAAGGGCCGTCGGCGACTGGATGGACCGGGTCCGGGCCCACGCGGCCCCGACTGCGGCAGCCTGCCTCCTCGCCGGCGTCGCTGCGGCGTTCTACGCCGCCGGCCAGCTCGGCATGCACTCGGACATCCACGCCCTGGTGGCGGACGACGTCCCCTTCATGGAATTGCGCCGTTCCTTCGAGCGTTCGTTTCCGCTCGTCGACGACATGCTGCTGGCGGTGGTGGACGCGGAGACTCCGGAGGCGGCCACTCGTGTGGCCGACGCGCTCGCCGCCCGCCTGGTGCAGGAAAGCGATGCGTTCCAGGCCGTGTTGGTGCCGGGCGGCGGGCCGTTCTTCGAACGCAACGCGCTGCTCTACCTGGAGCAGGGCGCGCTGGAAGACCTCGCGGACCGGCTCGCCCAGGCGCAGCCGTTCCTTGCCGAAGTGGAGCGCGACCCGAGTCTGAGCTCGGTGTTCCGCCTGCTCACCCGGGCCCTGGAGCCCCTGAGCAGCGGCGAGGCGGCGGGGCTCGACCCGGCGCCGCTCTTCGAGCGCATGGCCGACGGGCTCGAGGCCCTCAACGAGGGGAGGCCTCCGTCGGATGCGTGGCGCGAGGTGCTCGTAGGCGAGTGGGGCCAGAACGAGCAGACACGCCAGGTGATCCTGCTCGCTCCCAAGCTCGATCTCGACGCATTTCAGCCCGCCGCGCTCGCGGTGGAGCGCGTGCGGCGAGTGGTGAAGGAGTCGGGTCTGGAACGCGACGGAGTGCGCGTTCGCCTGACCGGGGACTTCGTTCTCGCCTACGAAGAGAACCAGGTGCTGGTGGGACAGGCGGCCGTCGTCGGCGCTGCATCGTTCGTGCTCGTCGCGGCGCTCCTGGCCGTGGCAATGCGGTCGGCGTGGTTGGTCGCCGCGTCGCTGCTCACATTGCTGACCGGCCTCGCGGCGAGCCTGGCGCTGGCGGCCGCGGTGGTGGGTTTCCTCAATCCGGTGTCGGTGGCCTTTCCCGTTCTCTTCATCGGTCTCTCCGCCGACTTCGGCATCCACCTCTGCCTGCGCTACCGCGAGCTGCGCGCCGGCGGGGCAGACCACGCGGATGCGCTCTGCGAAACCGGGCGCGGTGTTGGAAGCTCGGTGGTGCTCTGTGCCGTGACCACGGCGATCGGCTTTCTCGCCTTCGTGCCCACGGAGTTCGTCGGCCTCGCGCAGCTCGGGTGGATCGCGGGGCCGGGCATCCTGTTGGGCCTCTTCTTCAGCCTGACACTCCTGCCGGCGCTGCTCTGCCTGGCGCCGGAACGGGTGCGCGCCGCCTGGGCCGAGCCGTTGCCCCCGGTCGTCGCCGTCACCCTCCCCGTGCGCCACGCCCGGTCGGTGCGCTGGCTGGCCCTCGCGCTCGGGTTGGGGGGTCTGGCGCTGCTGCCGCTCGCGAGCTTCGACCCCAATCAGCTTCACGTACGCGACCCCAACACGGAGAGCGTGCAAGCGCTTCAGGACCTGCTGGCGGAGGCGAGGACTTCGCCCTGGACGGTGAGCGCGTTGGCGCACGATGACGCCGAGGCGGCCGCGTTGCGTGAACGCCTGCAGGGGCTCGATGTGGTCGGCACCGTCGTGACTCCGGCGGACCTGGTGCCGAGTGGTCAGGAAGAGAAGCTCGAGGTGATCGCGGACATCGCCGGGTTCATGGCGCCGCGCTCGCAGCCCCGGCCGCCCCCCAGCCTGCACGCCCAGCTCGCCGCGCTGCACGAGTTCCAGGCGCACGCTGAGATCCTCGGGGAGCGCTGCGGCGAAGAGATCGCCACGCACGTGCGTCGCCTGGCGGTGGCCGCGGGCGCACTGCGGGCGAGCATCGAGGGGGCCGACGATCCCCAGCGTTCGATGGATGAGGTGGAGGGCCTCCTCATCGATCCCGTGCGTTGGTGGATCACGCGGCTGCGCAGCGCGCTCGAGGCACAGCCCGTCGTCTTCGGCGACCTGCCCGATGCGGTCCGCCAGCAGATGATCGGCACCGACGGCCGCCGTCGGGTGGAGGTCTTCCCGCGCTACGACGTGAACGACCCCGCGGAGTTGGGGCGCTTCGTGGACGAGGTCCGCGAAGTGGCGCCGGGCGTGGCCGGCCATGCGCTCTACCTGGTGGAGTTCGGCCGCTCCATGGTTCGCTCGCTCCAGCAGGCACTCTTCGGCGCGGCGCTCGCGATCGGAGCACTGCTCTTCGCTCTCTGGCGCCGTGCCGACGACACCCTGGTGGTGCTCGGAATTCTGGCCCTGGCGGCGGTACTGACGACGGCTGCCGCCGTGCTGGCGGGCATTCCGTTCAACTTTGCCGACGTCATCGCGTTGCCGCTCCTTCTCGGATTGGGGGTCGATTCGAGCATCCACCTGGTGCACCGCTTCCGTGGCGAGCGCGGCGGCCACGGCGATCTTCTGCGCACCAGCACCGCCCGCGCCGTCACCTACAGCGGTCTCACCACGGTGGCCAGCTTTGGCAGTCTGGCGTTCGCCCCGCACCGCGGGATGGCGAGCATCGGGCAGCTCCTCACCATCGGGGTGGTGCTCATGCTGGCCTGCAACCTGGTGGTGCTGCCCGCGATCCTGGCGCGGCGCGCGGAAGCGGACTCCGATTCCGCCTAGCCGCGGATCTCATCCGCCAGCGCGCGCCCCATGTAGCGGCCCAGCGCGTAGGTGGTGAGGCATGGATTGACGCCGAGCGAGGTCGGGAAGACGGACGAATCGGCCACGTAGAGGCCCTGCACGTCCCAGGAACGGCCGCGTGAATCCACCATGTCGCGCTGCGGGTCGCCGCCCAGCGCGCAGCCGCCCATGGGGTGGCCGCTGGTGATCTGGATCCGTTGGCTTCGAACCAGCTCCAGCGTGAGCACGCTCTCGATTTCGTGCGGGCCATTCAGGATCAGGGGACGGTGGGCGTTGAAGAACACGCGTCGGGCGCCGGCTGCGAACATGATGCGCGCGCCGGTCTGCACCGAATCCAGCCAGCCCGCGTGGTCCTCCTCCGCCAGCTGATACTGGAAGGCGTGGGCCGTCACGCTTCCAACCGGCCGGTCCCGGAACATCACCGCCAGGGTCATGGTCTGGTTGAAGCGACGCATGAAGGTCTGGTAGCTCTCGGCGGACTCGTAGGGCATGAGCTGGGCCTGGGCGACCGGGTGGTTCAGCATGCCTTCGAGCGCGTAACGCACGTGATGCTGTTCGGGATCGGCGGCGAACTGGTCTTCCGTCTCGTACTTCTTGACGAAGTAACCCATGGGCGGACCAGCGTTGGACGGGTAGAGCGGCTCGTCGAAGTCGCCATAGAACGTGATGGTGGCGTGTGTGGAGAAGCGCCCGCCCACCGCCGCCGGGTCGCGGCCGCTTCGTCGTCGCACTGCAGGTAGCTCGCTGCGGAGCAGGATGCGCGGC
Source organism: uncultured Desulfobacterales bacterium (assembly GCA_964194905.1). Lineage (GTDB taxonomy): Bacteria > Myxococcota_A > UBA9160 > UBA9160 > JAFDET01 > JAFDET01. The sequence continues at coordinate 4,612 of CAXMOD010000145.1, read as the reverse complement.
GAGCCGAACGGGCCGGCGGCCAGCACCACCCGCGGCGCCCGCACTTCGACGGTCTCTCCTTCGACTCCGCGTGCATCGCGCATCACGGCGAGCACGCCCGTGGCGCGCTTCGACTCACCGCGCGGTCCGCCTTCCGGGAGGTCTTCCCACAGTACTCGCTTGACCAGGCAATTTGCGATGATCTGTGCACCGTGGCGTGCGGCTTCCGGGAGCACCACGTTGAGAGGAGTCAACTTCCGGTTGTAGCGGCACCCGAGATCGCAGAAGCCGCAGCCGATGCACTGGTGGGCATTTCGGTCCGGCGCTCCGTGGTGCGGGAGGCCCAGTGCCTCGGCGCCTCGCTTCAGGGCCAGGTTGCTGCCCGAGATCTGGGACTCGGGAACCTGCGCGATGCGGAGCTCCGTGCGGATGGCGTCCAGGTGCGGACGCAGATCGTCGTAGCCGAACTCGGCCCCGTAGAGGTCGCGCCAGTCGCGGATCACGGGCTTGGGAGGCTCGAACGCCAGGGCGTGGTTGATGGTGGCTGAACCGCCCACGAGGCGTCCCGTCACCGCCGCCGTGGAGATGGTGGGCACCTCCTTGTCGAAGAGCTTGTTCACCGAGAACTGCGTGTAGAACATTCTCGGCATCGCGAAGCGCTCGCGCTGGCGGAACTCCTCGGGCCGGATGAACTCGCCGTTCTCCAACACCAGCACGCGCTGTTTCGAGTGCTTGGCGACCTGTTCCGCCACGTACGCGCCGCCCGCGCCGGAACCGACGATCAGGACGTCGGTCTCCAGAACCAGGTGGTCCGCATGGGGGACGACGCTCGCGGCCGTGAGACCCGTGCGCAAATCCGCCCTGCCTACGGTGTTGCGCTCCAGCAGCGCGACGTTCTCCGCGGTTTCCGTGGCCAGCTCGTAGGAGGTCGAACGCGCCCAGTCCGATTCGGGCCGCTCCGGCACCAGGAGCCATGGTCCCGGGTACTGCATGTCGCGCCAGACCACACGCTCGTTCGTGTAGAGCGGACTCGTGGCGATGAACTTCGCCCCGGTGAAGATGTTGCGTATCTGGCGCGAACCACTGTCGCGCAGATGCAGGAAGAAGCGATTGGCGTCGTCCACGTGCATCGCGCGTAGACGGAACGGTGCGGGTAGACCGAGGCGCGAGAAGAACGTGGGAGTGAATGTGGGAAGCACGTTGATGAAGTCCACCAGGAACTTCATCTGCGAGACCATCTGATCCCCGTGCGACCATACGAACTGGGAGTAGGCGTCCACCAGGTCGTACTCCGGATCTTCGGCCGCGAGCCGCATCCGCAACGGTGTGTCGGGCGGATTGAAACCGTCGATGATCTTGGCGATGACCTCGCGCTGCACCGGGTCGAAGATCGGCGTCTCGTCTCCGAGCCGGCGCGTCTCGCGGCGCCCCTGGATCTTCCCCGCGCAGCCGAGCGGTGAGGCCAGGAGAAGCGCGGCGCTCGACGCGCGACCCACGCCGAGGAGGAAGCCGCGCCGAGTCATGGCTAGGTCGAAGTCCGCGTCGAAGTGCTTCTGGTCCTTCACGGGGTCGCTCCTCCACCGCCCATCGTGAAGTCATGGCGATTCACCACCTGTTCGTTCAGCGTGGTCGCTGCGCGCACGTGGCATTGGATGCAGCGGTTCTCGAGCCCGGGGAACTCCATCGTGTAGTGCTCGGCCCGGTCGGTGTGGCAGCTGCTGCAGAAATCGGCGCGCAGGACGGGCCGGCGGCTCAGCCGGTGCTCGTCGAAGTGACAGGACACGCACAAGCGTCCGCCCAGCGCGCCCGCCGACTCGTCGCCGGCGAAACGCGTGCGGTCCACGCCCGCTACGCGGTGGCGGTCGGCGCGCAGGGCCTTGCGCGCAGCTCGGTCCGCGTCCAGCGGAAGCAGGACGCGGGAGGCAAAGTGCGGGCTCCGGACGGTCTGCTGGTACTGGTCCTGGTGGCAGCCGCCGCACTTGCCGTCCGCGATGGGCTGCGCGAAGTCGGGGTGCCCGCCCGGCACGTGGCACTGCCCGCAGAGCACCCCCTTGAAGGAGTGGAGGCTCTCGGCGAAATGGTCGACCACCGGGCCTGCGTGGCAGACTTCGCAATTCCCCTCGTACACCGCCGGGCCCGACACGGATGTCACGGGGTCCGGCCGCTTGCGCGCCCACGGCACCCAGCTGCAGGCCACGGCGAGGCAGACCAGGACGGTCGCGAGCGCGACTGGTTGGAGCCAGGATTTCACTCGGGATCGTCCCCCAGCGGCAGGCCCAGCCAGCGCAGCGCGTCTCGCCGCCGGCCGAACACCTTCACCTCTACCGGCGATGGATCGCGCAGCAACTGGTAGGTGCGCGCCAGGCCGAAGAAGTCCTCATCAACGGCCACGATTGCGACCTTGCCGCGCTTGAGGCCGGGGTCGACCACCTCGGCGATGCGGGCGACCGCGCTGCCGATGACCTCGTTCGTGAGGTCGGTCTCGGTGACGCCGCCGAAGTCGAAGATGCCCAGCGGGAGCTCCGCGTACTCCGGCGCCAGGTACGCGTCGAGGACCTCCTCGACATCCGCCTCGGTCACCCGGCCCTCGAAGATCATCTCGGCCAGCCCGAGAGCCTCGTCCACGTGGAGATGGATCGGCACACCAGCGCCAGTATGGACTAGACCGGCCTGTCCACGCCTGCCAAAAAAGGCGGACGCGCGATTCTCGGGGGCCGCTGACGGAGGCTAGACGGTCCGGAACTCGCTGAAGTCGGGACGCCGCATCTGGCGTTGGAATTCCGCGTACGGGAAGGGCCAGACGTTGGGCAGGCCGCTCTCGTCCAGATACCAGCTCTGGCAGCCCGAGACCCAGATGGTTCCGCCGAACGAGGACTCCAGCGTCTGGTTGAAGGCGCGCGTGGCCTCTGCCGTGGGGGCGATCCGTTCGAACTCACCGGTGCACCAGCGCTCGATGCACTGCATGATGAATCCGGTCTGGCGCTCGGCGATGTCGATGAGCGAGTAGTTGCCGATGGGGCTGTGCGGACCCATCAGCATGAAGAAGTTGGGGAAGTCCGGAAGCGCCACGGTCCGGTAGGCCCGCGGCCCGCCGCGCCAGGCGTCTTCCAGGCTGACGCCGTTCTCGCCCACCATCTTGATGGGGCGCATGTAGCTGTGGGCGTGAAAGCCGGTGGCCAGGATCAGGACGTCCAACTCGTGGTGGCGACCGTCGTCGGTCTCGACCCCGGCCGGGGTCACCCGCGCGATGCCTTCGGTCACGATCTCCACGTTGGCCTTCTGCACCGCGGAGTAGAAGTCCGGTGACATGATGAGCCGCTTGCAGCCGGCCACGTAGTCCGGTGTCAGCTTGCGGCGGAGCTCGGGGTCGCGCACCGACTCCAGGTTCTTGCGGCAGCCCTCGGCGATCCGGTCCAGCAGGAAGTGGTTGCCGAGGACCGCCGACGAAATCAGCCGGAAGAGCCACGCGTACCCGGCGTAGACGAGCCGGTTCAGCAAGGGAAAGCGGCGCAGGCGCGCCTGCTGCGCCTCGGTGTAGCGCTGGTTGGGGACGCGGAAGACCCACTGGGCCGTGCGCTGGAAGACCGAGAGGGAGGACGCCAGCCGCTGAACCTGAGGGATCAACTGGATGGAAGTGGAGCCGGTGCCGACGATGCCGACCCGCTTTCCGGCGAGGTCGAGACCGTCGGGCCAGCGCGCGGTGTGGAAGCAGGGGCCCGCGAACGAGTCGAGCCCCTCGACGTCGGGGTAGCTCGGGTGGTGCAGGACACCGGAGGCGGAGATCACGAAGTCGGCGGTGTGGGTCTCGCCGTCCGCGGTCTGGAGGCGCCAGCCCTCCGGCGTCCAGGCGGCCTCCACGATTTCCGCGCCGAAGCGGATGTGCGGGCGCAGGTCGTACTTGTCCGTGAAGCGCTGGAAGTAGGCGTGGATTTCCGGGCCGTAGGAGTAGCGGTGCGTCCAGTCGGGGTTGGGTTCGAAGGAGTAGGAGTAGAGATGAGACGGCACGTCGCACGAGAGACCCGGGTAGCGGTTCTCGCGCCAGGTGCCGCCCACGTCGTCGGTCTTCTCGAAGATCGTGAAGCTCTCGATGCCGGCCTCGCGGAGCTTCACTCCCGCCAGCAGGCCGGACATACCGGCTCCGATGACGGCGACGCGGGGCTGGCGACGGGGCATTCCCAGAGCATATCCAAACCCGTCGCGGGGCGGCGCGCGGCTCTCGGCTATATTCCCGGCCCATCCCGAAGGAGTCCCCATGGCGGCAGCCGCGTACAGCAACGAGCCCTATGTCGTCATCACGGCCGATACCCACGCCGGGGCGTCCATCGACGTCTACCGGGACTACCTGGACCCGAAGTACCGGGAGCGCTTCGACGCCTGGCGCGGCGGCTACAAGAACCCGTCCAAGAAGCACATCGGCGGGAAGAAGACCAAGAACTGGGCCCACGAGGAGCGCTTCGCCGACCTCGAGGCGGACGGCATCGTGGGCGAGGTGGTCTTTCCCAACACCGTGCCGCCCTTCTACCCCAAGGCCTTCCACGTGGAGCGGCCGCCCCTGCCGGAGCAGTACGAGCTGTGGCTGGCAGGGATCCGCGCCCACAACCGCTGGCTCAAGGACTGGTGCGACGAGGCGCCG
>CAXMOD010000144.1:0-14468 GCA_964194905.1 uncultured Desulfobacterales bacterium | reverse complement strand
AGGGCGTTCCGATAGGAGGACCGCACTCCGGGCACCTCGAGCCAGTGCGGCTCGCGCGCCAAGGTCTCCTCGAACAACTCCAGCGCAGCGCTCGCGTTACCCCGCCGGCGCCGGGTGTCGGCCAGGGCCAGGCGGCTGGCGACCAAGTCGGCGTCCAGGGCCAGTGCCCGCCGGAAGGCATCCTCGGCGGCCCCGAGATCCCCGATACCGGCGAGTGCGGTTCCCAGGTTGTGGTGCGCCTGCGCGTGGTCATGCCGGATCTCGAGGGCCCGGCGCGCCTGCGCAGCGGCCTCGACGCTGCGGTCCTGCTGGATCCACAACGCGGCGAGGTTGGAGTGGGCTGTGTAGTTGCCCTCGGTCACGGCCAGGGCCCGCAACCAGAGCTGCTCGCTGTCGTGCCAGAAGCCCACCTGGCGGCTGGTGAGTGTGACGAGCGCCAGCAACACCGCCGCGGAGATCGCCGCCAGGGCAGTCGTCCGACCCACGTGTCGAGGCCAGGCGACGGCGATCCCCCAGACGAGCGCGATGAAGATTCCGATCCCGGGCACGTAGGTGTAGCGGTCGGCCATCGCCACGGTTCCGAGCTTCACCAGGCCGATCACGGGGATCAGGGTGCCCAGATACCAGAACCATCCGACGAGCAGGAAGGGGCTCGTCCGGCCCAGACGCAGCGTCAGCCCCGTGACGGCGAGCAGCGCGGCGGCGGCGAGCACGGGCGAGCCCAGGAGAGCCAGGCGGTCGGGCTCGGGAAACGGGTAGAAGGCCGCGAGGTCGACGGGCCAGGCCAGCATCTTCAGGTAGCCGACGTAGGAGAGCACGGCGTTGGCGACGCGATGGGAGGCCGGGATCTCCGTCAGCGACGCGAGGCCGCCCTCGCTCCACTGGGCGAGCGTGACCACCAGCATGACCGCGGCGGAAAGCATCAGCAGCGGAACCTTCTCCATCAAAAGCGGACGCACGCGCGCGAGGCCCGCGCGCGAGGCCTCGAGGCGCCGCAGCGGCCAATAGTCGAGCAGCAGCAGTACGAAGGGCAGCGTCGCGAGCATGCTCTTGGCCAGCAGCCCCAGCGCGAAGGGGACCCACACCAGCGCGTAGCGGGAACGGGTGGCGCGCTCGCCGTAGCGCAGGTACCCGGCCAGGGTGAGCATCCAGAACAGGGTGCTCAGGGTGTCCTTGCGCTCGCTCGCCCAGGCTACCGACTCGACATGGGCCGGGTGGACGGCGAAGAGCGCCGCCACCATGGCCGCAGGCCAGAGGGGATCGATGGCGTCGGCCGGCCGGCCGGGCTCGGGCGGCTCGCGCTTGCGGGCTCGCCGGCGTCGCCGCGGTGCGGTCCTCCGGCGCTCTCCCGCCTCCACCATCCGCCGGAGAACCAGGAAGAGCAGGCAGGCGCTGGCCATGTGAAGCACCAGGCTGTGCAGGTGGTGCCCGGCCGGCTTCTGCCCAAAGAGGCTCATGTCCAGCATGTGCGAGAGCCAGGTGACCGGATGCCAGTTGTAGTTGCTGGCCTCGGTGAACGCGCGCTTCACTCCTTCGGCTGTGAAGCCGTCGCGCACCAACTCGTTGCGGAAGACGTACTCGGGGTCGTCGAAGTCGACGAAGCCGTTGCCGGCCAGGCCGTGGAAAGCCAGCGCGGTGATAGCGCACAGGCCCAAGCACACCAGGAAGTCACTGCGCGGCCGCGCCATCTGGGCCCGAGGATAGCGACGCTGGGTTGCGCGTGCTCCAGCGCGAGGAGGCTGACCCAAGATGGGGCACACTGGCCCGGGCGTCGAGACGCCGGAAGATCAGCGCGCCATCACCCCGCACTCGCGTGTCGATGGCGAAGGTCATGAACACCACCGGCAGCGCTAGCTGTGGGACCCAAGCACGTTGTGGACGGCCCCGCGAAGCCGGAACTCGCTTCGCTCAAGGCGGAGCGGGGCGGGCGGCCGCCGGCTCGCTCCGAGGGCGGTGGCGGGCCGTCATGGTCCGCGGCCGGCCATGCGCTCCACATACTTCTTCACGTACTTGCCCAGCACGTCGGCCTCGAGGTTCACCGGGTCGCCGGGCTTGCGCTCGCCCAGGGTGGTGACGTCCAGGGTGTGCGGGATGAGCGCCACGTCGAAGCCGTCGGGGCGCACGTCCACCACCGTGAGCGAGACGCCGTCGATCGCCACGCTGCCCTTCTCCACCAGGAGCTCCGCGAACTCCGGCGCGCAGTCCACGTAGATGCGCACGTCCTCGCCGTCGCGCACCAGCTTCGCCACTCGCCCGGCGTCGTCCACGTGACCCTGAACGATGTGGCCGTCGAGCCTGGCGTCGGCGCGCATGGCGCGCTCCAGGTTCACGCGCGAGCCCGGCGCGAGGCTGCCCAGCGAGGTCCGGAGCAGCGTCTCGCGGATGGCCTCGAAGGCCAGCACCGACGGAGTCGCCTCCACCACCGTGAGGCAGGCGCCATTCACGGCCACGCTGTCCCCGATGCTAACGCCCTCGGTCACCTCGGGAGCCTTGACGGCGAAGCGCACCACCTCGCCGCGCTCCTCCACGGACGCGACCTTGCCGACCGCCTCGATGATGCCGGTAAACACGTGGGGATCCTCCCGGGCGCGCGGGGTCAGGCTGCCTAGAGTGGGAAGCGGGTGTCGATCTCCCGCAGCATGCGCTCGCGCACGGCGTCGTAATCCGCCGACAGCTCGATGGGCGGGTTGGGCGCTGCGGGGACGATGCCCTCCAGCTCCATCTGGTGGTAGCGCAGCTTGTAGTCCGTGAACTTCAGTCCGTGGGCGGTGGAGATCACCACCACGCGGTCCTGCCTGCGGATGTCCCCGCGCTTCACCAGCTTGAGCATGGCCGCGAGCGCCACGCCAGTGTGCGGGCAGTTGAACAGACCCGTGCGGTCCGCCTGCATGGCGGCCTCCACCAGCTCGGCCTCGCTCGCCTGTTCCACGATGCCGTCGTAGCGCTGGAGCGCATCGATGGCCTTCCGGTAGGAGACCGGGTTCCCGATCTGGATGGCGGACGCCACGGTGGGCCGCGCGGCGATGGGCTCGAACACCTTGAAGCCGCGCTGGTACGAGAGGTAGAGCGGGTTCGCGTTCTCCGCCTGGGCCAGGACGATGCGCGGCTTCTTGTCGACCAGACCCAGGTCGAGCATCAGATCGAGCCCCTTGGCCAACGCCGACACGTTCCCGAGGTTCCCACCTGGGATGATGATCCACTCGGGCACCTCCCAGTCGAACTGCTCGACGATCTCGATGCCGACGGTCTTCTGACCCTCCACGCGCAGGCTGTTCATGGAGTTGGCCAGGTAGATGCCGTCCTTCTCGGCCACCTTCCTCACGATCTCCATGCAGCCGTCGAAGTCCGTGTCGAGGGCGAAGACGATGGCGCCGTTGGCGACGGGCTGGATGAGCTGCGCCAGCGAGATCTTGCCCCGCGGCAGAAACACGATCGCCGGGATGCCCGCCGCCGCGGCGTAGGCCGAGAGCGCTGCGGACGTGTCGCCGGTGGACGCGCACGCGACCGCGCGGATCGGCTTCCCGCGCGAGATCATCTCCTTCACCATCGAGACCAGGACCGTCATGCCGAGGTCCTTGAACGATCCGGTGTGGGAGTTGCCGCAGAGCTTCAACCACAGGTCGTCCAAGCCGACCTGGCTGCCGTAGCGATCGGCCCAGAACAGGTTGGAGTGCCCCTCGTACATGGACACGACGTTCTCGTTGTCCACCTCCGGGCAGACCCACTCCTTCTTCCCCCACACGCCCGAGCCGTAGGGCCACTCGCTCCTGTGCGCGCGTGCCTCGAAGAGCGCTTTCCACTCTTCGGCGGATGTCTTGCGCAGCTCGTCCTTGTCGTGGACTACCTGGAGGAGTCCTCCCTCGGAGTCGGTGTAGGCCACTTCGTCCAACGCGAAGCGCTCCTGCTCGTGCGCGAGGCTCTGGAACCACGCGCGGTAGGCGGGCTTGGCATCGCTCACGGCTGCTCCTCCTCGACGCGCAGGAACAGGGTGGGTGCCGTGACGTCGGGCAGGCGGTCGATCGCGCCCAGCGCCTTGCGCACCGCCGATTCGCGCGCGGGATGGGTCAGGACCACGACGGGCAGCGAATCGCTCGACTCGCCGCGGCCTTGCTGGATCACGGACTCGATCCCCACACCCTCGTCGCCGAGAGCGCCGGTGATGTGGGACAGCGCGCCCGGGTGGTCGAGCGCGGTGAAGCGCAGGAATGCCCGACCCTCGATCTCACCCAGAGGCACCAGCGTGCGCGGACGCAGGTGCTGGGGCACGTAGGCCAGCGGCGCCACGCGCCCTGCGCTGCCGCGCCGGATCTCCCGGGCGATCTCCATGAGGTCCGCGACCACCGCGCTCGCCGTCGGCAGCTCGCCGGCGCCGGCGCCGTAGAAGAGCGTGGGCCCGACGGCGTTGCCGGTCACGGCGATCGCATTCATCGCGCCATCTACGTGGGCCAGCAGGCTCGACGCCGGAATCAGGGTCGGGTGGACCCGCACATCGATGCCTCCACTTTCGTGGGCCTTGGCGATCCCGAGCAGCTTGATCTTGAAGCCCATCTGCTCGGCACTTGCGATGTCCACGGGCGTGACACCGCGAATGCCTTCGGTGGGGATGTCCTTGAAGGTGAGCTCGGCGCCGAAGGCCATCGCCACCAACAGGGTCAGCTTGTGGGCGGCGTCGATACCGTCCACGTCGAAGCTGGGGTCGGCCTCGGCGTAGCCCAGCTCCTGGGCGCGTTCGAGCACGGCCTCGAACGGCTCGCCGGTCTTCTCCATCTCGGTCAGCACGTAGTTGGTCGTGCCGTTCATGATCCCGAGCACGCTGGTGATCTGGTTGGCCGAGAGGCCCTCGCGCATCGAGCGCAGGATCGGGATGCCGCCGCCCACGCTGGCCTCGAAGGCCACGTCCACGCCCGCCGCCGAGGCCGCCTCGAAGATCTCGGCGCCGTGCAGCGCCAGCAGCGCCTTGTTGGCGGTCACCACGTGCTTGCCTCTCTCGATGCCCGAGAGGATGAGGCGACGCGCGCTGTCGTAGCCGCCGATCAGTTCCACCACGATCTGCACGTCCGGATCGGCCAGCAGCCCGTCGGTGTCGCTGTCGAAGCGCACGCCCTCGAGGTCCAGACCGCGATCGGTCTCCAGATCCAGGTCGGCGATGCGCACCAGGCGCAGCGGGAAGCCGAGGCGCTCCTCGATCACTGCGGCGTTGGTACGCAGCACGTTGACCACGCCCGTACCGATGGTGCCGAAGCCCACCACCCCGATGCCGACGGCTTCCCCCGCCACCGCCCTAGACCCTCGCCTCGCGCAGGAAGCGGCGCACACCACGCACGGCCTGGCGAATGCGGTGCGGGTTCTCGACGAGCGCGAAGCGCACGAAGCCCTCGCCGTTCTGCCCGAAGCCCACACCCGGAGAGACGGCCACCCTGGCCTCGGCGCACAGGCGCTTGGAAAACTCGAGCGAGCCCATGGCCCGGAAGGGCTCGGGGATCGGCGCCCAGACGAACATCGTCCCCAGCGGCTTCTCGACCTTCCACTGGCCCTCACCCGGCGCGTCCAGCGCGTCGATCAACACGTCGCGCCGCTCGCGGTAGCTGCCGGCCGCCTCGGCCACGCAGTCCTGGGGGCCGCGCAGCGCCACGATCGCGCCCACCTGGATCGGCGTGGGGATCCCGTAGTCGAGGTAGCTCTTGATGCGCGTCAGCGCGTGGATCATCTCGCGGTTGCCCGTCGCGAAGCCCACCCGCCAGCCGGCCATGGAGTGGCTCTTGGAGAGCGAGGTGAACTCGATGGCCACGTCCCGCGCACCCGGGACCTGCAGGATGCTGGGTGGCTTGTAGCCGTCGAAGCAGATCTCCGCGTACGCAAAGTCGTGCAGCACCATCAGGTCGTTGGCGCGCGCGAAGTCCACCACCCGCTCGAAAAAAGCCAGGTCCACGACGGTGGTCGTGGGATTGTGCGGGAAGGAGAGGATCATCATCTTCGGCTTCGGCCACGTCCGCGCCATCGCCTGCTCGAGGTTCTCGAAGAAGTCCGAGTCGACGGTGAGGGGCACGTGGCTGAGGTCGCCACCCGCCACGATCACCGAGTACTGGTGGATCGGGTAGGTCGGATCGGGGCACAGCACCGTGTCACCCGGACCCACCGTCATGAGCACGAAGTGAGCGAGCCCCTCCTTCGCACCGATCACCGAGATGACCTCGCCATCGGGGTCGATTTCGATCCCGTGATTGCGCTGGTACCACTCGCTCATGGCGCGGCGCAGGTTGGGAAGCCCGCGTGACGCCGAGTAGCGGTGGTTGCGCGGGTTGCGCGCCGACTCGCAGATCTTCTCCACCACGTGGGGAGGGGTCGGCAGGTCGGGATTCCCCATGCCGAGGTCGATCACGTCTTCGCCGGCGCGGCGTGCCGCGTCCTTCAGCGCGTTCACCTCCGCAAACACGTACGGAGGCATGCGATTCAGCTTGTGGAAATTGTGGTGTCGAGACGCGGACATGGCCTTTCGCTCCGCGGCGAGGACGCCTTAAGCCCGCAATATTATTGAACATTTCCCTGGGGGGCAAGCGGCCCTAGCCCGCGCCGCCCTCGTCCTGCGCCAGGCGACGCACGAACCAGTAGTAGAAGGGCAGCCCCGTGGCGGCCATGAGCAGCACCACGCTGCTCTCACGCGGCTGCGCCCACCAGAGGTTCGCAGCGATGACACCCGACGCCAGGAAGTACAGCGCCGGCACGACCGGGTAGCCCCAGGCCTTGTAGGGCCGCGCGCGCCCGGGCTGGGTGCGGCGCAGGCGGTAGAGCGCCGCCACGTCGGCCATCATCGCCAGCAGGATCGCGAAGGTGGTGTAGTCGAGCGCCGAGACGAACAGCGAGCTGGGGAAGCGCTCCAGCAGCGTGAGCAGCACGACGGTCACCACGCACTGGACGATGATCGCCACGTGGGGCGTCCCGTACTTCACGTGGGCGGCGTCCACCCCGCGGAAGAAGAGGCCGTCGAGGGCCATGGCGTAGGCGATGCGCGGACCGACCAGCACCGTGGCGTTCAGCGTGCCCAGGATCGAGGCCAACACGAAGCCGGCCAGGAGCTTCCCGCCAAGGGAGCCGAAGAGGGCGCGCGCCGCCGCCTCGCCCGCGTTGTCCACCGTTCGCAGCTCGGCGACGGGCAGGGCGTAGAGGTAGACCGCGTTCATCACCAGGTAGATGAGCGTGCACAGCGCAAGGCCGAGGAAGAGCGAGCGGGGCACGTTCTTGCCGGCATCGCGAATCTCGCTGGCCACATAGATGGTGGAGTTCCAGCCGAGGAAGCTGAACAGGACCGGCGAGAGCGCCAGGCCGAAGGCCGCCAGCGGCGCCGCGTGAACCACGCCGGAGAAGAACGGCTGGAGGTTCGCGGCGCTGCCATCCCCGAGGAAGGGGCCCAGGAATCCGAAGGCGAGGAGAGCCAGCACCTTCAGGCCGGCCGTCAGGTTGTTGGCCAGCGCCGCGTAGCGCACTCCCACGTAGTTGAGCGCCGAGACCAGCACGGTGACGCCGATCGCCACGGGCAGGACCGAGGCGTCGCCGTAGCCCAGATAGGGCGCGAGCCCGGCCGCGAAGCCGGCGGCCAGCGTGGCAATCGTGCCTACGAAGATGATGAAGAAGCTGAGCCACCCCACCAGGTAGCCCGCCAGCTTGTGGAAGGCCTCGCGCAGGTAGACATAGTCGCCCCCGGCGTGGGGAAACATCGAACCGAGCTCGGCGTTGGCGAGCGCCCCCGCCAACGAGAGAGCACTTCCCACGAGCCAGGCCGCGAAGATCAGCCCGGGATGAGGCAGCAGATCCGCGATGCGGCCCGGAGTCAGGAAGATGCCCGAGCCCACCACCGAGGACACGATGAGCAGCACCGCGTCCGGAAGGGTCAGGACGGGGCGGAGGCGATCCTTGGGATGGCGATCGCCTTCCGTCATGCGCTCCTAGAGGAACGGGATGATCAGGAGTGCCACGATGTTCATGAGCTTGAGCATGGGGTTGATGGCCGGGCCCGCCGTGTCCTTGTAGGGGTCGCCCACGGTGTCGCCGGTGACGGCCGCCTTGTGGGCGTCGGAGCCCTTGCCGCCGTACTCGCCGCCCTCGATCAGTTTCTTGGCGTTGTCCCAGGCAGCGCCGCCCGTCGTCATGCTGAGCGCCACGCACACGCCGGAGACGATGGAGCCGATCAACACGCCGCCCAGGGCGGGGGCACCGAGACCGGGCATGAAGCCCACGACCAGGGGCACCATCGCGGGAATCAGCGCGGGCACGATCATCTGGCGCAGCGCCTCCTGCGTGACGATGTCCACGCAGGTGCGGTAGTCGGGCTTGCCCGTGCCCTCCATGATGCCCGGGATCTCCTTGAACTGGCGGCGCACCTCCTCCACCACGCGCGAGCCCGCGACCGAGACCGCGTTCATCGCGAACGAGGCGAAGATGAAGGGGACCATGGCGCCGATGAAGAGGCCCGCGAGGACCGCGGTATTGGTCAGGGCGAAGTCCAGCTCGATCCCGGCGAGCACTCTGAGGTCCTCGATGAAGGTGGCAAAGAGCACGACCGCCGCGAGGCCGGCCGACGCGATGGCGTAGCCCTTGGTGACGGCCTTGGTGGTGTTGCCGAAGGCGTCGAGCGGGTCGGTCACGTTGCGCACGTCGTCGCCCAGCTCGGCCATCTCGGCGATGCCACCGGCGTTGTCTGTGATGGGGCCATAGGCGTCGATGCCGACGACGATGCCCGCCAACGAGAGCATGCTCATCGCGGCCACACCCACGCCGAAGAGGCCGGCAAGCTCGAAGCACACCACGATCGCCGTCACGATCACCACCACCGGTACGACCGTGGCCTGCATGCCCACCGCGAGGCCGCTGATCACGTTGGTTCCGTGCCCGCCCTCGCTGGCCTTGGCGATCTTGTTCACGTGGCTCGAACCGTCGCCGGTGTAGACGTCGGTGATCCAGAGCATCACGGCCGTCACTACCGTACCGGCCACAGCGCACAGCCAGATGTCTGTCGGCGAGACCCCGGCCGCGAACTCGACGCGGGTGTTGGCGACGAACAGGATGCCCAGCAACACCGCCGTGGCGATGCCCAGGCCGAGGTACATGGCGCGCATCACGGCGGGCTGCTTGCCCTCGGCCGGCTCGCCGATGCGCACGAAGGGGAGCGACACCACTCCGCCGAAGATGCCCGCCGCGCCCACGAGGAGCGGGTAGAGGAACATGGCGTGGTTGTCGGGGTAGAGGATGTGGGCGATCAGCATGACGGCGGCGGCGGTCACGCCATAGGTCTCGAAGAGGTCTGCGGCCATACCGGCGCAGTCGCCGACGTTGTCGCCCACGTTGTCGGCGATGACGGCCGGGTTGCGCGGGTCGTCCTCGGGGATGTTGGCCTCGACCTTGCCGACCAGGTCTGCGCCCACGTCGGCCCCCTTGGTGAAGATGCCACCGCCGAGGCGGGCGAAGACCGAGATGAGCGAGCCGCCGAATGCGAGGCCGATCAGCGCGTCGGGCTCCGTGTACCCGGTGGCGTGCATGGCGGCCACGATGCCCGCCAGTGAAAACAGGCCGAAGCCCACCACCATCAGGCCGGTCACCGCGCCGCCCTGGAACGCGAGGTTGAAGGCCTTGCCGAAGCCCGACTTGGCGGCTTCGGCCACGCGCACGTTGGCGCGCACCGAGACGTTCATGCCGATGAAGCCGGCGGCCGCGCTGGCGACGGCCCCGATCAGGAAGCCGATCGCATACCAGGGGCCATCGAAGGCGAAGAAGAGGATCACCAGGATGGGCACGCCCACCATGGCCACCGTGCGGTACTGGCGGCTCAGGAAGGCCTGGGCGCCGGCGGCGATGGCGGCGGCGATCTCGTTGGCCTTCTCGGTGGAGGTGGGCGCCGCCAGCACGTGGCGGTACAGCGCCAGGCCGACGACGATGGCCAGCACCGAGGCAATGAAGGCGATGACAGTCGAGTCCATTCTCGCGATCTCCCGAGGAAAGAGGCGTCGGATCCGGTCGAGGGTCGTTGGGGGGGCCCGCAGCCGGCGACCGGCGCGGCGCCCCAGGGGCACCCCTACGCGCGCGGACACTAGACCCTGGAGGCCCGTTTTTCCAGTCCTTTCGGGCCTCCAGCTTTCGGGCTTCCAGGGGTGGGGGACGGTCTCGAACCCGGGAGGGCGCGTGATAGCCTGCCGCCATGCATTCTGAGCCGCGGAGCCCAGCATGCCCGCCGAGCCCCCGATGACCGGAGCCGAGAGCCTGCTGCGAACCGCCGCAGCCGCCGGCGTGGACCTCTGCCTGGCGAACCCCGGAACGAGCGAGATGCCGCTGGTCGCAGCACTCGACCGGGTGCCGCAGATGCGCGCCGTTCTCGCGCTGTTCGAGGGCGTGTGCACCGGCGCCGCCGACGGCTACGGCCGCATGACCGACCGGCCGGCCCTCACCCTGCTCCACCACGGGCCCGGCTTCGCCAATGGCATCGCGAACCTGCACAACGCCATGCGCGCGCGGAGCCCGGTTCTGAACCTGGTGGGCGATCACCCCAACCGCCACCTGCCCTTCGACGCGCCGCTCACGTCGGACATCGAGTCTCTCGCGCGCCCCGTCTCGGGCTGGCTGCGTCGCAGCGGTTCCGCAAAGGAGTTCGGCCCCGACCTGGCCGAGGCGGTGGCGGCCGCCGGAGGCTGCCCGGGCGCCGTCGCCACCCTGATCCTGCCGAGCGACGCCTCGGCAGACGCCGCCGACGGCCCCGCGGCGCCGCTTCCGGCGCGCGGGGCGCTGGCGCCGGGCACTTCGCGCGTGGACGCGGTGGCCGAGAAGCTGCGCGCCGGCGAGCCGGGGGCGTTGCTGTTGGGCGGAAGCGCGGCACGCGAGGAAGGGCTCCGCGCCGCCGCGTGCATCGCCGACGCAACCGGGTGTCGGCTGTTCGCCGAGACGTTCCCATCGCGCCTCGAGCGCGGCGCCGGGCGCCCTGCGGTCGAGCGCCTGCCCTACTTCCCCGAGCACGTGCTCCAGGCGCTCTCCGAGGTGCGCTGGCTCATCCTGGCGGGCGCGGCCGAGCCTGTGGCCTTCTTCGCCTACCCGAACCTGCCGAGCCGACTGGTCCCCGACGGCTGCGAAACGCTCCTGCTGGCCGAGCCGCGCGAGAACGCCGCGGCCGGCCTGGCCACGCTGGCCGACGCCCTCGATGCACCGGCCGAGGGGCGCGTGACCGACGCCGCCCCGCCGCCGCGCCCGGAGGGCGCTCTCGACCCGCAGACTCTCGGCGCCGCCCTCGCCGCCGTGCAACCCGAAGGGGCGATCGTCATGGAGGAGGCGGCCACGAGCGGCGGCCCCTGGTTCCCAGCTTCGTTCGGCGCGCGCCCGCACACCTACCTGGGCCTCACGGGCGGCGCCATCGGCCAGGGATTCCCGGTGGCGACGGGCGCGGCTCTGGCCTGCCCGGAGCGCCCGGTCATCGCGTTCCAGGCCGACGGTGGTGGCGCATACACGTTGCAGTCGTTCTGGACCCAGGCGCGCGAGGGCCTCGACGTCACCAACGTGGTCTGCTCCAACCGCGCCTACCGCATCCTCCAGTTCGAGCTGGCGCGCGCGGGCGTAGCCGAGCCGGGTCCCAAGGCGACCTCCCTCACGGAGCTCTCGCAGCCGCCGCTCGACTGGGTCGCGCTGGCCCAGGGTTTCGGCCTCCCCGGCCGGCGCGTGGAGCGCGCCGAGGACCTGGTGCGCGCCCTCGAAGCGGCCCTCGCGGAGCCCGGCCCCCACCTGATCGAAGCCGTCCTCTAGGCAAGGCTCAACGTGTGCGTTGCGTCGGGCTCGTCGGTGAGCCGGAAGCCGACGGCCACGTAGAAACGCGATGCGTCCGCGCGGTTCGTGCGCAGGCGCATGCGGTCGAAGTTCCCCGCCGCGTGGGCCACGCAACGCTGCACCAGGCCGCTCGCCACACCGCGCCGGCGCAGGTCCGGGTGCACGTAGAGGTGGCGCAGTCGCGCCAGGCGCGGGTCGTCGGCGTAGGGATCTACGTTGACACCGCAGACGCCCACCCCCTCGTAGCCGCGGCGCGCCAGGAAGAGCGCCTCGCCGGCGCGCTCGAAGCGGTTGGCGCCCGACTCCCAGTCGTCGCGGATCCGCTGCACCAGACGATGCCCCTCGGCGAGGCTCGCATCGAGGAGCGGCTGGAGCACCGGGAGGTCGAGCTGACCGACCCGTTCCACGCTGAGCCGGAGGGCCTGGGTCACCCTTTCAGCCCACGTCGGCCAGTGCCAGCCGGTCGCCCCAGCGTGCGCGCACGGCGTCGCGCAACGTCGGCTGGTTGCGCAGGCCCGGATCGCGGCGAACTGCGTCGAGGGCCGCCTCGCGGGCGACCGAGACGAGCCGCGCGTCGCGCAGCAGGTCGGCGATGCGCAGGTCCGGGAGCTTCCCGTGTTGGCGCGTGCCGAGGAACTCGCCCGGGCCGCGGATCTGGAGGTCCGCATCCGCGATGCGGAAGCCATCGGTCGTCTCCAGCAGGGCTGTGAGGCGCGCTTCGCTCTCCTCGCCGCCTCCGCGCGCCACCAGGAGGCACGTTCCCGGCCGGGTGCCGCGGCCCACCCGGCCGCGCAGCTGGTGGAGCTGCGCCAGGCCGAAGCGCTCGGCGTTCTCCACCACCATGAGCGTGGCGTTCGATACGTCGACGCCCACTTCGATGACGCTCGTCGAGACCAGGATGTGGGTCTCGCCGCGTTCGAAACGAGCCATGGCCTCGGCGCGCGCTGCGGCGTCGAGGCGGCCGTGCACCAGGTCCACCTTCAGGTCGGCGAAGGCGGCAGCGATGCGGTGCGCCGACTCGCTGGCCGCGCGCAGGTCGGTCTTCTCCGATTCCTCGACGAGCGGGTAAACCACGTACACCTGCTCGCCGCGGTCGGCGGTGGCTCGCACCACTTCCATCACGCGCGGACCGTCGCCGCGGCGCAGCACGTCGGTCTCCACGGGGGTCCGCCCGGGCGGAAGCTCGTCGAGCACCGAGAGGTCGAGGTCCCCGTAGAGCGTGAGAGCGAGGGTCCGCGGGATCGGCGTCGCCGTCATGACGAGCACGTCGGGTACGCGCTGGTCGCGCGTACCCGACGCCAGCGCGGCGCGCTGCATCACGCCGAAGCGGTGCTGCTCGTCCACGATCGCGAGCGCCAGGTTGGCGAAGCGCACGTCGCGCTGCACCAGCGCGTGGGTCCCGACCACGAGGTCGATCGCGCCGGCCGCGAGCCGCTCGCGAATCGCCGCGGCCTCGGGTTTCGGGACCGACGAGGTGAGCAGCGCGAGCCGCAGACGCGTGGTCTCGCCACCGCCCTCGACGAGACTCCGGAGTGTGCGCGCGTGCTGTTCCGCAAGGAGCTCCGTCGGCGCCATCAGCGCCGCCTGGTGGCCGCTCTCGGCGGTGGCGATGGCCGCCAGGAAGGCGACCGCCGTCTTGCCGCTCCCCACGTCGCCCTGAAGCAGGCGATTCATGGGGTGCGGGCGCGCCAGGTCCGCGCGGATCTCGTCCCAGGCGCGGCGTTGCGCCCCGGTCAGCGTGAAGGGCAACGCGCCCGGTGCGGCCCGTGTGCCCGGGCCGTCGCCTGCGATGGCGATGCCGGGCTGGCGCGCCAGCGAGGCGCGGCGCAACGCGAGACCGGCCTCCAACAGGAAGAGCTCCTCGAGCACGAGGCGCTCGTGGGCGGGTGAGCGTCGCTCGCGCAGCGCCTCCACATCGGCGTCGGGCGGCGGCGCGTGCGCACCGCGCAGGGCGTCCGCCGCGGCAGGTAGGCCGCGCTGTTTCACCAGCGGCGCAGGCAAGTGCCCGGCCGCGAGATCCGCGTACTCCTCGAGCGCCGCGGCGATCAGACGGCGCAGCGTGCGGGGCGGCACGCCCTCCAACGCCGGGTAGTCGGCCACCACGCGCTCGAGACCCTGGAGCGCGTGGTCCACGTCCCTCCCCTCGACATCGATCACATCCACGTCGGGGTGCATGAGCTCCTTCTGGAAGCGGTAGCGGCGCACGTCGCCGGTCACGAGGAGCGTGTTGCCCTTCTTCACCACGCCCTGCAGCGCCTCGCCGCCGTAGAACCACTTCAGGTTCACCGTGGCGCCGGAGTCGTCGCCCACGACGGCCTGAAAGATGCGCCGGAAGCGTCCGCCGCGGCTGCGCTGCGGCACGAAGTCCACCAGCAGGACGCGGGCGGTGAAGGTGGCGCGGCGGCCGACCTCCAGGTGCTCGATGTCGACGAGCGCCCGACGGTCGTCGTAGCGAACCGGCAGATGGAAGAGCAGATCCGAGATGCGGCGCAGGCCACGCTTCCCCAGGGTCTCGGCGCGCTTCGGCCCCACCCCGTGCATCACCGTGAGCGGGCAATCGAAGAGGCTCTCGGCGAAGGCGCCGCTCGCCATGGGCTCCAGCAACTCGAGGGCGTCGGCCACCGCCTTGCGCCGAGCATCGCCCTCGAGCGGCTCCTCGAAACCCTTGCGAACCC
>CAXMOD010000143.1:0-10506 GCA_964194905.1 uncultured Desulfobacterales bacterium | reverse complement strand
TCGAGAGCGAGTTCGAGGGCGACTACCGCCTCGAGTTCCACCTGGCGCCCCCTTCGCTCCCGGTGCTCGACGCATTCATGGGCCGCACCGACCCCGACACCGGTCGCACCAAGAAGATCGTGAGCCGCTGGTGGGAGATCGGCTTCCAGGTCCTCGCGCGCCTGCGCTTCCTGCGCGGCACGCCTTTCGACTTCTTCGGCCGCCACCCGCACCGGCGTCTGGAACGCCGGCTCATCGCCGACTACGAGGGTGTGATGAACGAGGTGCTGGCCGGTCTGAAACCCGACACGCTGGACCTCGCGGTACAGATCGCCTCGGTGCCGGAGCAGATCCGCGGCTTCGACAGCGTAAAGGAGGCCCACCTGGAGAACGCGCGCGCGAAAGAGACGGAACTCCTCCAGGCCTTCCGGTTGCGGACGGGCGTGCGGGTGGGCTCGGGGGAGGCCCGCTGAAGGACGCGACCGCCATCGTCGGCATCGGCGAGACCCGCTTCGCCAAGCGGCTCGAGGAGACGGAGATGGTGCTCGCCGGCCAGGCCATCCTGGCGGCGCTCGACGACGCGGGCATCGCGCCGTCGGAAGTGGACGGCCTGGCGTCCTACACCATGGAGAGTACGGACGAGGTCGCGATCGCGCGCAACCTGGGCTTCGGGGACGTCACGTTCTTCTCCCAGGTGGGTTACGGCGGCGGCGCCGGTCCGGCCACGGTGGGTCACCTGGCCATGGCCATCGCGGCAGGGCAGTGCCGGGTGGGCGTCGCGTGGCGCTCGCGCAAGCGCGGCTCCGGCGGCCGGCCCTGGGCGGGCGCAGCTCCACAGCCCTCGCTCGCGGCCCAGTGGGCGCGCCCTTGGGGCCTCCTGCGCCCCGTCGACGAGATCGCGCTGCTCACCCGCCGCTACATGCACGAGCACGGCGCCACCCGCGACCACCTGGCCAACGTGGCGCTCGCCGTCCGCGGCATGGCGAACCGCAACCCGCGCGCGCTGATGCACGATCGGCCGCTCACCCGAGAGGACTATCTGAACGCCCGCTGGATTTCAGAGCCGCTCTGCCTCTTCGACAACTGCCTCGAAACCGACGGCGCGCTCGCCTGCGTGCTCGTCTCGGCGGAGCGCGCGCGCGACTGCGCCCAACCACCGGCGTACGTGCACGCGTTTGCCCAGGGCCTGCCCCGGCAGCACCAGACGATGGTGAACTACTGGTGCGAGGATCCGTTGCGCGGCCCGTCGTGGACGTGCGCCGAGCAGCTCTTCGCGCGCTCGGATTACCAGGCCGCCGATCTGCGGGTGGCGCAGCTCTACGACGCCTTCACACCGTTGATCCCGCTCTCGCTCGAGGGCTACGGCTTCTGCAAGCGGGGCGAGGGCGCGGCCTTCACCGAGGGCGGCGCCCTCGAGCCGGGCGGACGCCTGCCCATCAACACGTCCGGCGGCGGCCTCTCGGAGGCCTACGTGCACGGGTTCAACCTCATCAACGAGGGCGTGCGACAGATACGCGGCACTTCCACCTCCCAGGTGGAGGGCGCCGACGCCTGTCTCGTGACCGCCGGGGAGGGCGTCCCCACCAGCGCCCTCATCGTGCGGAGCTAGGGGAGGCGCGTGAGCGACTGGCTGCTACCCCCGCTGAACGAGTGGACGAGGCCGTTCTACGAGGGCTGCCGGGCCGGTGAGCTGCGCGTGCAGCGCTGCAGCGGGACCGGGCGTTTCGTCTTCCCGCCGCGCCCGTTCTCCCCGTTCGCGCCCCACGCACCCCTCGAGTGGACCGCGCTGTCGGGCCGCGGGACGATCTGGTCCCTGGTCGTGCCGCACCCGCCGCTGCTCCCGGCCTACGCGGCGGTGGCCCCGTACAACGTGATCGCGGTGGCGCTGGACGAAGACCCGAGCGTGCGCCTGATCGGCAATCTGGTCAGCGGTCCCGGCGGAGCAATCGACGAGCTGGACCCGGCCGGCATCCGGATCGGAGACCCGGTCCGGGTGGTCTTCGACCCGTTGAACGATGAAATTCATCTGCCTCGCTGGGTGCCCGCCTGACACTCTCGCCTATACTGCCCGCCGGATGAGCCGCGCCCGCGCCCGCACCCCCGTCCGCGCCGTCACGCTCGTGTTGGCCTGCGGCCTGCTCGGCGCCTGTACCGTGGGCCCCGACTACGTGGAGCCCGAGCCGGTGACGCCCGATGCCTGGCATCTGGAGCTGACACGCGGCCTCTCCGACGGACAGGCCGACTTCCAGACCTGGTGGACCGGGCTCGACGATCCCGGGCTCACGAGCATCGTCACGCGCGCCATCGAGAACAACCTCGATCTGCGCCAGTCGGTAGCGCGCGTGCTCCAAGCGCGCGCGCGCCTGGGCGTGGCCAAGGGCCAGCGGGTGCCCAACGTGGACTCCATCGGCGGCTACCAGCGCCAGCGCCTCAGCGAGAACCTGATCGACGACCCCACCCTCGGGCAACTCCTCGGCGAGGAGACCGACCTGTTCAGCCTCGGCGTCGACGCCAGCTGGGAGCTCGACCTGTGGGGCCGGGTGCGACGCTCCGTCCAGTCGGCCGCCGCCACCTACGAAGCCTCGGTGGAGAACTACCGCGACGTGCTCGTGACCCTGCTGGCGGACGTCGCGTCCACCTACGTGGAGCTGCGCACCACGCAGCAGCGCCTCGCGTACGCGCTCAAGAATGCGGAGCTCCAGCGCGGCGCCGTCAGCCTCACCGCCGACCGCAGGTCGGCTGGATTGGTCGGCGACCTCGACGTGCGTCAGGCCGAGCTCAACCTCGCCCGCACCGAGTCCGTCATCCCGGCCTACCGTGCAGGAGAAGCCTTCGCACTCCATCGCCTCAGCGTCCTGTCCGGTGAGCTTCCGGGTACCCTCTACGCCGAGTACGCTCCACCGCAAGCCATCCCCACCCCCCCTGCGACCGTGGAGGTGGGTCTCCCGACCAACCTGCTGCGACAGCGACCGGACATCCGGCGCGCCGAGCGGCGACTCGCGGCGCAGAGCGAGCGCATCGGAGTCGTCACCGCCGACCTGTATCCGCGTTTCTCGATCTCGGGAAGCTTCACCATCGATTCCGCGCGTACGGCCAACTGGTTCAGCTGGGCCAGCCGCGGCTTCGGCATCGGCCCCACCTTCCGCTGGAACCTCTTCAACGGCGGGCGCGTGCGCAGCCGCATCCAGTCGGAAGAGGCAGCGACCGAGGCTGCTCTCGCCCGCTACGAGCAGTCGGTTTTGAGCGGCTACGAAGAGGTCGAGAACGCGCTGGTCGCGTTCGTGCAGGAGCGCGAGCGTGCCGATGCACTTCAGCGCTCGGTCACCGCAGCGTCCGAGTCGGTGCGCCTGGTGGACGAGCTCTACCGGCTCGGCCTGACCGACTTCCAGAACGTCCTCGTCACCCAGCGCATCCTCTTCGAGGAGGAGGACAAGCTGGCGGACAGCCGGGGAAACGTCGCCCAGAACCTGATCCGCATCTATCGCTCCGTCGGCGGCGGCTGGGCGCCGTAGGCGGTTTGCCCTGGATCTCTGTGGACCGCTTCGAGCGGGAATTGGCGCCTCGACCTTAGGACGACCGCTCATAGCGGTAACCGTCCGGAGAAGCCCACAGCCGGTGACGCGAACCGGGAGAATCCGGGTCGTACGCCTCGTACCCCGAATCGCCCGGGTAGAGGATGCAGGCACCGCCCTCCTGCCGGCAGATGCGGGGCCGGAACGAGACGAACTCGGCGGCGGCCAGCGCTTCCAGAGCTGCCCCCGCCTCCCGGTGCTCGCGCAGCCAGGTGATCGTGACGAAGGTGGGAGGCGCCAGCTTGAGCCGGCGTTCCTGATAGGCGGCCAGCGCCTGCTCCGGCCCGAGCCAGCGATGGTCGCCGATCTCCATGCCGTCCACGACGATCGGCGTGTCCCGGCGGACCGCGGTGGCGAAGAACCAGGTGTCGAAGCGGCGCGGCGAGACGTCCGGGGTGATCCAGCGTGAGATCAGCGTGAGGTCGCGCTCCGCAAGGACCAGGCCGGCTTCCTCCTTCGCCTCGCGGACGGCGGCCAGGCGCGCGCGAGCCGCATCATCCTCCCCGCTGCGGTCGGCGTCCTCCACCTTCCCGCCCGGGAAGACCCAGGCCGCGGGGGCCTCGTCGCCGGGGCGCTGCGCGCGCTGGAGCAGCAGCACCTCGAGTCCCTGCGCGCCGTCGCGCAACGCCGCCACGGTTCCCGACGGGAGCGGAACGTCGCTCTCAGCCATGTGCACTCCAGACGTCGAGCACCTGCTGCGTGCTCACCAGGGTAGCGACGGCGCCCAGCGTGTTGGCGAACACGGCGTCCACGTACTCGCGCGGGAAGCCGGCCACCGCGTCGCGCGGGAGGACCACCTGGTAGGACGCGTTCACGGCGTCGAAGGCGAGGCACTGGATGGCCACGTTGACCGAGACGCCGACGCACACGATGGTGCTCACGCCCAGGTTGCGCAGTACGAAGTCGAGCTCGGTGCCCTGGAAGGGCGAGAGGCCGTGCAGCCTCGACAGCACCAGATCCGATTCCGCGACCGGAACCTCGGGCACGATCGCGGCAGCGTCGGAGCCCGGGTGGAGGGGATGCTTCACGCGGCCCATGTAGCCGAAGATGCGCGCGTTCGCGTTGGCGCCCAGGCCGTCGGGCCGCCGCTCCGCGGTGCAGTGGACCACGGGCACGCCCGCCTCCCGCGCCGCCTCCGTCAACGCAGCGATCTGCGGCAGCGCCTCGGCGGCGGCGTCTGCCAGATCGGGGAGCGCCGAGAGGTCGCCCACCACTCCCCGCTGGATCTCCTGGGTCACCAGCGCCGTGTGCGCCGGCGCGACCAGGTCGTCGAGTTCGATGGCCACGGGGTCTCCTTCCGATTCAACCGATCGCGCCGCGCGCGCGCAGCTCCGCGAGGCGCGCGTCGTCGAGGCCCAGGGTTTCGCGCAGTACTTCATCGGTGTGCTCGCCCAGGCCGGGGAAGCTGCGCACGGGCCCCTCGGCGGCGTCGGAGAGCTTCACGGGGTTTCCCACGACCAGGAAGTCGCGCTCGGCGTCGGGGCGCGGCACCTCGAGCAGCATGTCGCGCATGCGCACGTGCGGATCCTCCCAGAGGTCTTCCGCCGTGTTGCTGGGCCCCGCCACGATGCCCTGGTCACACAGCGCGCGCGCCGCCTCGAGCTTGCTCTTGTCCGCGGCCCAGCCTTCGAGCGCCGGCCGGATCACGTCCTCGGTGTGCTCCGCCCAGCCCTTGCGCGTGGCGAAGCGCGGATCGTCCAGCCACTCTGGCACCCCGAGGATCTCCGTCAGCAGTCGGAAGTGGTGCTCGCGGAAGACCGCCACCACGAAATGCCCGTCGCGCGCGGCGAATGCGCCCACCAGCGCCGTAGAACCGGAGGCTGCCATCGAGGGCGGCGCGCCCATGCTCCACAGGAACGGAACCATGTCGGTCATGGCGATCATCGAGTCGTACATGGCCACGTCCACCTGCTGGCCGCGGCCGGTGCGGTCGCGCTGGCGCAGCGCGGCGAGCACACCGATCACCCCGAAGAGCGCCGCTGCGTTGTCGCCGAGAGCTCCCGCCACCACCACCGGGGGCGGCAGGCCCGGCTGGCGGTTCGGCTCGTAGAGACCTCCCATCGCCTCGGCCACCGGTGCGTACGCCGGCCACTGGGCATAGGGAGAGCCGCTCTGGCCGAAGCCCGAGATGGAGACGTAGACGGCCCGGGGCGCCAGCGGCGCGATGTCCGCGTAGCCGAGCCCCAGACGTTCCATCGTGCCGGCTTTGAAGTTCTCGGCGACCACGTCGCAGTGGGCGGCGAGCTGCTTGAAGAGCTCGCGGCCCTCGTCGCTCTTGAGATCAAGGGCAATGCTGCGCTTCGACAGGTTGTTGCGCAGGTAGGTCGCGCCCACCTCGCGCCCGTCCGGTTCTCGCAGCGCCGGCAGGGATGCGCGACCCGTGTCGCCGTGCAACGGGTGCTCCACCTTCACCACGTCGGCGCCCAGATGAGCCATCAGCTGCGTGGCGTAGGGGAGAGCCTGCATCTGCTCGGCGGCCAGTACGCGCACACCGTCCAGCGGCTTGCCGTGGACGGCGCGCTCCGGGTGCCGGACTTCCCCGACCTTCAAGGTCAGCTCGGGATCTGGAGTGCCTCCGGGAGGGAGCCCTCCAGGTACGCCTGCTCCTCGAAGCGCTCGGCGATGCGCCAGCCGTCCTCGGTGTGGACGAGCTTGTCGTTGTAGTACGCGCCCACGGTGAAGATGTGCTGGCTCTCATCGGGGTTGATGAAGATCATCGGGTTGATGACGTAGGTGCGCGCGGTGGCCTTGTCACCGGCGATCTCCACCACGCTGTTGCTGATGAAGTGCATGGTGATCGGGAACACCGAGAGCGCCCCCTCCAGCCACTTGCGCACCTCCGGATACTTGCCCTTCGTGCCGCCCGAGGTCGTGTAGTCCACGTCGGCGTCGGGGGTGAAGCAGGTATCCAGAAGGTTGTAGTCCTTCTTGTCGATTGCGACCGTGTAGCGGGTGAGGAGATCGTTGATCGCAATGCGGTCGGAGATCTCCTCGATCGACATCTCACGGGGGGCCATGGCTCGTCCTCCTTCTATCTCGTCTCTGGGCAGCCGGGCTCGGCAGCCGGGTTGGGCGGCCGGGTTGAACGGCAGCCGAGTCTACAATTCCGGTCGGATCTTCGCAGCGCGGTCCCGCCAGTAGGGATCCCGCAGCCGCGGATTCTGCTCCGCGGCGAGAAAGATCACTGTGGCCCCCCACGCTCGGCTCCCGGCGGCAGGCGGGCCTCGCGCAGGGCGGAGCGGCGCACCTTGCCGGCGTCGTCGCGCAGCGGCTGGTCCACCCACTCGAAGCTGCGCGGGACCTTGTAGCGGACCAGGCGCTCGTTGAGGTGCGCGCGCAGCGCGTCCTCGTCGGCGCCGTCGGGCGCGTCGACGATGGCGTGGATGCGTTGGCCCAGGTCCTCGTCGGGCAGCCCGATCACCGCGCTCGAACGCACGCCGGGGTGTGCGTCGAGTGCAGCCTCCACCTCGGCGGGATACACGTTCGCGCCACCGGTCACGATCATGTCGGTCTTGCGATCGGCGAGATAGAGATAGCCGTCCTCGTCGCGCCAGCCCATGTCGCCCAGCGACTCCCAGCCGTCGGTACTGGACGTCGCTTGCGCGCCGACGTAGCGGTACGTGGAGCCGCGCCCGCCCGGGGGCATCATGAAGACCTCGCCCACTTCGCCGGGCTCGCAGGCGCTCCCGTCCGGGCGCTGGATGCGGATCTTGCGGTCGGCCGTGGGACGACCGACGGAGCCGCGGTGCGCCAGCCATTCTGTCCCGGAGATCAGCGTGCCCGCGATGCGCTCCGAGCCGCCGTAGGCCTCCCAGATCGCTTCCGGGCCGAGCCACCCGATCCACGCGTCCTTCAGCCAGGCCGGACACGGCGCGCCGGTGCACATCACGCGGCGCAGCGAGCGCACGTCGTGGGCGCTCCGCACCGCTTCGGGAAGCCGCCAGATGCGCTGCATCATGGTCGGCACGAAGAGCACCCACTCCACGCGGTGACGCGGTATGAGGACGAGCGCCGCTTCCGCCTCGAAGTGCTCCATCACGACGACGGTCCCGCCGCACAGGAGCTGCTGCCACGCGGTGATGAAGGGCCCCGCGTGATAGAGCGGACCGGGCACGAGAGTGACCCCGCCCGCGCGCATGCCGTTCTCCGGAGCCTCGGGGTCGCACTCGGCGGGCGTGAGATCGAGGATCAGCTTGGGCAGGCCGGTGCTGCCACCCGACGTCATGGCCCGCGCGCACTGCGGAACCCGATCGGCCAGCGGCGCGTCGGAGAGCGCAGCCGGCGGCTCGAAGCCCGTGGGCAGGCAGGCCGTCGCGCCGTAGGCGCCGGGCTCGGCCCCCACCAGCAGACGCGGCTCCGCCAACTCGACGATCGCGCGACGCTCGTGCTCCGGCAGTCGGTGGGAGATGGGTTGCGGCGTGGCGCCGAGCTTCCAGGTGGCGAGGCACGCCTCGAGGAACTCCACGCTGTTGGGTAGGGCGATCGTGACCCGGTCGCCCTCCCCTACGCCCCGCTCCGCATAGGCGCGAGCCAGGCGGTTGCTGCGCCGCTCGAGCTCGCCTCGGAGGCGACGCACGTCGCCGCACACGATGGCAACGGCATCCGGGTCGCGCTCCGCCAGCCAGCCCACGGCGCGTCCATACGAGAGGGTCGCCATCTGCCGGTTCCGAAGTCCTGGGGTTTACGAGACGGAACGTATCGGAAATCCGCCGACAACGGAACCGCCTGGAACCGCTAGGCGGGGTCGATGGCGAAGACGATCCGGTCGGGGGCGGGGCGCTGGCTGGCGACCTGCACGGGGCGCCCGCCCACCCTCTCAGACAGGTAGGCGATGAGGCCCTGGGCCAGGTAGCGCAGGATCTCCGGGAAGCCGGCCGCCTCGCTCACCTCGACCGACGCGCTCTTCCCGTCCGGCTTGAAGCTCCAGCGGCCGAAGTTGACCAGCAACGGGGCCAGGCGCAGCAGCCGCGGCCCGGCGAGCTTGCCGGCACCCCGGGCCGCATCGACCAGGGCGCCGTAGTGCTCGGAGTCGAGCAGCTGCGGCGCGCTGCGCCTGCCCAGCTCCGCCACGGCCTCGGGGCCCCCGTGGGCGCGGCCGTCGGCGGTCGCCACGTCCAGCAGGCGGTCGAAGCTCGCCAGCCCGTACCAGAGGCCGGGCAGCACCTTCTGGTCGAGGATATTGAGGTCGTCGGCCTCCAGACGGGCCTCCAGGGCCTCGCGCGAGAGCTTGCCCTGGGCCAGCAGCTGGTTGACGGCGTCGACAGCCAGCTGCACCACGATGCCCTTGACCGACGGCTCCAGCGGCGGCATGGACCTGATCCCCCCGCGAGGGGGATCGGCAGGAGTCCCGGCCGGCTGAAGGGCCAAGCCCGGGTCGGCCGCTCAGGTCCAGAATTCGTCCACGGCGAGCTGGTCGCGTGGGATCGACCAGAGCTGGCGGATCAGACCATCCTCGATCTCGAAGAGCAGGATGAAGTCCGTCTTGAGGCGCTTGTCGCCGCGTTCTCCCGTCACGCGGAAAAGGACCGCGGCACGGCGGTCCGAGATCAGCACGTCCTGGAGATCGGACCAGAACTCGTCGGACGCCTCGCCGATGGCCGCGAGGTACTCGAGCACCGAGTCGAGCCCCTGCTTGGCGCCGGACCAGCGGCCGCGCCCGGATGCGTGCCACACCAGGTCGTTCGCGCACAGTCGTTCCAGGGTCTCGCGGTCGCCTCGGGCGGCGGCCTCCCAGGCATCGATGGCGATGTCGGCCAGCGCAGGTTCGGGCTTTCCGATCACGGGTTGGCAGTCTCCTCGGACGCGGGGCCCTACTCTATCACTCCGGCAACGGCAGCCCGGCGGCGCGCAATGCCCCGATCAGGGCCTCCCCGAGAGACGCGGTGTCCTCGAGCTGGAGCAGCCGGCACCCGCCGCAGGCACGAGCCGGGCCGCCCACCGTGAGCGTGAGCGGTGCGCCTCCCGGCACGCGCACCCGCGCGCGCACCTCCGCCGGCATCACCGACGTCGAGCCGAGGTCCTGTCCGCAGCGAAAGCAGGTCGCCCGGCCGCGGCCGAACCAGCCGCTGCGCCGCACGTGAGGGACCGCATCGCCCACCGCGGCGGCCGCCACCAGGTCGGCCGCGAAGTGCGGCGCGGGCGCTTCGGGCGGATGGTCGGCGACGCCGCAGCGCCCGAGCCGCAGGCCGTACAGCTCTACGCGCAGGTCACCGGCCCGCCCCTCGCTGGCGGGCACTTCGCGCAGCTCCAGCAGCTCTCCGCACGTTCGGCAACGCATGGCCGGATCTTCGCACGCCTGCTCCGCGCCGGCCGCGTCGCGACCCACGCACGCAGCGCAGGCAGGGTACACTTCGCGCCCCATGACACCCCCCGTTCGCTTCGGAGTCACCCTTCCCCAGATCAAGCGCACCTGGGAGGAGGCACGCGCGGCCGCGCAGGAGTTCGACGCCCTCGGCTTCCACTCCGCATGGGTGTGCGACCACCTCTACGGGGTGCCCATGCCGCAGCTTCCCATCCTGGAGGCGTGGACGCAGCTCGCCGCCGTGGCGGCCGTCACCGAGCGCATCGAGCTCGGCACGCTGGTCACGCCGCCCTTCTTCCGCAACCCCGCCGTGCTCGCCAAGCAGATCGCCACCGTCGATCAGATCGCCGGCGGCCGCGTGATTCCCGGCTTCGGCGCGGGCTGGTTCGAGGCCGAATTCAGCGGCTACGGCTGCGACTTCCCGCCGCTGGGCCGACGCATGAAGGCCCTCGAAGAGAGCGTCGAGCTGATGAAACGCATGTGGACCGAGGAGCAGGTGACCTACGAGGGCACCTTTGCGCACGCCCAGGACGTGCGCTGCGAGCCCAAGCCGCCGCGCCGCCCACCCATCCTGATCGGCGGCGGCGGCGAAAAGGTGCTGATGGGCATCGTCGCTCGGCACGCGGACATCTGGAACAACCTGGCCATCTTCCA
>CAXMOD010000142.1:0-11709 GCA_964194905.1 uncultured Desulfobacterales bacterium | reverse complement strand
CGCGATCCGACGTCCGACTTCTCCGCTTCACCCACTCGGATCTGGAGAAGCTGCGCAGGCGCTATCCGCGAATCGGCGCCCAGGTGCTGGAGAACCTGAGCGAGATTCTGGCGGAACGGCTCATGGAAGCGAATCGACGCGCCAGCCAGTAGCACGCGCCGGACAGGCTGCGGCCGCCCTACGATCCGGCATCGAGAACCAACGAGAGCGCTTCGAACGGAAGGCCCGTCTTTCGTCGAAATGCGGGCACGAGAGGCGCTCTCAATCTCGCGCCGAGACTTTCGTGGGATCGGGTCTAGGCGGGAAGGGTGGGCAGCCGCACGCTCACCGTGGTGCCCGCGTCGGGTGCCGAGTCCACCGTCAGCTCGCCGCCGTGGTTCCGCACGATCTGGTACGAGATGAAGAGGCCCATGCCGGTGCCTTCGCCGACGGGCTTCGTGGTGAAGAACGGATCGAAGACCTTTTCGAGCGAGTCTTCTGGAATCCCGCACCCGTCGTCGCACACGCGCACGAGGACCTGATCTCCGTCCGGGTGGGTGGAGATGCGCAGGACGCCCCGGGAGTTCATTGCCTGCGCTGCGTTGAGCAGGAGGTTGAGAAACACCTGCTTGAGCTCCTGGCTGGCGCCCCAGGCCGTGGGCACCGGTTCGAACTCGCGCTCCACGCGCACGGGGTGGCCCAGGTGCGGGGTCGCTACGCGCAGCACGTTCTCCAGCAGCGAGTGGACGTCCACGTGCTCGCGGCGGCCGCTTCCCGCGTGGGAGAAGTTGTTGATGTCGCGGACGATGGCGCAGGCCCGGGCCACGCCCTCGAGCGACTCGTCGAGGAGCTCCTCGCCCTCGGCGAAGATGCGACGGCGCTCGTCCTCGCCGGAGGGGGCCTTCTGAAGCGACTCCCAGTGTTCACCCAGCAGCGTCAGGTTGGTGCGCACGAAGGCCATGGGGTTGTTGATCTCATGGGCGATCCCCGCCGCGAGCTGACCGATGGCGGCCAGGCGTCCCGACGTGACGAGCTGGCTGCGCAGGGCGGCCACTTCGCGCAGGTCCCGGATGACCACGAGCAGTGCGAAGTCGAGGCCTCGGCGGTCGGGGAGGATCTGACTGCTGACGGCGACCGGAATCCTGCGTCCGCCGTCCGCGCGTAGCACGGCCTCCGTGTGGCGCAGCTCTGTCAGGGCCTCGCGTACGGGTACGTCAAGTACGTCGCTGAGCAGACGCCCCTCCAGACCGATCGCGGGTTCGCCCAGCAGCCGTCCGAGGCCGTCGCTGGCGGAGTAGATCTCGCCCGAGAAGGCGACTACCGCCACCCCGTCGGGATGCGCGTTCACCATCTGGCGCGCGAAGCCGCCGCGTGCGATCGGCGAGGTTCCGTGGCGGAGGGAGACCCACGCCAACATCGCGCCGAAGAGCGCGAATCCGAGACTCCCCAGACGCACGGTGGGCCGGCCGAGCAGCGGGAGGAGCACGTTGGTGGCCGGGATCAACACCAGGGGGAAGAGCACCCCGGTCGCGATCCAGCGCGCCTGGGCGCGGTCGGATGCCGAGCGTGACACGCGGATCGTGGAGAGCCCGAAGATGGCCGCTGGGACTACCTCGATGAGGGAGACGACGAGCAGAACCACCACCAGCGGCCCGGGCGGCACGATCCAGCCCGAGCCGATGAGGCGCGGCTCGCCGAACATCCAGGGGGTGAAGAAGGTGACCAGGGTGAAGAGCCCGGCGAGGCCGTAGGCCCAAGGCACCAGGCGCGTCACGCGGCGGGACGGCCGCCGCTGCGCGCTCAGCACCAGGCTCATGGCGAGGGGCCCGATCAGCACCCACCCTGGGGCGGAGGCCTTGGCGGCCAGCAGTGCCCATTCCGGGTCAGGGGCGAGCAGCCGCCAGACGTCGCAGACGCCCCACCACGCCACTCCGGCGATGAGCAGTCCGGCGAAGCGGTTGACCGGCTGGCGCCAGTCCTGCGTCAGGATGGCTGCAGCCGAGGCTGTGCCGATCAGGGCTGCCGCCAGGGCGATGATCAGGAAGAGGTTCACTCACACGTCCCCGGCGGCTCATCGGCAGCGAGGCGCCCCGGCCTGAGTCACGCAAATGCGTAGCCAGCGAGCGAGGCAGTTGCGCATTCCCGCTATCCTGTTGGCCTTGGAGGTGACATGGCGGATCCGGTCCTGCGCAACGAGACGAGCGGCGGAATTGCGATCTTGACCCTGAATCGGCCCGAGGCGATGAACGCCTTGTCTCGCGCTTTGCGAGTGGCGTTGACCGACGCGTTTCGGGCGGCGGCCGCCGACTCCGCCGTCGACGTGGTGATCCTGACGGGGGCGGGCGACCGAGCCTTCTGCGCGGGCCTCGACCTGAAGGAGCTGGGCGGGGAGACCGGCGAGCCCGGAGGCACCGGCGAGGCCCTGGCCGGCGGCTACGACCTGACCGGGGCCATGGAGAGCTGCCCCAAGCCCATCATCGGCGCGATCAACGGCGCGGCCATCACCGGCGGCTTCGAACTCGCCTTGGCCTGTGACGTCCTGGTGGGTTCCCCCCAGGCGCGTTTCGCGGATACCCACGCGCGTGTAGGCATCATGCCCGGCTGGGGGCTTTCCCAGAAGCTCTCGCGCCTGGTCGGCATTCACCGCGCCAAGGAGCTCTCGCTGACCGGGAACTTTCTCGACGCGGAGCGCGCCGCAGCCTGGGGGCTGCTCTCTCGCGTGGTGCCCGCCGACGAGCTGCTGCCCACCTGCCAACAGCTGGCCGCGGACATGCAGTCGTGCGTGCCCGAGGTGATGCGCGCCTACAAAGGCGTCATCGACGAGGGCTTCGGCGCCAGCTACGCCGAGGGACGTCGCATCGAGACCCGCGCTGCGCGCGAGAACTCCCGCGGCGTCACGGCCGCGAAGATCTCCGCGCGGCGCAAGGCGGTGCAGGAGCGTGGCCGGGCTCAGCAGGGCTGACGGGCTGACGCGGGTGGCCGTGCGCTGCGTGGTGCGCAGTTCCCACCGCAAGCCTTGTCTCGAGTCCACATTTCGAGCCGGCCATGACCTGGCTGCTGGCCAGCGGCGGCCTCGCGGGGCTCTGGGCAGCCCGCCGCAGGCTCGAGAGCGCCTAGAGCCCACAGCGGGCGGGCGCCCCGCTATCCTGGCCCCCTCCAGGAAGGGGTGAGGGAACGTGGCCTACCAGACGCTCGAGGTTGAGCGCGACGGTCCGGTGCTGCGGGTGTGGCTGGACCGGCCCGAGAAGCTGAACGCCATCGACGCGACCATGTTGAGCGAGGTGGCGGAGGTGTTCCGCTCGGCGGACACCGACTTCGCGACCCGGGTGGTCGTGCTGGGCGGGCGAGGGCGCTCGTTTTCCGCCGGCGCCGACCGGCGGCCGGGCGGGGTGACCGCGGGGCCGAACCACGAGCCCACGGCTCGCGAGCGGCGTTGGCATGCACAGATCGGCCGCCGCGCCTGCCGCGCCATCGAGGACTGCGAGGCGTTGACGGTGGCGCGGGTGCACGGCCACGCTCTCGGCGGCGGCGCCTGTTTCGCGCTGGCCTGCGATTTCCGCATCGCCGCGCGCGACGCGGTCTTCCGTTATCCCGAGGTGGACATCGGGGTGCCGCTCACGTGGGCCGGGGTGCCGCGCCTGATCCAGGAGATCGGAGCGGCACGTGCGCGGGAGCTATTGGTGATGTGCTCCGAGATCGATGCTGCCAAGGCGGAGTCCTGGGGCATGGTGCATCGCGCCGTCGATCCGGACGCGCTCGATGCGGAGGTGGCGGCCTGGGTAGACGCGCTGCTGGCCAAGCCCGAAGGAGCCGTCCACCAGACGAAGACCCAGCTGCGCGGGTACGCCCGCCTCCTCACGCTCGGCGACGCCACCGAGGGCGACGGTGACATGATCGACGTGGCCCTGCGCGACCCGGCCATGCGCGCGCGTTTCCGCATGCCCGGAGGGAAGGCCGAGGACTGAAGCCGGCCGGCAGGGGTCCACCTCCCGGGCGTTCTCGTATAGGATGGCTCGCGGCGGGATCGGACGGGAGCGAGAAGCATGAGAGTCCTCGAGGGCAAGGTGGCCGCGGTCACCGGTGCGGGCCGGGGGATCGGGCGCGAGGTGGCGCTCGACTTTGCGCGCCACGGGGCACGGGTGGTGGTCAACGACCTGGGTGGCGCCGCCGACGGAAGCGGCAGCGGCAAGGTGGCGGACGAGGTGGCGGAGGAGATCCAGGCTGCCGGGGGCGAGGCGGTCTCCAATACCGACAGCGTGGCCACCGTCGAGGGCGGTCGCGCGATCTGCGAGACGGCGCTCCAGTCCTTCGGCGCCCTCGACATCCTGGTCAACAACGCCGGCATCCTACGCGACCGAACCCTCTTCAACATGGAGGAGGAGGACTGGGACGCGGTGATGGCGGTGCACCTGAAGGGCCACTACTGCTGCACGAGACCCTTTGCCCGGTACATCCGCGAGACCGACCGGCGCGGCTGCCGCATTCTCAACTTCTCGTCCGTGTCGGGCCTGCTGGGCAACTTCGGCCAGTCGAACTACGGCGCGGCCAAGGCCGGCATCGCCGGCTTCTCGCGGGTGATGGCACTCGAACTGGCCAAGTATCCGTGCACGGTGAACACGATCTCGCCCGGCGCGGCCACGCGCCTGACGATCCCCTTGCAGGAAGGGCGTGGCAACACAGTGGATCCCGAGGATCCGACGGTGGGGCCCCAGCAGATCGCGCCCGTCTGCACGTGGCTGGCTTCGCCGGCCGCCGATGAGGTCACTGGGCAGATCCTCAACGTCATGCGCGGCGCCGTCGGCATCATGCAGCAGCCTGCCGTCATCAAGGCCTTCCAAGGCGAGCACCTGTGGACCCAGGACGACCTGGACGTGGTCATGCCAGCGCTGGTCCAGGCCAGACAAGAGCACGACGCCCGCGTGCGAGAGGAGGGCGAGGCCCAACCGCTACCGCGGTAACCTCCCTGCATGCGCAGCGCCGCCGCCCGCTACTGGTTGGCTCAGATCCCTGGTTGGGGAGCCGCCTTCGTCGTGCTCGGCGCGGCATGGTCGTTCCTCGGCCTGCCGGGCTGGGCGGCGGTCGCGGTGGGTGCGCTCCTGGTCGTGAAGGACGCGGCCCTCTACCCGTTGGCGGTGCGCGCCCTGCGCTCGCCGCCGCATTCCGGGCCCGCCGCGTTGGTCGGAGCCCGGGGGACTGCCGCAGGGCCGCTCGGCCCCGGCCACGAGGGTCGCGTGCGCATTGGCCCCGAAGTGTGGCGTGCGCAGCTCGCGGCGGGGGAGGGGCCGGTCGCCGAAGGGACGGTCGTGCGCGTGGAGGAAGTCCGCGGCTTGTGCGTGGTAGTGAAGTCCGATGCCCGTGATGCGTAGGGCACGGCCGCAGGCGATAGGCAGATGACGCCGGGCCTGGAAGGCGGAAGTCAGGCTCTTGTCGCCTGGGCGTAGGCCCCCCTGTATTCCTCCGGCAGGAGCTGGGCGATGCGGGCGCCGACCCTGTCCATGCACGCCTTTCGATTCTTGCCGTGGTCTCGCGCCAGATGCTCGGCCTGGATCGGAGCCCCGACCTGAATCGTCACCGGTGCATCGCTCAGCCTGGACGAGCCCACGGATAGGAAGCGTTCGCTCCCCGCGATACCGACGGGCACGATGACGGCGCCGTGCAAGCCGTCGAAGTATCGGTTCACGGCCGGCAGGGTGTTCTGCATCCTGCCGGCCCGGCTTCGTGTGCCCTCGGGGAACACCAGGAGGGGATGCCCTCGCTGGATACGCTCTCGCGCCATGTCCACGGTCTGGATGGCGATGCGAGCGACCTCTCTGAGGGGCATGCGCGCCGCACCGCTGGCTCGACCCCCGCTCTGGGGCGTCTTGATGGTGCCAAAAGCGAGACTGGCCACTCGCCTGGACAGACGGTGGAACACCTTGGGCCCCACCATCACCGTGAGATCGTCGGCCTCGTGCTCTAGTCCGGCGAACTCCAGCAACGCGTGAAAGATGTTGGCGTCCGAATACGAGAGGTGGTTGGCCATGTAGATTCGTGGGTATCCCGCAAGCCCTTCCAGATGTTCGCCCCCAAACAGCCGGGAAGTACCGAGCGCCGACTTGCAGATGAGTCGTGTCAGGAGTCGTGCAACGGGATCCGGCGCGGTGTAGCTCCAGCCGCGCCCGGCGCTCCGCAGACGATCCGTGAATGTCTGTAGCTGTTCCTCGGAGACATCCGCGAGCGCCTTCTCGCAGAAGTCGGTGAACAGTTCAGGAGAATCCGTAAATCGGGGAAGAGCCGCCCCCATGAACGAACGGATGCGAGCTCGCACGCCCAAACGATCTTCTAGCTGTCCCGGCCGACAATCCACTGCTGGTCTCCTGGTTTCTGGGAAGTCGTCATCAAGGGAGGGTCCCGGACTTCGCGCCCCGCCAGGTCACGCCGGCTGCCCGACCTGGGCCGACGATCGGCGACCGACAGTCCGGGCTTAGACGTCCTCCAACGCGAGCAGGTCGTCGACGGTCTGCCGCCGGCGAATGAGGCGCGCGCGGCCGTCCTCGATCAGCACCTCAGGAGCCAAGGGCCGCGTGTTGTAATTGCTGGCCATGGACGCGGCGTAGGCACCCGCATCGTGGAGCACCAGCAGGTCGCCGACCCGACCGGTCGGAAGCGCGCGCGGCGCGATGAGGCCGCCGTCCTCCTGGGTGAAGACGTCGCCCGACTCGCACAGGGGCCCGCCTACCACGGTGGCGCGCCGGTCTCCCAGCACTTCCTCGCCGTCGCGCAGCAGTGAGATGCCGTGGTAAGCGCCGTACATGACCGGGCGAGCCAGATCGTTGAAGCCGGCGTCGACGATCCAGAAGCGGTTCTTGCCCTGATCCTTCACCGCGCGCAGGCGCGCGAGGAGCACACCGGCCTCGGCCATCACGTAGCGCCCCGGCTCGATCTCGAGCTGGACCGCGTGCCCCAGCAGGTCTTCGATGCGCTTGCGCGCCTCGTCCCACAGCCGGAAGAGTTCGCCCACGTCGATCGCGACATCGCCGTCGCGGTAGGGAACCGGAATGCCGCCACCGCCGGAGATGGCGCGCAGGTCGCGCCCCGCCGCCCGCACCTGGGCGACCATGGCGTCGCACACCTGGCCCAGATGCTCGAAGTCGGTGCCGGAACCGATGTGCATGTGCAGGCCGACCAGATCGAGGTCGTGGCGATCGATACGCTCCAGCGAATCGGACAGGGTCTCGTACCAGATGCCGTGCTTGCTGGCGTCGCCGCCGGTGTTGGTCTTGCGACTGTGGCCGTGGCCGAAGCCCGGATTGATGCGCAGCCAGACCGGGTGGCCGGGATTGCGCGGGCCCAGGTGGGAGAGCATGTCCGCCGAGCCCGCGTTGACCGGGATGCCGAGTTCGACCACGCGCTCGAGTGTCGCCTCGTCGATCTGGTCCGCGGTGTAGACGATCTCCGCCGGGTCCCCTCCCGGCTCGAAGCCCGCGCGCAGTGAGCGCTCGATCTCGCCCAGGGACACCGCGTCGACACGGGCGCCCTCCTCGCGCACCAGGCGCAAGAGGTGGACATTCGACGAGGCCTTCTGCGCGTAGCGAACCACGTCGAAGGCGCGGAGGGAGCGCAACCGCGTGCGGATGGTGGCAGCATCGTAGACGTAGCACGGCGTGCCGTGCGTCTGCGCGATCTCCGAGAGCTGTGCCGGGTCGAGCGGCTCCATGGCGGCGACGAATCTAGCACACGGCCTGCGTGCGAAGCGCGCTCAAGGAGCGCGGTACACCGGCGGCGCGGGCGCGAGCGACTCGGCGAGGTGTTCGATGCGGGCCCGCCGCGCAGGGTCAGACTCCTTGGGCGCCAGCGACGCGACGATTCGCGCGAGGCGCGCTGCCGTGCCCGACGTGGCGAGCTTCTCGCCGGAACCGGCGTCCTCGAAGAACGCGAGGATGGCGTCTCGCAGACGATCGTCGGGGACCAGACTGTAGGCGCGCCAGGGCACCGCCAGGAGCTTCGCGGCGCGAAAGGAATCGGGGAAGTACGTGGTGCCACCCGGATCGCTCTCGGCCCGGTAGTTCAGCTCGTAGTAGCCGATGGCCGCCGCATGGAGCGCGTCGAAGTTGCGCTTGTCGACGGGGATATGTTCGATGTCGCGCCGGATCGGCCGCAGGTCCGGCTCCTGGGTCCGCGCGGGGTCGAGGACCACTGCGAAGTACTGGGGGTACAGCGGTTGCACCTGCTCGAAGACCGCGTCGCCGCCGCGCTGGTCCCAGTGCTCCCCGGAATGGGTGAGGCGGTACCCTGGCGCAGTCGGCGCAGCACAGGCCAGCAGGACCCCGAGCAGGGCCGGGCACGTGAAGCGCCTCATCGGCGCGTCTCGGCCCACCACGCGTCGAGCAGCACGAGCAATCTGTCGCGGGTGTTGCAGGCGGGCTCCTGGAGCACGCGCTCGGTGAGGAAGTCGAGCGCTCGGCCGACGGCGCGCCCGGGTCGGCAACCGAGGTGCTCCATCACGTCGCGACCGTCGAGTGCCAGGTCGTGGCGGCGCAGCGCGAGGCTCCCCTCACTGCGGGCATGGGCGACGGCGCGTTCGAGAGCGGCCAGTCGGGCGGTGGCGTCCTCGCCGCCGCTCTCGCAACCGATGAGCTCCGCGCGTCGGAGCTGCACGAGGCGGTCGAAGTCGTCGCCGGCGCGTCGCAACAGACGGCGCACGTCGACGCCCCGCTCGGGCCGCGCCGCCTCTTCGATGGGATGCAGCGCGAGCAGGCGGACGAGGCGCGTGGCCAGGACGCGCGGGCGCCGCAGACGCATCAGCACGGACTCCGGCGAGGCTCCGCGCATCCACGCTGCCCAGCGAAGAACGCGGTCGGCGGGCAGCCGGTCGAGCACATCCGCGGCGTCAGGAAGGGTGCCCGCTGCGAGCCGGTCCGCGATCCCCGCGGCCTGGAGCAGGCGGATGCCCCTGCCGGGATGAGGCGCCACGAGAAGCGCGTCGATCTCGGCGCCGAGGCGCTCCCGGGCTACGCCATCGAGGGCCGGCGCGCTGTCGCGCATGGCGTCGCACACCTCCGAGTCCACGTCGAAGCCGAGCTGAGCGGCGAGCCGCGCAGCGCGCAACGCGCGCAGCGGGTCCTCGGCCATCCGCGCCGCGGCGTCGCCCACCGCGCGCAGGCGCCCGCCCGCCAGGTCACGGCGGCCTGCGAAGGGGTCTACCAGCGCGCCGGCATTCCCGTCCCACGCCATGGCGTTCACCGTGAGGTCGCGGCGCCCGAGATCCTCCTCGAGCGAAGCTCCGCGCCACGTAGTGACGTCCACCGGTCCCGCCTCGGTGGGCACCATTACCGTTCCGTGTCGAAGCCCGACGGGCACCGCGTGCGGAAAGATCTCCAGCACCCGCTCGGGCGGAGCCGACGACGTGACGTCGAAGTCCCGCACGCGGGCGCCACGCAGCAGATCGCGGACGCACCCGCCCACCAGAGCCGCATCCTGTCCGTCCCCCAGCAGGGTTCCGAGCAGCTCCTGGATGGGGCGGGGGATGCGGTCGCGGGTGAGGGGCGGCGTCGCTCCTTCGGAACCGGCGGGCGCGGCCGGATGGGACATGGGGCCAGTCTAGGCCAGACTGGCGGCTGCGATATCCTCACTGGTTCCCGTGGCGCCCTGCGCCCGGGACGCACGCGGATGCGGAGGGAGAAGCGTGGGCAACGACATCGAGTTCGCCAGCGACGGGGAGCCGGTGCGCGGCCATCTGGCGCTGCCCCCGTCCGGGCGAGGCCCCGGCGTGATCGTGATTCAGGAGTGGTGGGGTCTCGTCGACCACATTCGCGACGTGTGCGGCCGCTTTGCACGCGAGGGCTTCGTGGCGCTGGCGCCGGATCTCTATCGCGGCGACGCGACTTCCGACCCGGACGAGGCCGGCCGCCTGATGATGGACCTCGAGATCCCGCGCGCCGCGCGCGACGTCGACGGCGCCGCGGCGGCGCTGCTCGGCCACGATGCGGTGGACGGCTCCCGGGTCGGTGCGGTCGGCTTCTGCATGGGCGGGCAGCTCGCGCTCTATGCAGCCACCCTCAATCCACGCATCGGCGCAGTCGTGGACTTCTACGGGGTGCACCCGAACGTGACGCTCGACCCCTCGGGCCTCGAGGCCTCGGTGCTGGGGATCTTCGCGGAGAAAGACGGCTTCGTACCGCCCGAGACCGCGCGAAAGCTGGAGGCGGACCTGACCCGCGCGGGCAAGCGCGCGGACTTCCGCGTCTTCGACGACGTCGACCACGCCTTCTTCAACGACACTCGGCCGGACGTGTACGACGCAAAGGCCGCCGCGGAGGCGTGGAGCCTCACGCTCAACTTCCTGCGCTCGGAGCTTTCATGAGCGAGCGCGCGCTCCAGCCGCGCCACGCGCCGCGAAGTCTTCCCCTCCCGGGGCCCCTGGCGGAGCTGCGCGACGATGTGGACGCGCGCATCGCCCGGTTGACGGCTCGCACCAACGAGTACGGCTACGACCCGTTCGGGCTGGACCCGGCCTACAGCCGCAATCTCATGCTCATGATGGCGCTCATGTACCGCTACTGGCTGCGCGTGGACGTGGACGGGATCGAGCGGGTGCCCGAGGGCCGCGTCCTCCTGATCGGGAACCATGCGGGCAACACCTTCGCCTACGACGGTGCGATGCTGGCGGCCTCGCTCTTCTTCGATCACGAGCCGCCGCGCCTGGTGCGCGGGATGGGCGAGTTCTACCTGCCGCGTATCCCGTTCTTCAACATCTTCATGCAGCGCTTCGGCTCGGTCGTGGGCACGCCGCGCAACTGCGTCCAGCTGCTGGAGCGCGACGAAGCCATCATGGTCTTCCCGGAAGGCGAGCGCGGCTTCCTGAAGCCCTACCGCAAGCGCTATCAGCTCCAGCGCTTCGGCCTCGGCTTCCTGCGCCTGGCCCTGGAGACCCGCACGCCCATCGTGCCGGTGGGCATCGTCGGCGCCGAGGAGCAGTCGCCGGGAATCGCGCGCGTGGAGTGGCTGGGGAAGCTGATCGGCGCGCCCGCCTTGCCCCTGACGGCCACGTTCCCTCTGCTCGGCCCTCTCGCCATCGTGCCGCTGCCGGTGAAATTCCGCCTCCACTTCGGCGAACCGCTGCTATTCGAAGGGGACCCCCACGATGAGGACAGCGCGGTGGAGAAGCAGGTGGAGGTGGTGAAGGACGCGATCCGCGAGCTGGTCCAGGAGGGCCTGGAGGAGCGGGAGGGCTGGTTTTCCTAGCCCGCGGCGGAGCCCCCGGGGCATGAACCGTGGCGGGGCGTTGCGCGTATCACCCTGCAGAAGGAGGAGCCGTGACCGAACCGCAGAAGGGTTTGCAGCGTTCGCGCCACCACCGCGTCATCGCCGGCGTGTGCGGCGGCCTGGCCGACTGGCTCGGCTGGGACCCGACCCTGGTCCGGGTTCTGTTCGTGTTGGTGTCCGTCCTGTCGGCCGCGTTCCCCGGCATCCTGGCCTACATCGTGTTGTGGGTCTTGATGCCCGAACGCGAAGGCTAGGCGTGGCGTGCGGCGGCTCGGCGCTGGATCCAGCGCGTGTAGGCCGGCGGCGGAAGGAACGCGAGGTACCAGAACGCGTTGGTGGCGACGCCGCTTACGGCGGTCGCCATCAGGGCCCCCGGGTCATGCAGCACCATGGCGCCCCGGGCTGCGAGAGCTGAGATCTCCACGAGGAGGATGGTCACGGCGACCCCCGAAGCGGCCCACAGCCACACCCGGTTGGCCACCACCG
>CAXMOD010000141.1:0-17796 GCA_964194905.1 uncultured Desulfobacterales bacterium | reverse complement strand
CACGGCCGCCTGGGTGCCCACCGGCATGAAGGACGGCGTTTCCACGTCGCCGTGGGGCGTCGTGAAGAGCCCCGAACGTGCAGCGCCGGAACGGGCGATCTCGTTGAAACGGAAGGCGGTCACGGCCGCATCCTAGCTCTCCGCCGGGCCTTGGCTCCCGGCCACGGGACTGCGGGCGCTACCAGCTCCCGCCGCCCCCGCCGCCAAAGCCACCGCCGCTGAAACCGCCGCCGCCGCTGAAGCCACCTCCGCCGAAGCTGCTGCGGAGGGGTCCCTAGCGGTAGGTCTTGCGACCGCCGCGGCTGCGGCGCAGGCGTACACGCTTGTGCTTGGCCTTGAGCTTGGAGCGGTGCCGCGCGGAGCGGCTGCGATTTCGGTGCGGCAGGGGCTTGGCCTTCTTCATCAGGGCCTCCGGGCGCCGAAATCTAGGGGAAGCTGGGGCCGGTGTCCACGCTACCCTCGGTGGCCGTATGAGCTCCCCCCTCGAACGCATGGCGGATTTCGACCTCAGCGAGGACCAGCGCGCCGTGCGCGCCGCCGTCCGCGAGTTCGCCGAGAAGGAGATCCTCCCGTACGTGGAGGAGCACGAGCGCGAAGAGCGCTACCCGATCGACCTGATCGCCAAGCTGGTGCCGCTGGGCTACTTCGCGCCGATGATCCCCGAGCAGTACGGCGGCTCGTTCATCGACACGATGACCTACGGGATCATCTGCGAGGAGCTGGCCCGGGTGGACTGGGTGGTGGCCTCGGTGGTCTCGGTGACCAATTCGCTGGTGGCCAAATCGCTGCTGCGCTTCGGAAACGACGCCCAGAAGGAGGCCTGGCTGCCGCGCATGGCACGCGGGGAGATCCTCTCGTCGGCGTGCCTCACCGAGCCGGGCGGCGGCACCGATCTGGGCAACATGCAGACCACGGCCACCCAGGTGGACGGCGGCTGGCGCCTGGACGGCACCAAGGTCTTCATCTCCCACGCAGCCCACGCGGGCGTCTTCTTCGTGGTAGCCAGCGTGGACCGCGCAAAGAAGCACAAGGGCGTGACCGCCTTCGTGGTCGACCCCACCACGACCGACGGCATCCACATCGGCGAGTTCCCGATGCGCACCCTGAAGCGCGACAACCTGGCCGAAGTGCACTTCCAGGGCGCGGTGGTGCCCGACGAGGCGCTGCTCGGCCAGCCGGGTGGCGGCTTCCCGGTCCTCGGCGCCGCCCTCGACATGGGTCGCTTCTCGGTCGCGATGCGCTGTGTGGGTCAGGCCCAGCGCTGCATCGACCTCGCCGTTCCCTACGCGATGGAGCGCACCGCCTTCGGCCAGAAGATCGGCGAATTCCAGATGATCCAGCAGAAGATCGCCGACATGGTGGGGCGCACCGAACGCGCGCGTGCAGTGGTGTACCGGCTGGGACGCATGCTCGACGCAGGCGTGGCGCGCGCCTCCCTCGAGAGCTCGCTGGCGAAGCTCTCGGCCAGCGAGGCGGCCACCCAGAACGCACTGGACGCGATCCAGGTGCACGGGGGCTACGGCCTCTCCGCCGAATACGAGGTGGGACGCCTCCTGTTGGAGGCCAAGTCGCTGGAGTTCGGCGAGGGCACGAGCGAGCTGCACCGCAAGCTGATCGCCGAGTTCGCCCTCGGGGTGCGCAAGCAGT
This sequence comes from uncultured Desulfobacterales bacterium, assembly GCA_964194905.1. GTDB lineage: Bacteria > Myxococcota_A > UBA9160 > UBA9160 > JAFDET01 > JAFDET01. Next base: position 16,149 of record CAXMOD010000141.1, on the reverse strand, counting down.
GAGCGAGCGGGACGAGCTGCGTGACCTGATTCTCGAGGTGTCGGTCGAGAAGCGCGAGGTCACCCTCGCCAGCGGGAAGAAGAGCGACCTCTACCTCGACCTGCGTCAGACCTTGATGCGTGCGCGCGGCATGCGCCTGGCGGGCGCCCTGGTGCTGGAGCGGCTCATGGCAGGGCCTCCAGTCGACGCGGTGGGCGGCATGGCCGTGGGCGCGGTGCCCCTGGTATCGGCCGTCCTGGCCGCGGCTGCCGAGCGCGACCCCGAGAACGCGCCACTCGGCTTCTTCGTACGCAAGGACAAGAAAGGCCACGGACTCGGCCGCCAGATCGAGGGAGCCTTCCAGCGCGGGCAGAGCGTCGCGCTGGTGGAGGACACCACCACTACCGGCGGCTCCACGCTGCAGGCCATGGATCTGGTGGAGGAGGCCGGCGGGAAGGTGACCCGAGTGCTCTGCATCGTGGACCGCGGCGAGGGCGCGGTGGAAGCGTTCGCCGCGCGCGGCGTCGCCCTCGAGTGCGTCTTCACCCTCGACGACCTGGGCTTGTAGCGAGCCCTCGTGCAGACCCTCTTGCAAACTGGGAGGACGCGCAGGTGACCCGACCCTTCGACGGACTCGCCGTGGATCTGGGCAACCTGCACCGCCTCTCGCCTGCAGTGAGTCGCTCCATCACCCCGGAGAACCCCAGCGGCGCCAGGGGCGCGGGTGGGATGGCCGAGACCGGCACCATGTCGGGACCGGCGCGCGACCTGGGCCGCGGCTGGAAGATCAATCCCTGGATCCCGATCCAGCCCGGAGAGACCGCGACACTGGCCGACATCGAGGGCCCCGGCGCGATCCAGCACATCTGGATGACCCTCACGCCGCGCTGGCGCTCGTGCATCCTGCGCATCCACTGGGACGACCAGGAGGTGCCCGGCGTGGAGTGCCCCGTCAGCGACTTCTTCGCCATGGGCTGGAACGAGTACGCGCCGCTTTCCTCACTGGCGGTGTGCGTGAACCCGGGCAGCGCCTTCAACTGCTACTGGCCGATGCCGTTCCGCCGGCGTTGTCGCATCACGCTGGAGAACCGGGGCGAGAAGGCCAAGATCCTCTTCTACCAGGTGGACTACGCGCTGGGCGAGGTGCCCGACGACGCGGCCTACTTCCACGCCCAGTTCCGCCGCACCAACCCGGTGCCCTACGCCGAGCCCCACACGCTTCTCGACGGCGTGCGCGGGCGTGGCCACTACGCGGGCACGTACCTGGCCTGGGGCTCCAACTCGAACGGCTGGTGGGGAGAGGGTGAGGTGAAGTTCTACCTCGACGGCGACGGGGAGTTTCCCACGCTCTGCGGAACCGGCACCGAGGACTACTTCTGCGGCTCCTACAACTTCGAGAACCAATCCACCCACGAGTACGAGCCCTACTGCACACCCTATGCGGGGCTGCACCAGGTGATCCGCCCCGACGGGCTCTACCGCAGCCAGCAGCGCTTCGGCATGTATCGCTGGCACATCCCGGATCCCGTGCGCTTCCAGGAAGAGTTGCGCGTCACCGTGCAGGCACTCGGCTGGCGCAGCGGAAACCGCTACCTGCCGCTGCGCGACGACCTGGCTTCGGTGGCGTACTGGTACCAGACGCTGCCCACCGCACCGTTCCCGGCACTACCCGACCGCGACGCGTGCGAGGTAACCTGACGCTTCAGCGAAGGAGAGCCCCATGAGCCTCAACCTCGGAACGATCCTCCAGGCGAGCGCCGCGGAGCGCGCGGACCACCCGGCAGTCATCTTCGACGAGCGTCGCATTTCCTACGCGGAGCTCGACCGCGCGGCGCGCGGCGTAGCCACCAGCCTGCGCGAGCGGGGCGTGAATCCCGGACAGCAGGTCGCGATCATGATCCCCAACCTCCCGGAGTTCACGATCGCGTACTTCGGGATCCTCTACGCCGGCTGCACCGTGGTGCCGCTCAACGTGCTGCTCTCGGCGCCGGAGGTGCAATACCACCTCGAGGACTCCGAGGCGGTGATGATCTTCGCTCACCCGCTCTTCGCGAACCCGGCGCGCACGGGAGCCGAGGCGGCCGGTGTGCCGCTGGTCTGGGCGGGCGGCGACGAAGGCGAAACCGTGGAGCAGCTGGCGGCCGCGGAGCCGATCGAGGCGGTCTTCCCCACCAGTCCGGACGACACCGCGGTGATCCTCTACACCTCCGGCACCACCGGCAAGCCGAAGGGAGCGGAGCTCACCCACTCCAACCTGCTGATCAACTGCGCGGTGGTCGTGCCGCGCCTCATCCCGGTGGACCGAAGCCACGTGGCCCTCGCCACGCTCCCGCTCTTCCACTCCTTCGGACAGACCTGCATCCAGAATGCCACCATCGCCGCCGGCGGCACGTTCACGCTGCTCCCGCGCTTCGGTCCGCAGGAGACGTTCGACATCATGGAGCGCGACGGGGTGACCCTCTTCGCGGGCGTGCCCACCATGTACTTCGCCCTGCTGCACCACGAGGGCGCCGAGAAGACGGACCTCTCGAAGCTCAAGTTCTGCATGTGCGGCGGCGCCCCGATGCCCGTTGAGGTGATGAAGGCCTTCGAGGAGAAGTTCGGCGTGCCCATCCTGGAGGGCTACGGACTCTCGGAGACGTCGCCCGTGGCGAGCTTCAACTCCCTGGAGAAGGAGCGGAAGGTCGGTTCCATCGGCTACCCCGCGTGGGGCGTGGAGCTCGCGATTCTGGACGAGAACGACCAGCCTCTCGCCGACGGCGAGCGCGGCGAGATCTGCATCCGCGGTCACAACGTGATGAAGGGCTACTGGAAGCGCCCCGAGGCCAACGCCGAGACGTTGCGCGGCGGCTGGTTCCATTCGGGCGACGTGGGCGAGCGCGACGCGGACGGTTGCTACCGGATCGTGGACCGCACCAAGGACATGATCATCCGCGGCGGCTTCAACGTGTACCCGCGCGAGGTGGAGGAGGTGCTCTACCAGCACGCGGCCATCGTGGAGGCGGCCGTCATCAGCGTGGAGCACGAGAGCCACGGCGAGGAGGTGAAGGCGGTGGTGGCGCTGGCCGAGGGGCACAGCATCACGGCGGACGAGCTGATCGCCTGGTGCAAGGAGCGCCTCGCGGCCTACAAGTACCCCCGCATCATCGAGTTCCTGGACGTGCTGCCCAAGGGCCCCACCGGCAAGATCCTCAAGCGCGAGCTCCGCAAGTAGCTGCCGGGCGGTCTTCGGCCGCGGATTGCCCTCCAAAGTAGAACGTGTTTCAATCCCCGACGATGGAGGAGCGCTCCCGCCGCATCGTGGACACGGCCGTGGAGCTCGCCGAGCAGGGCGGGTTCGAAGCGGTGCGCCTGCGCGACGTGGCGGACCAGGCCGGCGTCGCCCTCGGCACCCTCTACCGGCGCTTCCGCAGCAAGGAAGACCTGCTGGTTGCGGCTCTCGAGCAGGAGGCGGAAGAGCTGGAGCGACGGGTCGAGGCGCGTCCTCCGCGCGGCAACACCGGCGCGGAGCGGGTGACTTCGTTCTTCGCCAGCGGGACGCGCGGCCTGTGCCGGCGACCCAACCTCACGCGGGCGGTGCTGCGCGCCATGACTTCCGGCGACCCGGAGATCGCCGGCAAGGTGTCGCGCTTCCACGATCGCATGACCAACCTCATCACGAGAGCCATCCGCGGCGGCGCGGGGGGCGGCGACGGCTCCCTCACGCACCCGCCCGACGAAACCGAACGAACCGTTGCCCTCCTGCTCGAGCACGTCTGGTTCGCGTGCCTGGTGGGATGGGCCGGCGGACTCCACTCCCAGGCCGGCATCGTGGAGCAGATGCAGGACGCCGCCGAGCTCCTGATCACCACCGACGACGATTGAGTCAGGTGCCGCGACGCTTGAAGGACCATGTCGCGACCTCGCTGGAGGCGCTCGACGGCGACTAGCTGGCGGCGGCGGCTCCTATGCGCAAGAGGGAGCGCTGGGCTGAGCCGAGCGAGAGCTCCAGGTGCTTCGCCCACATGTAGTAGCGGTGCAGCGGGTAGTCGACGTCCATGCCGATGCCGCCGTGCAGGTGCTGCGCGGCGTAGCCGACGAACTGGCCGCCCTCACAGGCCCAGAACTTGGCCCCGTCGATCGCGGCGCCCACGTCGCGACCGTCGTCCATGAAGAAAGCGGCCTGCCAGAGCGTGAGCCGCATCGCCTCGAGGTTCACGAAAGCGTCCGCCGCGCGCGTGTGGAACGCCTGGAAGCTGCCGATCGGGCGATCGAACTGCTCGCGTTCGCGCCCGTAGTCCGCGGTCATTTCGAGCGCCCGCTCGGACACCCCGAGTTGCACGGCGCACAGGCCGGTCACCGCGCAATCGCCGAGCCACGCCGCGCTCGCCCCCTCGAGCGGCTCGGCCGGAGCGTCGTCGAAGTCGATCCACCAGACCGGCTCGCGGCTGGTAGCGATCTGCCGCTCCAGAGCGACGCCCGGCCCGTTAGCGTCCACCAGGAAGACACTCGGGTGTCCTGCCTCGTCGCAAGCCGTCACCAGCAGTCGCGCGGCCTCGGCGACCGAGGGGACGTTGGCCTTGCGACCCGTCAGCTTCCCGCCGCGCACCTGGGCCGTCGGCCGCGCCAGGTCGTCGTTGCCCTCGTCGGAGAGCGCCAGGCCGAGGCAGGTCTCGCCCGCCACTACGCCCGGCAGCCACTGCGTCTTCTGGGCGTCGCTGCCGAAGCGCTCGATGGCCTGTGCGCCGACCAGCGTGCCGTGCAAGGGCAGCGGCGCCACCGCACGCCCTTGCTCCTGGAGCAGCAGGCACACGGCGAAGAAGCCCCAGCCACTGCCACCCTGCTCTTCGGACAGCCCCACGCCCAGCAGGTTGGCCTTGGCCAGCTCGCCCCACAGCTCACGGTCGAACCACACGCCGCTCGCCTCGATCTTGCCCAGGCGATCCGGCGTGGCCAGATCGCCGAGGATCTTGCGCGCCAGCTCACGCAGCGCTTCCTGCTCTTCGCTGAAGGAGAAGTCCATGACGATCAGTCCTTGTAGTGGGGAAGCTGGAGGCCGGCCATCGCGATGATGTCGCGCTGCACCTCGTTGGTGCCACCGCCGAACGTGAGAATGAGCGATGCGAGGTAACGCATCTCCAGGCGGCCCTGGAGCAGCGCGCCCGGCGAACCCGCCTTCAGCACGCCCGCGGCGCCGAGCACCTCGAGCAACAGGTTGTAGCCCTGGATGTAGAACTCGCTTCCGAAGACCTTCACCGCCGACGAGTCAGCGGGATGAAGCGCACCCTTGGTCATCGCCCACGTCTGCTTCCAGTTCATCAGGCGCAGCGCGTCGACGGTTACCTTGAAGCGGGCCAGGTTCAGCTTCACCCAGTCCTGGTCGATCACGCGGCGCCCGTCGGCGAGCTTCGTGTCCCGCGCCCACTCGACCACCTCGTCGTACATGCGCTCGGTGGGGCCGACGTTCATGAGCGAGACCCGTTCGTGGTTGAGCTGCCCGGTGATGAGCGACCAGCCGTTGTTCTCACCGCCGATCAGGTTCGCGGCGGGAACGCGCACGTTTTCGTAGTAGGTTGCGTTCGTGCGCACGCCGCTCATCGTGTAGATCGGCGTGCACGTGTAGCCTTCGGACGTGGTCGGAACCAGGAACATCGAGATGCCCCGGTGCTTCTTCACGTCGGGGTCGGTGCGCGCCGCCAGCCAGATGTAGTCGGCGTGGTCGGCCAGGCTCGTGAATGTCTTCTGGCCGTTGATGAACCACTCGTCGCCGTGACGCTCGGCGCGCGTCTGGAGCGACGCCAGGTCCGTGCCCGCGCTCGGCTCCGAGTAGCCGATGGCGAAGAGCAGATCGCCGGCGAGGATCTTCGGCAGGAACTCCCGCCGCTGGTCGTCGTTGGCGTAGCGCATCAAGGTCGGACCGACCGTATTGAGCGTGAGGAACGGAAGGGGGAAGCCCGCGCGCTGGACCTCATCCGAGTAGATGAACTGCTCCACGGGGCCGAGGCCGCGCCCACCGTACTCCTCCGGCCAGCCCACACCCAGGAGTCGGTCGCGGCCCATCTGCCGGAGCGCCTCCCGGAAGAGCGGACCGCCGCCCTCGCTCGCACCCAGCTCCTCCACCAGCTCAGGGGTCATCATTCCCTGGAAGTAGTCCCGGATCTCGTCGCGGAAGGTCTTCTGGTCGGCGCTCAAATCCACGTACATGCGCGTCTCCCCTGTACCGCTCCGCGGAGCGTGTTGTAGACTGGCCCCCCAATCCAGGGAGGAACGATCGAATGAAGGTCGTCGTCGACTACGACCTGTGTGAAGCCAACGCCGTGTGCATGGGTGTCTCGCCGGAGATCTTCCGCGTCGAGGAAGACGACACGCTCACCGTGCTCATGGAGAACCCGCCGGAAAACCTGCGCGCCAAGGCCGAAGAGGCCGCGCGTCTGTGTCCGAAGCAGGCCATCTCGATCGTCGAGGACTGAGGGCATCGAGCGGGGGGTCTCCTGGCTGCAACATGCCCCCCCGGAGCGGTCCCCGGGGTTGCCCCCCGGATTGAAACGTGTTCTACTTCCGGCCGCAAGAGGTCCCGCCCCGGAGGCCACCCGTGGATTTTCGCGATTCGCCCGCCGAGGCTGCCTTTCGCTCCGAGGTGCGCGAATTCCTGAGCGCCCACGCGCCCAGGGACTACGTCCACGCGTTCGCCCAGAACGTGGACGACGAGCTTCTGGTGCGGAACAACCGGGCCTGGCAGCGCACGCTGTTCGATCACGGTTGGGCGGCCCTGACCTGGCCCCAGGAGTACGGCGGACGCGGCTTCGGACCCATCGAGCAGATCATCTGGAACGCCGAGCTGGCCCGCGCCGGCCTGGGTGAGTCGATCTTCGTGGTCGGCATCGGCATGGCCGGGCCCACGATCATCGCCCACGGCAGCGACGAGCAGAAGCAGCGCTTCCTCCCACCCATGCTGCGCGGCGAAGAGGTCTGGTGCCAGCTCTTCAGCGAGCCGGGCGCGGGCAGCGACCTGGCGGGACTCGCCTGCCGCGCCGAGCGCGACGGGGACGACTGGCTCCTGACCGGCCAGAAGACCTGGTGCTCCGGCGCCCACTACGGCGACTGGGGCATCGTGCTCGCCCGCACCGATACGAGCGTGCCCAAGCACCAGGGCATCACGTTCTTCCTCGTGGACATGAAGACGCCCGGCCTGGAAGTGCGCCCTCTGCGCCAGATGACCGGCAGTGAGCACTTCAACGAGATCTTCTTCAACGAGGCGCGCATCCCCGACGCCATGCGACTGGGTCCGTTGGGAGGCGGCTGGGCCGTAGCCAAGACTACCCTGATGCACGAGCGCATGGCGATCGGCGGCATCGAGCTGATGTCGTTTCGCTGGGAAGACTTCCTGGCTCACGCCCGCGCGAACGCGGAACGCATCGACGACGTACTCCGCGACGAGGTCGCGCGACTCTACAGCTGGGTGAAGACGCTGGAGCTGCTCAACGCGCGCATGATCACCAAGCTCGGCCGCGGCGAGATGCCGGCGGCGGAAGCCTCGGTGATGAAGCTCGCCATGGCCCGCATCGTCACCGAGGGCGGTGAGGTGGGCCTGCGCCTGCTGGGCGACGAGGCGCTCATCAAGGACGGACCGTGGCAGGACATCTTCCTGATGGCGCCGTCGTTCCACATCGCCGGCGGCACCGACGAGATCCAGAAGAACCAGGCCGCCGAACGCGTCCTCGGCCTGCCGCGCGAAGACGACCCCGCGCGCGCCCTGCCCTTCGACCAGCTCAGCCGGAGCTAGCGGTCAGCGGCGTTCGTGCTCCGTCGAGAAGACGTGGGCGTGGAGGTTGGCGATCCACTGGCGGCCCTGCTGGGTCACGCTCAGGTGGGCCAGGCCGTCCTGGACGAACAGATGCACCACGTTCCAGAAGAACGCGGGATAGCCCTTGCGCAGGTCGTCCCACGACTTGTAACCGAGCTTCGCGTTGGTCCCGGTCTCCTCGAACTCGTAGAAGAGCGCCGGCTGCTTGCGCAGGTAGTTGGGGTCCGCCAGCTGGCCGATCAAGTCCGCAGCGCGCACCAGACCTCGATAATCGGACGTCTCGCGGTGGTCGGAGTCGTCGGGTGTGGGGAAGCGGGTCAGCTCGATGTTCTCCTGGATGATCGCAGCGTCGATCACGGCGTGCCCGCCAAAGCGCTCGTTGATGAACAGGACCCCGCGATCCACGTGGTAGGGCGTGAGGAAGGCGTCGGTCGCACCGGGCGGAACCGTCACCACGCCGTCGTCGCGGCCCGTGCTGCACACGTCGCCCAGGTCCGCGCGGCATACCCCGCGCACGTAGCCGATGTCGTGGCACAGAAGCGAGATCATGAAGTGCAGCCAGTCGCCCGGGGTCACACCGCCTTCGCGAATGTGCTTGCCGCGCAGGATCTCCTGGCCCACCAGGGTGACCATGATGGTGTGCTCGACGTTGTGGTAGAGCGCGTCGGTGCCGGCGATGCGCTCCAAGGCCATGCGACCAGCCCAGGAGAGAATCTCCCCGTAGCTCGGCTCGAAGGTCCCGTAGTTGCGCTGGTACGCGCGCTCGAGCCTCTCGACGAAGGCGTCGATCATGAGCTGTGTTCCGTTGAACATCGGACCTCCGCTCACCCTCCCAGGCGGCTCCCATTATACGCGGGGTTTCCCCCGAGCGGGACGGCTCAGCGGCCCTTGAACTCCGGCGTGCGCTTCTCGAAGAACGCCCGGATGGCCTCCCGGGTGTCCTCCGAAGCGATATTGACGGACTGGGCGGTGGCCTCGGCGTCGAGCGCCTCGGCGAAGCTGCACGAGAAGGCGTTCGCCAGCAGGCGTTTGCTCTGACGCAGGGCCAGGGGCGGGCCGGCGGCCAGGCGCTCGGCCCAGTCGTCCACCAGCTCGTCCAGCCGGTCCTCCGACACGACCCGATTGACCAGCCCGATCCGCTCGGCCTCCGCTGCGTCGATGATCTCGGCCAGCAGCGCCAGCTCCTTGGCGCGATGCATGCCGACCAGGCGCGGAAGCAGCCACGACCCACCGAGGTCCAGTGAGAGGCCGCGACGCGCGAAGATCTCGGAGAAGCGCGCCGTGTCGGCCGCCACCACCAGGTCGCAGCCGAGGGCCAGGTTCAGGCCGGCCCCCACCGCCATGCCGTTCACCCGCGCGATGGACGGCTTGGAGAGCTGGTGGAGCGCCAGTCCGACGTCGTTGAAGTGACGCATTCGCTCGAGCTGGTGGCGCTGCGGGCCGTCTTCGTCCGAGAGATCCGCGCCGCCGGAGAACGCCTCGCCGGCGCCGGTCAGCACGAGCACCCGATCCTCCTCGCGCTCGGCCACCGCACGGAACGTCTCCAGGAGCTCGTCCCACATGACGGCGTTGATGGCGTTCATCTTCTCGGGCCGGTCCATGGTCGCGCGGACCACGCCCGAATCACTGCGCTCGACGCGAAGGGTTTCCATGGCGGCTACTCGACGGCGCCCTTGCTCGGCGGCTTGTACACCTCGGCCACCGCGATCTTCACCCCGTACCCCTCCTCCATGGGTGTGTTCGTGTGCACGCTGTTCACGACCGCTGTCATGTTCACGTTCCACGTATTGCCCGTGCGACTCGAGAGGGCCACCAGGGTCTCGCCCTTCTTCGCCGGTGCTATGCGCAGCCGCGTCTCCTTGATCTGGGCGAGCTGGCGCGGCGTGATGCGCCGGAAGCTGCGCGCGGTGTTGATGAAGACGCCCTCGAGCTGGCGCGAGAGCGCGAGCCCCATGATGCGGAAGATCACGTCGTCGAAGGAGATGAACGTGACCACGGCGTGGAACGATCCCCGCGGTGTGGTGGCTGTTCCCTTGGAACGCAACGCCTTGAAGCCGGAGAGATTGACCTCCTCCAGGCCTTCCAGGCGCAGTCCTTGTCGCTGGGACTGCTTGATGAACTTCTCCGCGTTGCCCTTGAGGTCCTTTCCCGTCCCGCTGAACTCGAGAATCACCTGTGCGTCCTGCCGCGGAGCGACGGCGCCCACGGCGGTGTGGGTGTTGCGGGTCTCCCAGGCGTCCGGGAAGCGGACAGTGAAGCCGAGGTCGGGGTGCATGAAGCGGTTGCGACGGAAGACGCCTTCCGATGCGGAGAGACCGATCGAGAGCCCGTCCAGAAGCTCGAGGAAGCCATCGCGGCCCTGCACCACACCGGGCTTCCGCGTGAACGACATCGAATCGGCGCGGGCCGAGTTGACGCCCACGCGCTCGCGCGTGGACGGGTGCGTGTCGTAGAAGCTCGGCAGCCGCGATGAGCCGAGGCGCAGGCGCTCGGCGAACTCCAGGCTCTTCAGGAACCAGGCCATGCCGTGGGGGTCGTAGCCGGCGCGAGCCGCCAGACGCTGCCCGAGGGTGTCGGCGGCGCGCTCCTGGTCGCGACCGTAGGCGCGAAGGCTGGCCCACTGCATGAACTGCAAGAAGCCCGGAACACCCTCCACGACTTGCTGCCGTGCCGCCGCGTGGCGCTGGTCGGCGTGGGCCACCTCGTGTCCCAACACGTTGGCCAGCTCGTCTTCCGAGTTGGTGAGCAGGAGGAGCCCTCGGGAGATGTAGATGTAGCCGCCCGGCAGCGCGAACGCGTTGGGCGCGTCCTGATCCACCACGTTGAACAGGTACGAGAAACTACCGCCGGCCTGACGCGAGATGCGCTTTCCCACGGCTCGCACGTAGCTAACGAGCGGGCCCTCGGGCAGCAAACCCATGCTCGCCGCCACCTGTCCGGCCGCTTCCTTGCCGGCACGCTGGTCGTCGTACTTGGTGTGGAGGCTCGGCTCGCGCTTGCGCTTCTTCTCTTCGGCCTCGGCTTCAGCGTCGTCCTCGTCCTCGGCCTTCTCGGTGGAGTCCTCGGACTTCGAGCTGTCGTCCACCGCACCGGCAGGAGCGGGCGCGAAGCAGAGGACGAAACCCAGCAGGAAGACGAGCGCAACAAGACGGCGGGGGGGAGGGCTCACAGGCCGCACAGGGTAGGACCCGCTGCGCTCCTTTCCAATGGCCGCCGCCGGTGCCATCCTGCGGCCATGTCGCGTCGGCTCCCTCGTCCCGCCCGCACCTCCTCGCTGGTGCTCTTGCTGGGCCTGCTGTGCGCGAGCGTCTCGGGCTGCGGAAAGCCTCCCCCGCTCGCCGACTTCGGCTTCCTGGTCACGCGCCCCGACGTGGTTCAGCCCGTGGTGGTGCAGCGCGACGTGGAGGGCCGCTCGTGCTTCACCGAGAATCTCATCGCGGTCACGCTGCGCCCGCCTTGGAACGCGCGCCTTGCGGACCACGGCGCCGCGGTGCGCGACGCCCTGTCGCGTCATCCCACAGCGAACGCCATGTCCAACGTGCGCATCCTGGTGCGGGTCGAGCAGTATCTCCTCTTTCAGCGCATCTGCGCGGTGGTCCACGGGGACGTCGGGAGACTCCATTGAGTCGGGCGGTGGGCGTACTGGCGGCTCTGCTGGCCGTGCCGGCGGCCGGCTGCATCACCTACGAGCGCGGCCAGCTCGACGTGGCGGCACCGCATCCGCCGCCGCTCCACATGCAGAGCGTCGCGGACCACGTGGAAGGGCGCTCGTGCGGGCAGTGGGTGCAGCGCCAGTACGAAGCGGCGGTGGACGACGCGCTGGCGAAGGCGCCGGGCGCCAATGCACTGATGGATGCGACCTACCGCTTCGAGAACCTGTGCATCGTGGTGTACGGCCGCGCCGTGCGCGTGGGCGCTCGGCACTAGACTCGTTCCGGGGAGATCTCCTCGAGCTCCCGGCCGCTGGTCTCTGGGTAGGCGAAGCCCACCAGGAACGGCACCGCGAGGCCGACTAGCGCCAGCAGCGAGATGGCGGTGGCGTGGGAGCCGAGGCTGCCGAAGAGAACCGACTCGGCGGCCAGTGCGGCGCTCCCACCCAGCGTGGAGAATATGCCCGCGGCGCTTCCCGCGGTTGCACGGAACGAGGTCGGGAAGAGCTCGTTGGAAAAGACCGACAGGTTGTGGTCCGAGCCGATGTCCGAGAGGTTCATCGCCAGGAAGGCCAGCGACAGCAGGACCAGCCCGGGAGCCTGGAATACTGCGAGCACCGCGAGCGGATTGGCCGCGATGAAGAAGATCGCAACGGGCTTGCGACCGCGGCGATCGCCCAGGCGGCCGAGCAGCGGCATGGCGCACATGCCGATGAGGCCGATGCCGGCGGCGAGCAGCGTCAGCCGCGTCGGCGCAAGGCCGTGCACCTCCTGCAGGTACTTCGGGAAGAAGAAGCCCGCCGCGTGCCCGGAGAAGGCCATCAAGAAGCCCACCAGGGCGACCGCGGCAAGGCGCCGCGGATAGCTCCGCAGCAACGAAACCATCGGCCGCAGCGAGTCGCGCAGGAGGCCCGTGGTCGGGCGGCGCTCCCGCTCGCGTTCGAAGCGCCGGGTCTCGGGAAGCCGCCGGCGCAGCCACGCGATCAGCACGAGCGGCGCGAGGCCAACCGCGTAGAGACCGCGCCAGCCGAACGGCAGCACTTCGACGGCCCCGAACAGCGCCCAGGCCAGCGCGATGCCCAGGAAGGAGAGCCCCGCCAACACGCCGAGCGCCCAGCCGCGCTGATCCGCGTCGATCTCCTCGGCCACCACCACCGCGGCGAGTCCCGCTTCGGCCGCGCCGAATGCGCGCGCGAGGAACTGGAACGCGATGAAGCTGCGTTCGTCGGGTGCGAAGGCCGTGGCGCCGGTACTGAGCGTGTAGCCCACGATGGACCAGAGCAGGAGCCGGCGCCGGCCGAGCACGTCGCCGAGCAGGACGAGCGCGATCCCAGGGACCGCGCCGAAGCGGATCACCGAACCCAGGTAGCCCACCTGACCCTCGGCGATGCCGAGTCCTTCCTGCACCTGCTTGAGCGCCAGCGAGAGGATCTGGTGGTCGTAGGCGTTGAAGAGGCCCGCCGCGATCATGAGCCCCAGCACGCGCCACTGGCGCGCGGGGAGCGCCGGCGTGACTCCGAAGAGCGGCGGGATCCAGGGAGACGGGTAACGCCCGTCGGGGCCGGGCTCGGGGGGCGACGGAGCGGGCGCACGGTGCCCCGCCCAGAAGAGCACCCCGATCGTCACGATCAACGCGCGCATGAGCCAACGGGTCGGGATGTGGCTTCGGCCGGCGGCGAGAAGCGCCTCCCCCGTTGCTCCATCCGGCACATCGGTCACCACGCCGGCCAGCCACCCCAAGGTCGCCATTCCGGCGATGGTGGCGCCGCGCAGGAATGCCCGGAGGCTGCGCAGCGAAGCCGCGCGGCTTCCGTCCACGAGAAGGAGCACCAGCAACACGAAGCCGAGAGGAAGCATGACCGCGCCGACGCTCCGCTGCGCCCCCTCGCGCAACGCCAGGTAGCGCTCCGGGTCGGCAGGGAGGAGCGTGAGCAGCCACTCCTCGTGGACCGAGATGCCGAGCGCGCACGCGACGAATACGCCACCGAGGGCAAGGATCGCGCGCTCCATCTTCTGCACCGCGGCAGCGTATCGCAAGACGATGCGTGCGCGCGGTAGAGTCCCGGCATGGCCAGGCGCGCGCTCCGCATCCCGGTCTCCGAACGCTCGGGCGAGGTGTCGGCGCTGCTGGAGCGTCCGCGCGGCGCTCGCGCCCTGCTGGCTCTGGCGCACGGCGCCGGCGCGGACATGCACCACCGCTTCATGGAAGCCGCTACTGCAGCGCTGGCCCGAGAGGGGGTCGCCACGCTTCGCTATCAGTTCCCCTACAGCGAGGCGGGCAAGAAACGCCCGGACCACCGCTCGCACCTCGTCGCCACGGTGCGCGCCGCGCTGGCCACGGCGGAGAAGGAGGCGCGCGGCCTGCCGCTTCTCGCCGGCGGCAAATCGATGGGTGGGCGCATGACGTCACTCGCCATCGCCGACGAAGCGGAAGGGCTCTTCGACGCGGTGCGCGGCGTGGTCTTCTTCGGCTTTCCACTGCACGCCGCCGGATCGCCGTCGGACGAGCGCGCTGCGCACCTCGCTGGAGTGCCGCAACCGCTCCTCTTCCTCCAAGGCAGCCGGGACCGGCTCGCTGAGCTGGACCGACTGCGACCGCAGCTTCGCGCCCTCGGCCGACGCGCGCGTCTGCACGTGATCGACGACGGCGACCACTCGTTCCACGTGCCGAAGCGTACGGGCCGCAGCGACGACGACGTGCTTGCCGAGCTGGCGCGAGTGGTGGCGGAGTGGAGCGACGCGCTCCCGGGGCGTTAGCTCTCGTACTTCGCCGCGCGCGTTGTGGCTTCGGCCGCGCCCAGCACCTCCAGCATCGCCTCGAAATCGCTCCAGTCCGAAGCGGACGCCACGCCGCCCGTGGCGCGCAGCTCCGCCAGGGCCTCACGCATGGCCCGGAAGGCCACGGTCAGCGTGCCGATGTGGATCATCACGCGGAAGCCGCGCGTGGCCACCTCGGCCGGGGTCTCCAGCTGGCCGCTGTACAGGCACGGCACGTCGGCCAGGCGCCGGGCGTATTCGTCCAGATCCCGCGTCTCCTTCACCCCATCCACGAAGACCAGGTCCGCTCCGGCATCCCGGTAGGCGCGTGCCCGAGCCTCGGCGCCGTCCCAGCCCTCCGCTTCGAGCGCATCGGTGCGCGCGATGACCACCAGGTCGGGGTCAGCGCGCCCATCGAGCGCCGCGCGCACCTTGGCCACCATCTCGGCGGCCGGAATGACCTGCTTGCCGCTCATCAGGCCGCAGCGCTTGGGCCACACCTGATCCTCGATGTGCAGCGCGGCGGCTCCCGCATCCTCGTATGCGCGCACCGTGCGTATGACGTTGAGCGCTCCTCCGTACCCCGTGTCGGCGTCACAGATCGCGGGGACCGATACGGAGCGCGCCACCACGCGCACGTTCTCCACCATGTCGTTCATGCTGAGCAGGCCCAGGTCCGGCACGCCGCGCGCGGCGGCGGTGCCGAAGCCGGTCATGTACACGGCCTCGAATCCGGCGGCTTCGGCCAGCCGCGCCTGCAGGCCGTCGTAGACGAACGGAGCCACCACCAGATCGGGGCCTTCGAGGGCCCGGCGCAGTCTTCGTCGCTCGTCACTCACGGCCGAGCAGTCTACCGCAGCGTCTTTGATACGCTCCGACCGATGGGTGTGCACACGACGGGTCGCGGCAATCTGTTCGACGGCATCGCGGAGGAGTACGACGCGGTACGCCCCGGGTATCCGCCGGCCCTCGTGGCGGACGTATTGCGGCGCGCAGCGCTGCCCCCCGACGCCTCGCTGCTCGAGGTGGGCTCCGGGCCCGGCAACGCTACGCGCCAATTCGCTCCGGCGGGGCATCCCATCACGTGCGTCGAACCCGGGATGCAGCTGGCCGCCCTGGCGGCAAGCAACCTGGAGCAATACCCCAACGTCCGGATCGAGAACGCCCGTTTCGAGGACTGGCCCATCCGGGAAGGTGAATTCCACCTGGTCTACGCGGCCCAGTCCTTCCACTGGGTGGACCCGGAGGTCGCTTACGTGAGGGCGGCGCGATGCCTTCGCGAGGGCGGCACGCTGGCGCTGTTCTGGAACCGCCCCGCGGGCACCGACCCCGCGCTGCGCGCCGCCCTCGACGCAGTGTACGAGCGCTGCGCCCCGGGCATCTCGCGCGTGACACGCCCGCTGGAGCTACCGGGTGTCGAGGAGGGCGTCGCGCGCACCGGCTGCTTCGGACCAGTGGAGATCAGCCAGTACCCGTGGACCGACGTACGCAGCGCGGAAGAGTACGCACGCCTGGTCGCGACCTACTCGGACCATGCGGCGCTTCCAGAAGACGAGCGCCGAGCACTGCTCGACTCGCTGCAAGAGGCCGTGGAACGACACGGAGGTACGATCGCCGCCGCCCACGTGGCGGTTCTCTACTTCGCGCGGCGGCGAGCGGGAACGCCGTCGTGAGGCGCGAGCTCTTCCGCTCGGCTGGCGTGCTTCTGTTCCAGCTGGCCCTGGCGGCATGGCTCACGCCCGGCGCGGCCACCCTGCTCCTGGAGCTTCCGTCGTGACACGCGACGCAGAGCGGCGCTTCTGGCGCAACGTGCCCCGCGCACGGCCGTCCCAGGCTGTGGTGCCGGGACCGGGGCAAGAGTCGGTGTGGGACTACCCGCGCCCGCCGCTGCTCCAACCCGATGGCCGGCTGGTCCGCGTGGAGTTCGCGGGCGTCGTGGTTGCGGAGACGCGGCGCGCGCTGCGCGTACTCGAAACCTCG
>CAXMOD010000140.1:0-5465 GCA_964194905.1 uncultured Desulfobacterales bacterium | reverse complement strand
CTTTCCGTCGGGCCATCGACCTCGACCCCAACAATCTCAAGCCCTACCAGAGCCTGGCCCAGTACCTCGCGTACACCGGGCGTCGCGAGGAGGTGCTGGCGACCTACGAGAAGGCGGTGGAGATGCGGCCCGATGCGGCCGGATTGATGCTCGTGCTGGGCTCGCTCTACGAGGCGTACGGCGACCTGGACAAGGCGCTCGAGACCTACGAGAAGGCGATCCAGGTGGACCCGGAGCTCGCCTCCGCCAAGAACAACCTGGCATTCATCCTGGCCGAGTCCGGCCAGAACCTGGACCGCGCCCTCGACCTCGCCCAGGAGGCGAAGGCGAAGCTGCCGGACAGCGGCCACGCGGCCGACACCCTGGGCTGGGTGCTCTACAAGAAGGGAATCCCCACTGCGGCCATCAGCTACCTGCGCGAAGCGGAGGGTCAGTTCAAGACGGACGATCCCAACCTCGCAATCGTCCGGCACCACCTGGCCCTTGCCTACGAGGCCGCGGGCCAGCCGGACCAGGCGCGCGCGGCTCTGGAGCGCGCCTTCACGGACCTCGAGCGGCTGCGCGCCAACTACCTCTCAACGACCGGCAAAGAGCCGGCGGATCCGAGCTGGCTGGCGGACATGCGCAGCATGTACGACCGGCTGCAAGCCGGGGGCTGAGGGCCGCCGGCTTCGGGGTGATACCTCCCGCTGGCCCTCGCGGTCCCCGCGGGGTTCCATCGCGGCCATCTCAGTGTTGTTTCAAGGGGATGGCGCGATCGACCGATAGGCGGTGGACGCCGGACCGCCCCGGGTGGGCGGTGGCGCATCTCGTTTGGGAGGGAACCGATGAGCCCGTTCACGCGCGCCATCGCAGCGATTCTGACATTTGGCCTGGCCGTCTTCGCCGGACCCGTGCGCGCGGAGGCTCCGGCAGCGGACGCTCCGGCCGCGGCCGTCGAAGCTGCGGCACCGGAAGCTGCGGCACCCGAGGCTGCAGCCGGCGAAGCCACGCCGGCCGCCGAGGAGCCGTCCCCGGAGGCTGCCCCTGAACCCGCCGCAACGGCTCCGGCCGAGCACGTGGTGACCCTCGGTCCGTCGGGAGTCGATGCAACCGGCAGCCCCGGTCGCATCCACACGGTGTCAGAGGGCGACACGCTCTGGGACGTCTCGGACGCCTACCTGGGTACACCTTGGGTCTGGCCCTCCATTTGGAGCGAGAACCGGGAGCTGAAGAATCCCCATCTGATCCATCCGGGCGACCAGCTCTGGGTGAGCGCCCAGGAGATCCGCAAGGTCACTCCCGAAGAGGCGGAGGCCCTGATGGCCGGCGAGGGCCCGGGAACGGACCCGGCCTCGATGGGCGAGGTGGCCTACGACGCGCTGCCCGAGGGCAGTGAGCCCGCCGCGCCGCCCATGTACCGCTACTCCGCCCGCGACGGGGTAGGCCTGATCTCGGAGAAGATGCTGAAGGGCTCGGCCGCCATCGTCGACAACGCGGATAACGACCGTATCTGGGCCGGCACCATGGACCGGCTGCAGGTGGGCCTCGGCGCCGGCGAGGTCGAGCCGGGCGAGCAGTTCGTGGTGTTCCGCGCGAAGCAGCGCGTGTACGACCCGAGCAGTGGCCGCGCGCTCGGCTGGCACGCTCGCGTGCTGGGCTGGGTGGAGGTGACCGAGGTGCACGACGAGGTCGCCACGGCCGAGGTGCGCATGAGTTTCTCCGAGATGCGAGCCGGCGATCGCCTGCTGCCGCGCGAGAGGTTGCCCCTCGAGGTGGAGCTGCGTCCCGCTCAGGCGGGAATCGAGGCGCAGGTCGCGCACATGCCGGCCGGTCGCTGGCAGGCGTCGGGCAACGACGTCGTCTTCCTCGATCAGGGCACGAACGCGGGCATCGAGGTGGGCAACGTCCTCGAGATCTACCGTCCCCAGCCGAAACGCCGCGAAGCGGTGAAGCGCAAGCGAGTCGCGCTGCCCTCGCGCGTGGTGGGTGAGCTGGTGGTCGTCTCGGCGTTCCCGAACAGCTCGGCCGCCGTCATCCACTTCGCCTCTACGGAGGTGTCGGTGGGGGACCGGGTCCGCACGCACCCCTAGGTCCGCCGCGGCGTAGCCGCCCGTTCACGACGACCCTGGACGCTCCGTCGCCTACGGTGGCGGGGTGTCGTCCGTTGTGGAGTCCGTGCTCGATCCGCGCAGCGCCGACGGCGCCGTGCGCGAGCGCCTGCTCGGGTGGTTGGCGCTCCAGCAGGTGGGCGCCCTGCGCCCGCGCGAGGCCGGTGATGCGCTGCGAGCCTGTGATGGGGATCCCGCGGCGGCGGCGCGCCGGCTTCAGCAGGCGGCGCCGCCCAACGCGAGGCTCCTCGAACGTCACCTCGAGGTCCTGGCGCGCGTCGGTGCGCTGGCGGTGCCACTCGGCGCACCACAGTACCCCGCCCGTATCGCGCGCGGAGAAGACCCGGCGCCGCTGCTCCTGGTGCGCGGCGACCCGAGCGCGCTGGCCGCGCCGTCGGTGGCGATCGTCGGCGCGCGCCGCTGCAGCGAGCGCGGTCGCGAGACGGCGCGTGGTCTCGGCGCGGAGATCGCGCGATTGGGTCTGGTGGTCCTCTCCGGTCTCGCTCGTGGCATCGACGGCGCTGCGCACCGTGGTGCGCTTTCGGTCGACGGCCTCTCCGTGGGCGTGCTCGGCTGCGGGATCGACGTCGCCTACCCGCGCCCCCACACCTCGCTGGCCCGGGAGCTGGCGCGTCGGGGTGCCGTGGTGAGCGAGCTACCGCCGGGGGCTCCGCCGCATCCGTACCACTTCCCGCTGCGCAACCGCCTGATCGCCGCGCTGGCGCAGGTGGTCGTGGTCGTGGAGGGCCGCCCCCAGAGCGGTTCCCTGGTCACGGCACGCCTGGCGGCGGAGCGCGGCAGCACGGCCCTGCTCGCGGTGCCGGGCCCCATCGACGAACCCGTCTGCGCCGGCTCGAACGCGCTGCTGCGAGACGGCGCGGGCCCCTGCCTCGACTCGGACGACGTGCTGAAGGCGCTGGGTCTGCCGGTCCGCGAGCGCGTTCGGGCGGATCCGCTGGCCGGCGTGGAAGGGCGCGGACCGCGCGCCGTGCTGACGGCGCTGCTGGCGGCGCCGGCCACGCCCGACGAGCTGGCCCGGCGCCTCTCGCAGAGCGCCGAGGCACTGGCGGTGGATCTGGTGCACCTCGAGCTCGCCGGGCGCCTGGTCCGCGAAGGCGACGGGCGCCTCCGAGCGCGACCCCCGCGTGGGCTATCTTGAGCCCCTACCCTGGGGGGACCAACGGGATTGGCGAACGCAGAGGCTATCGGGAGGGGCGGGAGGGACAGGCTCACCGTGGTCGGGGCCGGCCTGGCTGGCTGTGAGGCGGCCTGGCAGGCGGCGCGCCGCGGCGCCGACGTGGTGCTCTACGAGATGCGCCCGAAGCAGCGCTCGGCCGCTCACACGGGTGACGCCTTCGCCGAGCTGGTGTGCAGCAACAGCCTGCGCTCGGACCGCTACACCAACGCGGTGGGCCTCCTGAAGGAGGAGATGCGCCGGCTCGGGTCCCTGGTGATGACGGCGGCGGACGCGGCGCGGGTTCCTGCCGGCAGCGCGCTGGCCGTGGACCGTGAGGCGTTCTCCGCCCACATGACGCGCTCGGTCGAAACCCACCCGCGCATCGACGTGCGGCGGCAGGTCGTCACCAAGATTCCCGACGGCGACCCGGTGGTGCTGGCCACCGGCCCGCTCACTGCGCCGGAGCTGACCCGCGAACTCCAGGACCTGCTGGGCGCGGACCACCTCTACTTCTACGACGCCATCGCACCCTGCCTGTACGCAGACTCGGTCGACCCGACGATCGCCTTCCGGGCCTCGCGCTGGGAAGACGGCGAAGGCGACTACCTGAACCTGCCCCTCGACCGCGACGAGTACCGGGCTTTCGTAGACGCGCTGCTCGCGGCCGAGACCGTGCCGCTGCACGCGTGCGAGGCGGCGCTCTACTTCGAGGGCTGCCTGCCCATCGAGGAGATGGCACGGCGCGGTCGCGACACGTTGGCCTACGGGCCCCTGAAGCCGGTCGGACTCTTCGACCCGCGCACGGGGCGCCGCCCCCACGCCGTGGCGCAGTTGCGCCACGAGGATCATGATGGCGTGCTGTTCAGCCTGGTGGGCTTCCAGACGCGCATGCGCATCGGCGAGCAGAAGCGCGTGCTCCGCTCGCTGCCGGGCCTCGAGAAGGCCGTGTTCGCCCGCTTTGGCTCCGTGCACCGCAACACCTACGTCAATGCGCCGCGAGAGCTCTCGCCCTCCCTGGAGCTGCACAAGCGTCCGGGCCTCTTCCTGGCCGGACAGATCGCCGGCGTGGAGGGCTACGTGGAGTCTGCGGCGCTCGGCCTCCTGGCCGGCATTCAGATGGCGCGGCGCCTGCGCGGGGAGGAGCCGCTGGTCCCCGACCCCCACACGGCCCACGGCGCGCTGATGCGCCACCTGGGCGAGAGCGACCCGGCGCGCTTCCAGCCGAGCAACGTCAACTACGGGCTCTTCCCGTCCCTCGAGGGCGCGCCGCGCCTGCGCAAGCGCGAGAAGAACGAGCGGCTCGCCGAGCGCGCGCTGTCCGCCCTCGAGCCCTGGCGCATTGCGGCCGAGGCGGACCTGGCATGACGTTCGAGGCGGCCATCCGCTCCTTCGGCGTGTGGCTGCGCGCCGAGCGCAACCTGTCGGACCACACGCGGCGCGCCTACGTGTCGGACGTGCGCCAGTTCGCGGCCTTCCTCGGCGAGAACTCGCGGCCCGCGCAGGTGGGGCCCGAGCGCGTCTTCGCCTTCATGGCCGACCGCCACGGCAAGCTCCACCCCGCGACGCTCGGTCGCAAGCTGGCTTCACTGCGTTCGTTCTTCCGCTACCTGGTGCGCGAAGGCTCCTGCGCGGCGGACCCGACGGCGGGCATCCCCACACCGCGGGTTCCCAAGCGCCTGCCCAAGCCCCTGGCCGTGGACGATTGCGAGATCCTGGCCGAAGCGCCGATCGACGCCGGGAGCGTGGGCGATCTGCGCGACCGCGCTCTGGTGGAGCTGCTCTACGGGAGCGGGCTGCGGGTCGGCGAGCTGGTCGCCCTCGACGTGCGCGACCTGGACCTGCGCAAGGGAGAGGTGCGGGTCTGGGGCAAGGGCGGCAAGGAACGCATCGTTCCGCTTCCGGGGATGGCGCGCGAGGCACTGGGCGCCTACCTCGCCGAGCGCGAGCGACCGGGCATCCTCGGCGAGCCGCTCTTCACGTCGCTGCGTCGGCGCAAGAGCGTGAAGCCCCGTCGGTTGGGCGAGCGCGACGTGCGGCGCGTACTGACGCGCCGTGCGGCCGACGCGGGGCTGGCCGAGCCGGTGCACCCCCACCGTCTGCGGCACAGCTACGCGACCCATCTGTTGGACATGGGCGCCGACCTGCGCGAGATCCAGGAGCTGCTGGGCCACGCCAGCCTCTCCACGACCCAGAAGTAC
>CAXMOD010000139.1:0-5303 GCA_964194905.1 uncultured Desulfobacterales bacterium | reverse complement strand
GCGGCCGCGGAGCAGGCCTCCTTCTGAGCCGTGGCTGAGATCGGATCCAACGCGCTGCAGCTGGCCCTCCTGGTGGCCGCGCTGGGAATCGGCTTCGCCGTGTACGCCGGAATCCGGCGCAGCGAGACCTGGACCGGTGTGGCCGAGCGCTCCTTGTGGACGGTGGCCGCGCTCGCCACGGTGGCGATCGCGCTGCTCTTCGTCGCCTTCGGCGTAGGCGACTACCGTGTCGAGTACGTCGCCCAGACGTCGGCCCGCGCGATGCCCCTGCCCTACCGGCTGGCCGCCCTGTGGGGCGGACAGGACGGGTCGCTCCTCTTGTGGCTGTGGATCCTCACCGTCTACAGCAGCATCGCCGTGCTCACCCAGCGCCGTCGCAATCGCTCGCTCCTGCCCTGGGCGATCTCGATGCTGCTCGCCAACCAGGTCTTCTTCCTGGTGCTGCTGAACTTCTTCACCAACCCGTTCGACCTGATGCCGCCCGGGCAGGCGCCTTCGGACGGAGTGGGCCTCAACCCGCTGCTCCAGCACCCGCTCATGACCATCCATCCGCTGTTCCTGTACACGGGGTTCGTAGGCTTCGCGATTCCGTTTGCGTTCGGCTTCGCAGCGCTGGTGACCGGGGAGCTGGGCACCACCTGGTTCCGCACCACCCGGCGCTGGTCGATCTTCGCCTGGGCCGTGCTGGGCGTAGGCATCCTGCTCGGCGGCCGCTGGGCCTACGAGGTGCTCGGCTGGGGCGGCTATTGGGCGTGGGACCCGGTGGAGAACGCCTCCTTCATGCCCTGGTTGGTGGCGACCGCCTACCTGCACTCGGTGATGATCCAGGAGAAGCGCGACATGCTGCGCACCTGGAACCTGGTGTTGATCGGCCTCACCTACTCCCTCTGCCTGTTCGGGACGTTCCTCACCCGCAGCGGCATCGTGCAGTCGGTGCACGCGTTCGCTCAGACCGATTGGTTCGGGCCCATCTTCCTGACCTACGTGCTGACCGCGGTGCTCCTGTTCTTCGTGCCGCTCATCTACCGCCGCAAGGAGCTGCGCAGCCCGCGGCGGCTGGAGTCGGTCGTGTCGCGCGAGGCCAGCTTTCTGGTCAACAACTGGATCTTCGTGGCGATCCTCTTCGTGGTGCTCACGGGAACCCTCTTCCCGGTGGTCACCGAGGCGCTGCGCGGGGTGAAGACCACCGTGGGCCCGCGCTTCTTCAACACCATGAACGCGCCGCTCGTGATACTGCTGCTGCTGATGACCGGAGTGGGGCCGCTCATCGCCTGGCGCCGCGCGAGCTGGCGCAGCCTGCGCCGCCAGTTCTTCGTGCCCAGCGCGATCGGCCTGGTGACGGCCGCGGCCCTGGTCGCCTTCCTGGGAGCGCAGATCTCGTGGTATGCGCTGCTCGTCTGGAGCCTCTCCGCGTTCACGGTGGGCACCATCACCCAGGAGTACGCCCGCGCCATCCGCGGACGCGGGCGGGCGGGCGAGTCGCCCCTGCGCGCGGTGGCCACGCTCCTGGCCCGCAACCAGCGCCGCTACGGCGGCTACGTCGTGCACCTGGGAATCGTGTTCGTGCTGGTGGGCGCCACCGGCTCCATCTTCAACGAGGAGCGCCTCGAGAACGTCCAGCCGGGCGACTCGGTCGAGATGAACGGTTACAGGCTGCGCTACCTCACCGCGCACCCGATCCCGGAGAAGCACTACGGTGGCGCCATCGCGCGGATCGCCCTGTACAGGGGCGACGAGCCGCTGGCGATCCTGACACCCGAGAAGCGCGTCTACTGGCTGGAGCAGCAGCCGGCATCGATCCCCGCCATCCGGTCTTCGCTGAGCGAGGACCTGTACGTGCTGCTCACGGCCGTCGAGGCCGACGGCTCGGCCACGTTGAAGATCCACCGCAACCCGCTGGTCGCCTGGATCTGGCTCGGCGGGGCGATCTTCGTGCTGGGCACCGTGCTGGTCATGTGGCCGCACCCGGAGCGTCGTTCCCCGTGAACGCCCGCGCCGCGGGCCTTCTTCTCGCCATCGTCCTGTCCCTGATCCCGGCCCTCGCGGCCCCCGACGCGGCGGCGCAGACGGAGGGCGAGGTCGCCGATGTGCCCGCCGGCCACGGCCGCATCGTGGGCACGCTCGCGCACCCCGACGGGCCCGCCCGGGCCGCCGGGGCCGACGTGATCCTCTACTCGGTGCAGGCCGGCGGCGAGCCGGGCATCCGGCGCATCCTCGCCGACGCCGACGGAGGATTCGCGTTCGAGGGCATCTCCACCGACGCCGAGGTCACCTACCTGCTGGGCGCGCGCTACCTCGGTGTACCCTTCGTGGGGCGGCGCATCGACTTCGCGGCGGGCCAAACCGAGCAGCGGGTCGAGGTCCCGGTGGCGGAGCGAACGCGGGATCCGCGGGGCGTGCGCGTCACCGACGCCACGTTGCGAGTCGAGCGCGTCGGCAGCGAGCTGGTCCTGAACGAGGTCCATCGCTTCGCCAACCCCGGCGGGCGCGTGATCTACGCCGATGCCGAGGAGCGTGCCGCCGGCGCGGTGCCCGTCTTCCGCGCTGAGCTGCCCGATGGGTTCACGCGCTTCGCCCTGCCCTACGCGGTGGTGCCCGAGGGCGTCGTGCGCGAGGGCCGCGACGTGCGCTTCTTCGGACCGCTCTACCCCGGCGAGCAGGAGTTGGCCTTCACCTGGGCCATGCCCGCGCCCGCTGGCGCGAGCGACCTGCCCGTGCACCTGCCGTCGGGCGCCGACCAGCTCACGGTTCTGGTGCCCGCGGGGGTGGAGCTGTCGTCGGCGGACCTTTCCGAGCCCGAGGAAACCGAGATCCAAGGTGTTCCCTACCGCATGCTGCGCGCCGGGCCCCTCGTCCCGGGTACGCGCCTGCGCTTGCGCCTGCAAGTGCCGCCGGCTCGCACCGACCCCGAGGCGCTGCGAGTCAGCCATGCCCGCGCCTTTCTCGAGGCGGACGATGCGGCGGTCCAAGTGAACGAGGAGGTCTACCTGGAGGTGTCGGGTGACGCACCGGTGGTGGGCACTCCCGAGCGTCCGCTGTTGCGGGTTCCGCTTCCGGCCGACGGCAGTGACCTGCGCTTCGGGGCGGACTTCCTGCACGGGACGACAGCCGAGGACGGACACCTGGTCGTGCGCGGACCGGTCCCGCCGGGCGAGTCACGCATCGACTTGCGCTACCGGCTGCCGGTCGCACCCGGCGACGGCAGCGCGCGCTTCGTGCGCCGCTTCGACACCGCCGTCCCGGTGTTCTCCGTCTACATCGCGGACACGGGCCTGACGGTCGACTCCCCACGCCTGCACCGACGCCGCCCGGTGCGCACCAGCGATGAGCGCACCTACCTCCACTTCGAGGCGTTCCGCATCGCGGCCGGGGAGACCGTGGAAGTCGCGCTCGCGCCGCTGGCCACACCGCCCAGCCTCCCGCGCGGCGCGCGTGTGGCCCTCGTGGTGGGCGCGGCGCTCCTGGTGGCCCTCTTCCTGGCGGCACCCTTGCTGCGCCGGGACACGCGGGTGGGGCCGAGCGCGGTGACCGGAGACACCGGGCGACGGGAGCGCGAGGGCCTCTACGAGAGCATTCGCGACCTCGACCACGACTTCGAGACGGGCAAGCTCTCGCCCGAGGACCACGCTCAGATGCGCGGCGAGCTGCGGCGCCGCGCGGCGGCGTTGCTGGAGGCGGAGCGCGAAGCAGAGCCGCAGACAGGCGCGCCGAGCACGGAAACGGAGACGCCGGAGCCCGCGCCCTCCGCCCACAGCTGCCCCAGCTGCGGCGCCCCGGCCGGCTCGGACGCACGCTTCTGCGCCCGATGCGGGCGGGCCCTCGCACGCGACGGAGCGCCCGCGTGAGCGCCCCGGCCATCGAGGCCGAAGGACTCGACAAGCGCTTCGGCCCGGTCACCGCGCTCCGCGACCTGGACCTCGCGGTCCCGTCGGGAAGCGTGCTGGCCGTGCTCGGGCCGAACGGCGCCGGCAAGAGCACGCTGCTGCGGCTGCTCGCGGGCCTGGCCCGGCCCAGCCGCGGGCGCCTGCGCGTCGGTCCCGAGAGCTCCGGCGGTGACCGCCGCCGCGCGCGGCGTCACGTGGGTTTCCTCGGCCACGCGAGCCTGCTCTACCCCGACCTCACGGCACGAGAGAACCTGCTCTTCGGCGCGCGCCTCTACGGCGTGCGCGACCGCGAGCGGGTGGTCGCGGATCTGCTGCAGCAACACGGTCTCGGCGACCTGTCGGAGCGCCGCGCCGGCACCCTCTCCCAGGGGCAGGCCCGCCGCCTGGCGATCGCCCGAAGCCTGGTGCACGACCCTCCCATCGTGCTGCTCGACGAGCCGTTCGCCGGCCTCGACCGCGCGGCCGCCGGCCGCCTGGCCGAACGCCTCGGAGGCCTGAAGAGCGACGGCCGCACCACGGTGCTGGTCACCCACGACCTGGCGCGCGCCGCGGAGCTGGCCGACGCGGCGCTCGTGCTGGTGGCGGGACATGCGGTGCGCCGCGCAGAGCCCGCCGAGCTCGCCTCGGGCGCGTTGGAGGGCATCTATCTAAGCGCGCTGGCGGAGGCCGGCGCGGCGTGAACGTACTCTGGTCCGTGCTGTGGAAGGACCTGATCACCGAGTGGCGCAGCCGTGACCGGGTCGTGGCGATGGCGGTCTTCGCGCTGCTCGTGGTGTTCCTCTACCAGCTCGCTCTCCCGGCCCCGGGCGCGGGCGCTCCCGACGCAGTGGCGCCGGGCCTGCTTTGGATCGCCTACGCGTTCGCGGCGCTGCTCGGCCTGAACCGTGCCTTCGCGCTGGAGCTCGAAAACGATGCGCTCGCTGGGCTCGCCCTGGCCCCCGTAGACCGCGGCTGGATCTTCCTGGGCAAGGCACTCGCGAACACCGCGCTCCTGGTCCCGGTGCAGCTCGTGGCGGGGATCGTCTTCGCCGGCGCCCGCGGTCTCGACCTGACCGGGATCGCGCCCAGCCTGTTCGGCGTCGTGGTGCTGGGTGCGCTCGGCATCTGCTCGATCGGCACACTCTTCGGCGCGGTCGCCGTGCGCACCACCTACCGCGAGGTGATGTTGCCGCTTCTGCTGCTCCCGCTGCTCCTGCCGGTGCTGCTCGGCGCGGTGCGCGCCACGGCGGGCCTCTTCGACGACGGCGAGGCCCCGTTCTCGGCGCTCCAGCTCCTGGCCGTGGCCGACGCGGTCTATCTGATACTCTCCTTCCTCGTCTTCGAGTACGTGCTCGACGAATGAACGCAATCCCCCACAACGCCGCCGGCACGCCGGCCCTCACGCGCGCCGTCGGCTGGCTCTGCGCCGCCCTCGTGCTC
>CAXMOD010000138.1:0-8293 GCA_964194905.1 uncultured Desulfobacterales bacterium | reverse complement strand
CACCCGCCTCGCCTTCCGTTTGGGCCGAGCCTATGGGCGCCTGTCTCCCACGCTCCTCGAGCGGCTCTTCGTCCGCGATCGATCGTCCTTCCGTCGCTCTCTGACACGCGTTTTGGAATGGCCCTTCGAGCGAGTCGTGGTCGCACACGGCCAGGTGTTGGAGAAGGGAGGCCGAGAAGAGCTAGCACGCGGTTACTCGTGGGTTCTAGGCGAGGGACACGCCATCTAACAAGGCGCTGCAGCTGACGGCCGCACGCGGGACGATTCCGGACCGTGGTACGCTGGGGGGCGTAACCCAGGAGTCTTCAGCATCCGTTGGGGCCCCGCGCGACGCCAGCCTGAGCGCCCTGTCCGTTAGGCGGCACGATCTACATGCTCGAATCTTCCGCCGCTTCCGACGCTCAACATCGACCGCGCTGGATGACCACACTCGCCGTGTTCTGCGCTGCAACCGTTCTCTTTCTCGTACCGCGAGACCTCTTCTTTGCGGAAACCCGAGACGTGGAGGTCTGGCTTGGGTTCGAGGTCCGCGGCGTGGCGGCATTGCTCAGTGCTCCTGTCCATTGGGCCATCTTTGCGGTCGGCGCCTGGGGCTTCTGGCGAAACCGCCCATGGATTCTCCTGTACGCAGCCTCCTACGTGTTCTACGTCGCCGTGAGCCACATCATCTGGAGCGAAGCCAGCCCCAACGGCAGCGGTTGGCCCATCGGCCTACTTCAGGGCTCGGCGATCTCGATTCCCGCTGTTCTGCTACTGCGCGCGCACCGTCTAAACAAGCGGCTGCACCTGACCGGCCACTGCAGCTGACACCCAATCAGCAGGTCAACGGTTCGAGCCTGGCGCCCGGGTGCGGGTGCCCTAGCTGGACCCGTCGCCCCTCGCCTTCGCGGTCTCGTCGCGGTGCTTGCGCAGGTAGGTCATGAACGGCGTGCCGCCGGTGCCGACGTCACTGGGGTTGGCGGTCTCGCGGCAGGCCTGCTGGTGGATGAACTGCGCGGCGAACTCCAGGTGGGTGGAGCGGAAGGCTTCCAGCCAGTGAAGGCAGGCGTCGCGCAGCTCGGCCACGGTTGCATGCTCGCGCGAGATCTCCTGCACCGCGGCCGTCAGCGGCGCGCCGGCCTCCACCGCCGCCAGGAAGGCGCGGTGGCCGGGCGGCATGTAGTCGCGCATCTCGTCGAGGTAGGTGCGCAGCGGGTCGGGCGCGTGGGGGACGCCGAGGAGCGCGTCGAGGCAGGGGACGATTGTGCTCTGCGCACCGGTCTCGCCGCGCAGGTGCAGGCGCTCGGGTGCTTCGCCTGCACGACCGTGGTAGAGGAGCCCGTCGGGTAGGGCGGGATGGCCCTTCCAGCCGTGGATGAAGGGCCGCACGCGGTTGAAGTAGATGTAGGGGTCGCAATGCTCGGGCGTGCGTCGCAGCGTGGCGGTCATCTGCTCGAGCGCACCGGCCACTGCCTCCAGCGCTCGCTCCAACGCGGCGGCGTCGCCTGCCGCCGCGGCCTCCCGGGCCGGGCCGAGGCTGCGGATCGCCGGAGCCGCCAGCGCCTCGATCTCCACGTGGATGGCGATGAACCAGTCCTCGTCGCTGCCGCCCAGGAAGTTCTGGAGGATGGCCACGTTCTCCGCCTCGATGGGTCCGTCCGGGTCGAGGCGCCGCCAGTTGTCGAGGGCGTAGGATGCATACGAGAGCACCGGCGGCCGGCCGAGCTTCCTAGCCAAGGCGCGCCACGGCACCGCCAGTGCCGCCGGCAGCTCCGCCCGCGCCGCGCCGCGCTCCCATACATAGGCGTGAGCGAGGAACGAGAGCGCGCGCATGGCCGTGTGCCGGTCGCGCTCGGTCTCCGCGGCTTCGGCGGGAAGGAGCGGCAGTGCCTCCACGGCCGTGCCCACGCGCCCGGCCAGGAGCCGCTTGGGAAGCTCCGCAGCGAGCTCCTGCCACGGAGCCAGCGCGGCGGGGAGATCCCGCACCGGGTCGGGCTCGGGCAGGAAGCCCCGCTCGGGACTCACATCGAAGGCCTTGAGCCCTTCGGTGTCGGGGGGGAGCGCGCCGCGTCCGACCTCGTGCATGGCCACCTCCCGGGTGGAGAGATCGGCCCGGCGGAGGCACGGCTTTACGTGGACGGCTGGTCGTCGGCATTCTTGCGGATCAGCCACTTGGCGCCGGTCCCACGGCCGGCCCCGAGCTCTCACCTGCGCTTTGACAACGGTTTGACAGCAACGGCGCGCGGCCCATCATCAACCCTGGGTGCTGCAGCCACCGTCGGCGGCCTGCGCCACCCAGCTGAGCGCCTGATCCGTCAGGAGGCAAGGTCGTTGACTAGAGATAGGGTTCAATTCTTTATTCTAGTTTGGGTCCTCATGGCCACCGCGACGACGCTTTTCATGTGGCGGGCATCGCCGGATTCCAAACGCTTCTGGTTTCCTCGGATCATGATTGCAGCTGGTACTGCTTTCGTTGGCTTGGTCTATTGGGCAATACCAAGCCCGGAACTTCTCATCCTCCTGATTCCCTCATCTGCCTTGATAACCTATCTAAACATTCGCTTTATCAAGTTCTGCCCATCCTGCGGTGCCTATCAAGAAATCAAGCCATTCAAAGCAGTTCCCAACTGCCAAAGGTGTGGTGCCGCTCTTCTATAGGAGCCTGCCGCCTAGCAAGGCGCTGCAGCACCCAATCAGCAGGTCAGCGGTTCGAGTCCGGCGCCTTGATTTGGGTGCTCTAGCTGGACCCGTAGCCCCGCGCGGCGGCGGTCTTCGCGGTGTACGTCACGGTCGGCGGCTACCCCGCCAGCTTCGCCCCGTGCTCGGCGAGCCAGGCTTCCAGGTTCTTCTGGGCGGTCGGGTCGAACTCGCCTGCGAGGAGGCAGATGCGGTCGTCGCGGAAGGTGGCGGTTTCGCGGCCCCAGATCGTGATGTCCGGCGCGCCCGCCTTGGTGTAGGTGGCCTTCCAGCTCACGGTGACGCGGTCGCCGTCCTCCTTGGGCGGGTCGAAGTGCAGGGTACGGGTGTCCATGCGGCGGTCGAACTGGTCGACGCTCGCCTTGATCCGTTTGAACACTTCGTCGCGACCCGTGACCTCGGACTGCGCGGTGCCCTGGGGGTAGTCGGCGTCCTCGGTGAAGTACTGCTCCAGACGTGTCCAGTCGTCGTCTGCGTAGGTGCGCTCGAAGTCCTCGGCGTAGGCGAGATAGCGGTCGGTGAATGCCATGGGGGGTGACCTCCTGGTCCGACTCTAGTGTAGATCGGCTCCGAGACCGACTACGCTCCCGGCGTGGACGGTTCGTCCGTGCTGCTGATCTCCCTGGCCGGCGCCGGGGCGGGTGCGTGGATCGCGTACTTCCGCTGGAAGGACAAGCGGCGCCCGGAGCCGCTGCTGCTGCTCATGGCGACGACCGCGGCGGGGATGGTGGCCGTGGCGGCGGCGTCTCTCGGCTACGGCCTGCTCGACGGCGTGGGCCGGGCGCCCACCTGGGAGGCGCTGGGGGGCGCGTGGAGCACTGCCGTACCCACGGCGCTGGCGGTCGGCTTCGTCGAGGAGCTGGCCAAGTTCCTGCCGGTGCTGGTGGTCGCGCAGCTCACCACCCACTTCGACGAGCTCTGGGACGGCCCCGTCTACGCGGGCGCCGCGGGGGTGGGCTTCGCGCTGGCGGAGACGCTGGCCTTCCTGTTCGCCGGGGAGCTCGGAACGCTGGACGGCGCGGCGCGCGCCGTGGCTGCGCCGATCACGCACGCGCTCTTCGCGGCGCCCGCGGGTCTGGGGCTCGCCTACGCGGTGCTGGAACGTAAGTACTGGGCGCTCGCCCTGGGCTTCGCGGCGAGCGTGGTGAGCCACGCTCTGTACGACCTCTTCCTCGCCCAGCCGGGCTTCCACCTGGCTGCGTCCGGTGTGGTGCTGGTGATCTGGGTGTGGCTGATCTGGGTGGCGCGGGATCTGGTGCGCCGGCCCGCCATTCCTCGCGATTGAACCGGCCACGTTCGCCCCGGCGCGTTACGCTCCGGCCGTGCCGCACGGGCTCGCGCCGACACACATCGCCGTCATCGGCTTGCTGCTGCTCCTGGCCGCGCCCGCGCGAGCCACCTGGTCGATCGTGGCGGTGGATCCCGCGACGCGTCAGGCGGGCATCGCCGGGGCGTCGTGCATCGAGGGAACGACAATCATCGCAGGCCTGGCCCCCGGGCACGGGGCGATCGCGGCGCAGTCCCTGGCGAACGTGGATGGCCGCGATCGCGGCGCGGCCCTGCTGACCGAGGGGCGCAGCCCGATCGAGGTGCTGAACGAGATCACTTCGGAGGAGTTCGACCCTGATCACTGGATCAGGATCACCGGGCGGTCGTGGCGGCAGTACGGCGTGGCGTCCCTCGACGGGCCCAGCCAGGCAGCCTACACGGGTGACGAGGCGATCGCGTGGAAGGGCTCGATGGAGTCGTCGGGAGTGGTCGTGGCAGGAAACATGCTCGTGGGCCCCGATGTGGTGGCTCGCGCGCTGATCGCCTTCGAGACGCCGCCCGCGCGCGGCGGCTGCACGCCGACGCTGGCGGACCGGCTGGTGGCCGCACTCTCGGCCGGAGCCGATGCGGGCGGCGACAAGCGCTGCGTCGCCGAGCTCACCGCGCTCTCGGCCTTCGTCGTGGTGGCAGAACCCGACGACGCTCCGGACTCCCCCTCCCTGCGGATCGTGGTGCCTTACGAGGGGCCGAGGGAGGGGAGCATGACGCGCCAGCTCTGGCGCTTCCTCCGCCAGAAGCAGGGCACGGCGGAGGAGAACCCGGTGCGCAAGCTGCGCGACTTGTACCTGAGCTGGTCCGAGCGCCAGGGAACGCCGGCGTGTCTCGAGCGCTGATGCGTCTCGCGTGCGCGTGTCTCGTGGCGCTGCTGGCGTCGTTCGGGCCCTCGGGCGTGGCCGTCGCAGAGGACGTGTCCCCGGCAGCGTGCTCGCGCGTCGAGTACGACGCCGCAGCCCCGGCGGGCAGGCCGCCAAACCGCACGGGACCCACGCTGGTTGGCGCCGGCATCTTCGTCACGGAGCTGCGCAACATCGACGCCGTGGCCGACGACTTCCTCTTCCGCGGCTACGTACGCGCCACCTGGTGCGATCCGCGCGAGGGCTTCCCCCCCGACGGCGGGGCCTTCGGCGACGAGCGCCTCTTCCTGGGGCCGCGCGCCGACGAGAAGATGGACGGCATGTGGACGCCCGCCGGCTACCCGGTCAACCAGGTGAGCGAGCTGACCATGAGCGAGCGCGTGCTGCGCATTCGCTCCGACGGCACCGTGAGCCAGGACGTCAACATCAGCGTCCGGCTCGACGCGGACTACGACCTGCGCCGCTTCCCGTTCGACCGCCAGACCCTCGAGGTGCAGGTGGAGTCGTTCACCTGGGATCGCGATCACCTGCAATGGCTCGCGGACGACACCATCACCGGTTTTGCGGACGGCCTGGAGATCCCCGAGTGGCGCATCGTCGAAGTCGGCAGCCGCGTGGAGGAGGTCTCGGTGATCCGGGGCAGCGCCCCGTTCCATCGCTACACGCTCTTCATCGAGGTGCAGCGCAAGACCGGCTTCTACATGTGGAAGGTAATCCTGCCGCTGCTCATCATCGTGGCGCTCTCGTGGTCGGTCTTCTGGATGACGGACGAGCGTTTTGCCGGGCGCAGCCGCATCTCCGCGACGGGCGTCCTGACGATCGTCGCGTATCAGTTCGTCATCGCCGAGGACCTGCCACGGGTGGCCTACCTCACGCTGCTCGACAAGATGATGATCCTCTCGTTCTTGATCCTCGCGGTGACGGTGCTTGAGAGCCTGCTCGTCGCGAGGCACCAGGACTCCGACCCCCGGCGCGCCCATCGCATCGACGACAGGGCGAAGTGGCTCTTCCCGACGTCCTACGCGCTGATGCTCGCGCTGGCCTGGTTTACGACGCCGGCCTGACGTCCGCGGCCTGGTCTCCCCAGATCTCCCGGTTGGCGCGGCGGAAGAAGAGCATGCCGATGGCGGCGTTGAAGAAGATGAAGAAGTTGTGCTGCACCAGGCCGAAGGCCGCCATCTCGCCGGCGTTGTTGGGGAACAGCGTCACCCACAAGGTGATGGCCACGCTGCGCATGGGGCCGGGCACGGCGGCGCCGAAGAAGATCACCGGCAGGTAGCCGAGCATCTCGGCAAAGCCCACCTCCACGCCGAAGAGGCGCAGCGCCAGGGTGTAGACCACGACAGCCGAAAGCAACGCCGGGGAACGCAGCGCGATCACGCCCAGGTAGTGGCTCACGCGCGCCTGGCGGAAGGAGTGGAAGATCTCGCGCTGGCGAAGCTTGTGATTGGGCAGGATGGCGCCACGGAAGTAGAGCAGCACGAAGGCAAAGAAGGCGAGGACGCCGAGCGCCACCGCCGGAATGGCGTGGAACACCGCGGGCAGCTCGTTCCAACGCAGCGACACGCCCACGAGCGCCCACATCGTCAGGTAGAGCAGCTCGCAGAACATGATGAAGAGCATGCTGGAGCCGACCTGCCAGCCGGGCACGCCGTCGCGCCGGTTCAGGTAGACGGCCATCGCGCCCTTGCCCACCTGTTCGTTCAGGATGGAGATGATGTAGGTGCTGGCGCGTACCGGCAGGATGTCCACGTACGCCACACGCGCGTTGAACCAGTTGATCACGCGCCAGACCACGGCCGAGTCGATGAGCAGGAAGAGCACCGAGTACGGGACCATCAGCATCAGCCAGCGCGTCCACGGCACCTTGGCGAAGACCTCCGCCAGATAGGGGATGAAGCTGCTGCCCTGCCGCGCGGCGGCGCCGTCGATGCGGAAGTACAGGTAGACGAAGCACGCCAGCGCAATCGCCCACGGGATCACACGCGCGGCGAGCGACTGCTTCTTCCTGGGCGGGAGCGCCGAGGGGTCGACGGCGTGCGAATCAGCGGGTTCGGTCATGCAGGCTCCTCGCCGTCTTGGGACGCGGGGCCCACGCAGCGGCGCAAGGTTTCATCGAGCGGTGTGAGCTCGATGCCGAGGCGCGCGGCGGCTGCGGCCGCGTCGACCGAGTCGTCATGCTCCAGCACCTCGAGCATGGGCAGCGTGACGGGCGGGTTCTTGGAGAGCCTGCCCATGAGCTTCACCGCGCTGCGCGCCACGCCGTAGGGCATGGAGAAGATGCGCGGGTGGTTCTCGTAGAGCGCGGCGGCGCGCAGAACCAGCTCGCGGTGTGACAGCGACTCGGGGCCGCCCAGGTCGAGGGCCACTTCCCGCAGGTCCGGAGCCGCGAGCCCCGCCTGGATGGCGTCGAGCACGTCGTTCGCGTCGATCGGCTGTTCCAGCGTGGCGCCGCCGCGCACCAGCAAGAGGAGCTTTGCCCGCGCCTTGTTGCGCAGCGCGGCGGAGGCGTAGTCGCCGCGGCCGAGCACCATGGGGAGGCGAATCACCAACGCCGGGACCGCGCCGGCCAGCAGGATCTCCTCGGCGCGCCCCTTGGAGACGAGGCACGCGTTCTCGCTCTCGGGGTTCGCGCCGAGGATCGAGAGGTAGACGATGCGCTGGAGCCCCGCGTCCCTGGCCGCGGCGAGGAAGCGCGCGCTGGTCAGCTCGTGGGCGATCTGGTAGCTCGTGCCCGGCGCCTCCTTCAGGATGCCGACCAGGTGCACCAGGTGCGTGCAGCCCTCGGCCGCCTTCGCCAGCGCCTCACTGTCGGTGTAGTCGGTGGCGACCACTTCGCACTCGAGACCGTCTGCACGGATGGCGTCGACGGCGCGTTGGGAGCGCACCAGAGCCCGGGCCTCGGGAAGGCGCGCCAGCAGTCGGCGGCCCAGATGGCCGTTGGCTCCGGCGACGAGAATGCGCCCGCGGTCCGAGTTCACGGGGACGATCCTACCTCAGGCGGGCGCCACGTCGTCGAGGAAGCGCCGGATGCGTTCGAAGTAGGCGGCGCCGCCGACCTCGACGGTGTCGTTGTGGCCGGCGCCGCGGAGGGTCTCGAAGGCCTTGGGCTCCGGAGCGCGCTCGAAGAGACGACGGCCCAGCGCGTAGGGCACGATCTCGTCGGCGTCGCCGTGGAAGGCGAGAAGCGGGCAACGCAGTTCGCCGATCTTGGCGGCGGAGTCGAAGGGCCGACCGGCGAGCAAGGCGAGCGGCTTCAACGCGCCGGCCATGTCGGCCACCGAGGTGAAGGTGCTCTCCAGGATGAGGCCCGCGAGCGGACGGCCGCGCGCCAGGTCTACGGCGACCGCGCCACCGAGCGAGCGGCCGAACACCACCACGCGCTCTTCGGCAACGCCGCGCGCGCCGGTCACGTGGGCGAGCGCGGCCCGCCC
>CAXMOD010000137.1:0-11862 GCA_964194905.1 uncultured Desulfobacterales bacterium | reverse complement strand
GAGGCGAACTCCGGCGGCACTTTCGGCATCGCGCTGGGCCAGTTGCACATCGCCGGCTTGACGCTGCACGGCGCGGCGGACGACTGGACCCTGATCCACCTGGCCAAGGACGGTTCCGTCAGCTTCGAGTCGGCGGCGCCTTACCTCGGCCTCTATTTCGCCTTCTCCGAGGCGCACGGCCAGGTCGTCGCCGGGCGCCACGTCGGCGGCCCTGCGAACGATCGCCCCGTCATCGGAGCGGCGCACGATGGCGTAGCCACGGCCCAGCACAGCGAGGGGCGACAGGCTCTCGAGGCGCCCGACGGCGCCCGCCAGGCCTGCGCGACCGTGCTCGACGCGCGCCCTCACCCCACGGCCGAGGGAACGGCCCGCAGCGCGCAGCCGACCGCGTTGCAGCTCCAGGCGCGCGCGCGGAGCCTGCATGCGCAGCGCCTCGCCGAGCGCCTCGAGCTCAGCGCCGATTCGCTCCAGGACGCGATTCGCCGAAGCAACCAGGCGGCGCCCGTCGCGCTCCAGCCGCACGCCCAGGGCCTTGCGATCGGGCAACACCAGAGCGGCGGCAGCCGAGGGCGTCGCCGCCCGCGCGTCGGCCACCAGGTCGGCGATGGACACATCCACCTCGTGACCCACCCCGCTGACCACGGGCGTGGAGCATTCGACGATGGCACGCGCCAGGAACTCGGTGTTGAAGGGCTGGAGATCCTCCAGCGCGCCGCCCCCGCGCACCAGCAGCACCACGTCCACGTCGGGCTGCGCGTCGAGTGCGCGCAGCGCCTCCGCCAGCTCGACCTCGGCCCCGACCCCCTGCACCGGTGCCGCCGCCAGCAGCACACGCTGGCCCGGGAAGCGCGCTCCCACCACATGCTGCACATCGCGCAGCGCTGCCCCTTGGCCTGAAGTCACCACGCCCACCACGCGCGGGAACTCGGGCAGACGCCGCTTGCGCGCCGTATCGAACAGACCCTCGCCTTCGAGGCGTCGACGCAGCTGTTCGAACGCAAGCTGCAATGCACCCTGACCGCGGGGCTCGAGGCTCTGCACCACGAGCTGGAGGTCACCCCGCGCCTCGTAGACGGTCAGGTCTCCGCAGGCCAACACCTCGATGCCGTCTTCGGGCTCGAACAGGAGGCGCCGCGCGGCGCCGCGAAAGAGCACCGCACGCAGCTGACATGTGTCGTCCTTCAGTGTGAAGTACTGGTGGCCCGACGACGGCCGCCGCAGGTTGCTCACCTCGCCGGCGACCCAGATGCGACCCACGCGGTCCTGGAGCAGGTTTCGCAGCCCGCCCAGGACTTCGCTCACGCGGTAGACGTGGGGTTGCCGATCGACGGCGGGAACGGAGGGGTCAGTCACCAGCCGGCGGCCGGCCTACGGAGTGGCCGCGGTCCGCACCGCCTCCTCGCGCCGAACGCGCGCGTCGTTCAGGCGCTCGAAGTAGGTCCAGCTCTTCAGTACGTCGAGGGCGCGGTCCAGCTGGCCGTCCTCCGAGTTGGGATCGCCCGCCTCGGCCTCCTCGTCGTCGGCCTCATCCGCGCCCGGGGAGTCTCCGGCGGCATCGGGGTCGGCGTCGCCGTGGGTGAAGTGGCCCTCCAGGTCACGCTCGCGGATGCGCCGGGCCCGCTGGTCCTCAGGCTCGGCGACGATCTGCTCCACCACGATGTCGGGCTCGATGCCGACCTCCTGGATGGAACGATCGCCGGGCGTGTAGTAGAGCGCCGTGGTGAGGCGCAGACCGGAGCCGTCGTTGAGCGGAATGATCGTCTGCACCGATCCCTTGCCGAAGGACTGGGTCCCCAGCACCAGCGCACGGTCGTGGTCTTGGAGCGCGCCGGCCACGATCTCGGACGCGCTGGCCGTACCACCGTTCACGAGCACCACCATCGGATAGGACTTCTGGGTGCCTTGCTCCTGGGCCCGGAACTCCTGGCGCTGGCTCTCGACGCGGCCCTTCGTGTAGACGATCAGGCCCTCTTCGAGCCACTGGTCGGCCACCTTCACTGCCTGGTCCAGCAGGCCACCCGGGTTGTTGCGCACGTCGAGCACGAGACCGCGCAGGTCCGTCTCTTCCTTCGCCTGAAGCTCGTCCAGGATGCGCGCCAGGTCACTGCCGGTGCGCTCCTGGAACGCGCGCAGGCGCACGTAGCCGTAGCCCGGCTCGAGCAGCTTGCCCTCCACCGAACGGATCTTCACGATGTCGCGCACGATGGTGTACGGCTGGGGCCGATCGAAGCCCTCGCGGAAGATGCGGATGGTGATCTTGCTGCCCTTGGGGCCGCGCATCAGACGAACCGCCTCCACGAGGCTCATGTTCTTGGTCCCGCGACACTCTTCTTCCCAGTCCTCGGGCGGGTCCGTCGGGCAGATGGCGACGATCTGGTCGCGCGCCTTCACGCCAACCCGGTAGGCAGGTGTACCCTCGATGGGCGAGACCACCTCCACGAAGCCATCGGCCCGCTTGGAGATCTCGATGCCGAGGCCGGCGAACTCGCCCCGGGTGTCGACCTGCATCTCCTTGTAGACCTCGGGATCGAGGAAGGAGGAGTGGGGGTCGAGCTCCTGGAGCATGCCCTTCACGGCGCCGTGGATGAGCTCGCGCTGGTCCACGGGCTCCACGTAGTTCTTGCGGACCAGGTTGAGGACCTCGGTGAAGAGCGAGAGGTCCTCGTAGCGGGTGGCGGCCAGCGGGCCGCCCCCGCCCGGCCAGCCGAGGGCGATGGCAGCGGCGGCGACGCCTGCTGAAAAGGTCACGACGAAGCGAAGCTTGCGCATGCGGATCTTGAGCTCCTGGGGCACCTGGGGTGCGAAGCGGACAGCGGTGGGGATCGGCGGTTCGCCGGGCTCGCTTGATCCGGCCCCGCTCTCTCCCGGTTGTCTTGGATTCTGCCCTACGGCGAGGGTTGCAGCCAGCGAGCGGGGTCCAGGGGCTCCGCCCCGCGGCGGATTTCGAAGTAGAGGCGGGGCCCCGACAAGGAGCCGGTATCCCCCACTGTGCCCAGGACCTCGCCCTCGTCCGGGGCGTCGCCCACGGTCACGTCCACCCGGTCCAGGTGTCCGGACACCGTAAAGTAGCCCTCTCCGTGGTCGAGGATCACGATGCGGCCGTAGCCGCGGAACCAACCCGCGAAGCGCACCTCGCCGGCGGCCACGGCGCGCACCGGGTCGCCCGCCAAGGCCGCGAAGTCGACGCCCTTGCGGAAGGTCTCGGTGCGGAACTCCTCGTCTACCACGCGTCCGAAGCCACGTGCGATCGGCGCGTCGACCGGTGCCATCAGGTCGCCCTCCCGCGCGGCGAAGGCCACCGACCCTGCCGGCCGGCGCGGCGCGCGATCGCGGCCGCGCAGGCTCCGCAGCGTCTCTTCGAGGGCCAGGGCTGCGGCCTCCAGCTCCTGGAGCGCCGCCCGCTCCACGGCGCGGTCCTTGCGCACCGCCGAGAGGATCGCGCGCTTTCCGCGCCGCTCGGCGGTCACCTCGCGGCCCCGGGCAAAGGCCAGGGCGCGGGCGTGTTCGCCCTCGGCCGCCGTCGCCGCCAGCGCCTCGCGGGTGCTCGCCAGCTCCAGCGTGTCGGCCTCGAAGCGCTCGAGCAGCGCCCGGTCGTGATCCAGCAGGATGCGCAGGGCCCGGCTCCGCGAGAGGAACTCCTGCAGACTCCCTGCCGAGAAGAGGACGCGGACCGGCCCCGCCTCGCCCGCCTTGTAGAGCGCCGCCGCGCGCGCCGACATGGCGCGGCGGGTCTGCTCGCGGCGGCCGGCGATCTCGACCTCGCGCCCGGCCAGCTCGGCGAGCTCCTTGCGAGCCTGCTCGGCGCGGGAGCGCGCCCGGGCGCCCTCCCGGGCCAGGCGGGTCGCCGCCCGGTCCATCTCCTCGAGGGTCTCCAGCAGGCTGCGCTCGCGCCGCTCGAACGCATCCACGCGCTCGCGGCGCTCCTCGACGGCGCGGCGGACCGCCTCCAGCTCGCGCGCGCGCTCCTCGTCCAGATCCGATGCGCCCGCCGCCGCCGCCCACACCGGCAGCGCCAGCAGCATGGCCAGACCGAGCCGGGCCCGGCGCCTCATCCGCGGACGCCTTGAATCAGGGCGGCCGCCGAGCCCACCAGCCCCAGCACCCCGCCCGCGCCCAGCAGGCGCAGCATGGCGGCCAGGTCGAAGAACTCCGGGGAGGCTAGGCCGAGCAGTAGCGAGAGACCCGACTCGATCTCCGGCAGAGCCAGGCGGAAGAGCGCGTAGAGGACCGCGAGCGCGACCGCGCCGCCGGCCGCCCCCTGGATCAAGCCCTCCGCGAGGAAGGGCGTGGCCACGAAAGACCGCCCAGCGCCCACCAGGGCCAGGATCTCGAGCTCGTCGCGCCGTGCGAAGATCGCGAGCCGGATGGTGTTGGCCACGATGAGTGTGGTGGCCAGCGCGAGGACTGCGCCCACGCCGAGACCCACGCTGCGCACCAGGGCCACCACCCGCGCGTAGCCGTCCACCCATTCCTGGCCGTACGCCAGGTCGCTGACGCCGGGAAGGCCGTCCACCGCCTCCACCACCACCCGCATGCCCTCGGGCGTGCGGCGTGACTCCGCCAGGTGGATCTCCAGCGAGGCCGGCAGCGGGTTCTCCTCCAGCGCCTGGAGCAGGCCCGTGCTGGCTCCGACACCGGCCTGGAAGCGCTCGAGGGCTTCGTCCTTGGTCACCACCTGGACCTCGATCACGCCCTCCACGGTGCCCACGCGCCGCGCGAGCGCGCTCATCGCAGCCTCGTCGAGCCCTTCCTCCAGATAGGCCGTCACCCGCAGGTCGTCGCCGAAGCGGTCAAGGAGCCCTTCCATGTTGCTGATGAGCAGTGCGAACGCACCCACCAGCACCAGCGCCACACCGATGGTGGTAACGGACACCGCGGTGGTGACGGGGCTCGTGATCAACCCGCGCAGCGCGGTGCGCGCGAAGTAGCGCAGGTCGCCGCCGACGCGAGACATGGCAGGCCCCTCACCGCGGCGGCCCCGCCGCCGGACGGTCCTCCTTCAGGTGCCCGGCCTCGAGGTGCAACGTGCGCCGGCCGTAGCGCTCCACCAGCGAGTGATCGTGGGTAGCCACCATCACGGTGGTACCGCGGGCCGACGCGTGGGCGATGAGATCCATGATCTCCAGGGTCAACTCCGAATCGAGGTTGCCCGTGGGCTCGTCGGCCAGCAACAGCTCCGGCTCGCCGGCCAGCGCGCGCGCCAGCGCGATGCGCTGCTGCTCCCCGCCCGAGAGTGTGAGCGGACGGTGATGGCGCCGGTGCTGCAGGCCTACTTGCTTCAGCAGCGCGAAGACCCGGCGCCGGATCTCGCGGGGCGGACGCCCCAGCACCTCCAGCGCGATGGCTACGTTCTCCTCCACCGTGCGGTTGGCCAGCAGCTTGAAGTCCTGGAACACCACGCCGATGCGTCGGCGCAGGCGCGGGATCGCCGCGTCGCCGAGCCGCGCGATGTTGCGTCCGCGCAGGATGATCTGACCCTCGCTCGGCTTCTCCGCCGCGAACAGAAGCCGCATGAGGGTG
Organism: uncultured Desulfobacterales bacterium; assembly: GCA_964194905.1. GTDB lineage: Bacteria > Myxococcota_A > UBA9160 > UBA9160 > JAFDET01 > JAFDET01. The sequence goes on along the minus strand of CAXMOD010000137.1, from coordinate 6,342 downwards.
GTCTTGCCGGCACCGCTGGGCCCGGTGAGGAAGACGAACTCGCCCTTGTTCACCTCGAGCGTCACGTCGCGCAGCGCGAAGGTGCCGGGCAGGTAGGACTTGGAGACGTGGTACATCTGCACGAGCGCGTCGCGGCGCGGGACGTCGCCGGACGGACTCGTCACGCGAGCCTCACGGTTGTTGCTTGCGCTTGCGCGCCGAGTCCACGAGGTACTCCAGCACCACCTCGTCGAGCGGCTTCTGGCTCACGATGCCCTGGCCGAAGGGGCGCTGGTCCTCACCGTCGCCGGGCGGCGACGTGGGCACGGGCGTGGCGGGCGGGGTCTCGGGCTGGGTGGTGGAGCCCGTGGCGTCGGACGCCACCGCGGCCGAGCCGAGGCGCTCGGCGATGAGCTCGTCGAAGACTCCGCGACGCAGGCGCTTCAGCATCTCCTTGTGCTGACCTTCCATCTGGGTCTTCACCGCACCCTCGAGGTCCTCTTCGTCCAGCAGGTGCCGGTACTCGCTCTTCTCCGAAGCGAGGATGGTGCCATGATGATAGAGGTGGGTGATGACGTGCGGATTGCGCACGCCACTGTCCTCCGTCTGCACGTGGAAGAGGACGCCTCGATGTTTGACGTTGGTGTTGTAGCCGGAAAGCATTCCGGGTCCGTCCCCCCCGAGCGGACGCGGTGGCGGCGAGTGTGCGCAAGGGGTTCCGCGCACGCAAGCAACCAGCCCCGTACTGCCCCCGAGGCACCTCGCAATTCACCGGGTCCGCCCCGTCGACGCGTATCGGCGGGTTCGACTCCGGGCTGAATCACGCGGTTGTCCCCGGGGGCCCGGGCACCCCAGAGCCCCTCTGGCCCGCTAGCGCCGCGCCCGCGGCCGGACGCGGCCCATGAGCAGCAGGGCAGCCGTGGCGGCCAATGCCGCCGGGTCCGGCTCCGGCACCGAGCGCGGCGCGCTCCCCGGGGTCGGCGTCGCCAACACCCCGAAGTCCGCGGCGTTTACGTCCGTGTCCACGTCGGCCACGTGGCGGGCCAGGCTCGAGCCCCCGGGCGCATCCGGCGCAGCCGCGCCCTCTCCCGCGAAGACGTCGCCCGGCCCGAAGACGCCGTACCCCAGGGCGTCCAGTACGTTGGCCCCGCTGCGCAGCACCACCGAGTCGGGGCCGTTCTGGAGCTCGAACGGCGCCACCAGATCCGCGCCGAGAACGCCGGTGCCGCCGCCCGAGGCCTGGTCCGCCACGACGAACAGCCCGTCGGCCGGAACGACGCCGCTCAGTACGAGGCTCGGACCCGCGGATCCGTTGGCGCCGTTCACGCCCTCGAGCACGAGTCCGTCCAGGACGAAACCCGGGGCGGCCACGATCTCGACGAAGCTGAGCCCATCGTCGCTCCCGACGGCGTCGTAGAAGACCTCCGAGAGCAGCGGCAGCGCGCCGGCTACCTGGGGCGCCAGGATCAGGCTGAGGGTGAGAAGGATCGATCTTGCGTTCATGGAGTCCTCCGAGTGGGTCGATTCGGGGTGAGCGTCAGCGGGTCCCGGAAAGGACGGCGGGCCCCAGGTGCCGGCCGAACCACCCCCCTGTCCAGGCGTCCAGTCCGGCGGCAAGCTCGGCCGCGCGCAGATGCAACAGGACGGCATCCTTCGGGTCCGCTGTGTCGAGCGAGGCCAGCACGCGCAGGCGCTCGAAGTAGAGGCGGTTCACCTCGTCGAGAACGTCATCACGCAGCTCCACCACCGCGCGCGCCTCGCGCGAGACGTCGATGCTCTCCGGGTGGAAGGCCGCGTCGCCCAGGTCCCACGACAGGGTGAGCATCACGCCGTAGTCGCGGGTGCGGACCACCCGCTCGTCGAGCAGCTCGCGCAGGGCACCCGATGTGAATGCGCGATCGAGGTCGCGGTCGGTGTCGCGGCCGGTACCCGCCTCGGCGCGCAGCTGAAGCTCCGGGAGCCAGCCGCGCCGGTCCACGCCGCGGCGCAGCGAGCGCATGCGGCCCGGGCCAAGGCCCAGGTAGGCGAGCGCAGCCATCTGCACGGTGCGCACGCCCGGCTCGGGCCGCTCGACAAGGCGCAGGGCGGGGACGCCAGGCCCCGCGGTGGCGGGTGCGGCCGTGCGCGGCCGTAACTCGAAGAGCCCCTCCTCGCTGGCCGCGTACAGCGTGCCGCCTGCCACCGCGAGGTCGTTGACGGCTCGGCGCCCGGACGGTGCAGCCAGCGGAGCCAGCGGCGCGGCGCCCGGTGCGTCCGCGCGCGCGAAGCGGTAGACGCCGCGAGCCGTCGCCACCGCCACGGCGCCGCCTGCGAACGCGACACGCCGCGCCTCGACCCCGGGCGGGAGACCCAGGCGCTCGGTCCTCCACTCGGGCCCACCCGCGAGCCAGCGCGCCCCGATCGCCAGCATCCCTCCGCCCCCGGCCGAGCCGAGGTCGGCCAACGGCTCGCCGGCGCCGGCCCCCGCGAGTGGAACGCGCTGCGCGGGAGCAGGCCCCGACTCGTTCAGGGCGACCCGATGGAGCCGACCCGAAACACTCGCCCACAACTCGAAGGGATGAGCCGCAACTACCTGTTGCGAAAAACCGATCGCCGTCGCCGGAGCATTGGGGAGCCCTTCGCGGACGCGTTGCCAGGGCGTTCGGCCGCGACGCACGAAGACCCCGGCCTCGCCGGCGGCCGCGAGCCAGGGGCCCGCACTCGCCAGGCGAGTCACGAAGCGGTCCCGCTCGCCCGCTCCCGGATGCTCGGAGACCGGGTCGGCGGACACAGGCAGCCGCCACACGCCCTGTTCGCCCGCCGCCCAGAGTGAGCCGTCCTGCGACCACGCCACGTCGCGCAGCGGCCCGCGCAGGGTCACCCGTCGCCAGGAAGAGGTGTCTGCGCCGCGCATCCACACGCCACCGGCGTCGGCGGCGGCCAGGCGCCCGTCCGGATGTACGGCCACCGCTACGAGGCGCGCCCGCCGCGCGGGCCCCTCGACGGGCCGCCATCCGGACGCCGGGGTGGACGCGGGGACGGACGCCGGGGTGGATGCGGCGGCGAACGCGGGGGCCGCCGCAGAGACCAACAGGATCGAAAACGCCAGGAGGTGGATGGATCGCACGCGGTGGGCGAGAGCAAGCGGCGTGCCACGCCCCACGACCCGCCTCGAGGCACCGCACGGCCACACGGTGAAGCGCCGGCGACGCCGTGGGCGCGCCCGTCGGGCCACGTGCCCCTGGGCTCACGACCGCGCTTGACGCTCCGGACCCCGTTCCCAACACTCGGCCCATGCGACCCCTCCGAGTCCTGGGAACGGCCGCCGCGACCGCCCTGTTGGGGCTGGCCTTCGCCGGGAAGAGCCTCGCCGCAGACGGTTCAGAGCCCACGATCTACAAGTGGGTCGACGAGAACGGGATCGCGCACTACACGACCAACAAGAAGCGCATCCCGAGGAATCTGCGCAACCGTATCCGCAGCGTCGAGGAGGTGAAGCGCGAGCAGGAGGAGGCGGAGCTCGCCGCGGCACGGGTCACTGCTGCTCCGGTCGTCAGCCCACCGGACGTCGAAGTGGAAACGGTGGGCGACCAGACCTTCCACGAGGGTCCGTTGGGAACCGACGCCGCACCGGACTCCGAGCCCGCGCCCGCGGCTACCGTCGCCGCGCCGATCGCTCCGCCGCCGCCGATCGCTCCGCAGCCGCCGGTCGGGGGCCCGCCGGCCGGCACCGACATCTACGCGGTGCGCGATGCCGGCGACGACCGCGGCACCAACGCAGGAGGTGACGACTCCGCGGAAGGCGACGACCCGCTCTTCGAGCCGGAGCCGAGCGAGGGCGGAAGCGTCGATCCCAACGCAGCCGCGCGCCGCAACGAGCTCGACGGCCGCATCGCCGGGCTGGAAGCGGAGCTCGCCAAGGACGAGCGGCGCCTGAAGGAGCTGATCAGCGGCGCGCGCATGGAGCAGGGAAAGCCGGCCCCGCTCTACGGCGTGCCCGAGCTCGAGGAGCTGGCGCACCGATTTCCGAAGATCCAGGCCGAGATCGCTGCCCTGCGCGCGGAACGCCGCGCGCTCGACGCGTCCCGTTAGAGGATGGGGGTGGAAATGGATCGGGTGCGGATCGTAGCCCTCGCCGGTGGCGTCGGAGCGGCGCGCTTCCTGCGCGGGCTGGTGGAGGTGGTGCCGCCCGAGGACGTGGCCGTGATCGTCAACACCGGCGACGACCGCGAGTTCTACGGCGTCCCCGTCTCTCCTGACCTCGACATCGTGACCTACACGCTCGCCGACCGCGTGGACCGTGAGAAGGGCTACGGCCTGGCGGGCGATACGTTCGAGACGGTGGGCGCCCTCGACGCGCTCGGTCACGAAACCTGGTTCCGGCTCGGCGATCGCGACATGGCCACGGCGCTGCACCGCGGGCTGCGCCTGCGCGACGGCGACGGCCTGGCCCTCGTCACCGACGAGGTGCGACGCGCCTACGGCGTGAAGAGCCGCATCGTGCCCATGTCCGAGGACCCCTGCCCGACCTTCGTGGAGCTGACGGGCGAGCGGCACGTGCACTTCGAGGAGTACCTGGCGCGCGACGGCGCGCCCGACGAGGTCACCGGCGTCGACCTCTCGGCGGCCGAGGTGGCCACGCCCGCACCGGGGGTCGTCGACCTGCTGGTAGGCGCCGAAACGATCCTGATCTGCCCGAGCAACCCGGTCGTCTCGATCGGGCCCATCCTCGCCGTCACCGGCATCCGCGACGCGGTAGCCGCATCCCGCGCCCCCGTGGTCGCGGTGTCGCCGATCGTGGGCGGCAAGCCCGTGAAGGGTCCGGCCGACCGGTTGCTGCGCGGCATCGGCGCCGAGGTCTCGGCGCGGGGCGTGGCCCACCTCTATCGCGCAGTGGCCGGGGGGTTCGTGCTCGACCGCCGCGACGCCGAGCAGGCGAGCGACGTGGAGGACATGGGGATCCGCACCTCCGTGGTCGAGACGCTGATGCGCGATGTGCCCGCCGCCGCCGGGCTGGCCGAGGCCGCGCTCGAGCTGGCGCGGCGCCTGTGAGAGTCGCAGCCCTGGTCCCGGTGAAGCGCTTCGACGCTGCGAAGTCGCGGCTGCGCCCGCTGGCCGGCGAGGCCGGGGCGGAGCTGGCGCGAGCCATGCTGGAGGACGTGCTCGACGCGCTGGCCGGTGTGGCCGGCCTCGCGGAACGGGCCGTGGTGACCGGCGACCCGGAGGTGGCGCGCGTAGCCGAGGCCGCCGGCGCCACGGCGCTCGTCGAGCCCGACGACGGATTGAACCCCTCGCTCGAGGCGGCCGCGCGCCGCCTCGACTCCGACGCCCTGCTGGTGGTGCTGGGCGACGTCGCAGGCGCCCGCGCCGACGAGCTGGGCGCGTTGCTCGGGGCCCTCGAAGAATTGGGCGGCAGCGGTGTGGTGCTGGCGCCTTCCTCGGACGGGGGCACGGCCGCGTTGCTGCGGGCACCCCACGATGCCATCGCCGGCGCCTTCGGCCCGGACAGCGCCGCGCGCCACCGCGCCGCGGCCCGTGCGGCGAGCGTGCCTTTCCTCGAGCTGAAGCTGGCGTCGCTGGCCGTCGATCTCGACAGCCCGGAGGACGTGGACGCCTTCCTGGCCGCCCCGGGCGGCGGCCGACGCACGCGCGCGCTGCTGGAGCGCCTGTGAACGTGCGCCTCGTCCCGCTGGAGGGCGTACCCCTGGTCGAACCCGGCGCCGACCTGGCGGCCCTGCTGCGCGACGCCGCGACGCGCGCCGGCATTGGGCTACGCGATGGGGTGCTGGTGGTCTGCCAGAAGGTCGTCTCCAAGGCCGAGGGCCGGGTGGTAGCGCTGGCGGACGTGACGCCCTCGGACGAGGCGCGACGCATCGCCGAGGAGGACGCCAAGGACGCGCGCCAGGTGGAGCTGGTGCTGCGGGAGAGCCGGCGGGTGGTGCGCCGCGGCCACGGCGTTCTCATCACCGAGACCCACCACGGCTTCGTGTGCGCCAACGCCGGGGTGGATCTTTCCAACGCCCCCGCAGCCGACCAGGCGGTGCTGCTCCCCAAGGACCCGGATGCCTCGGCACGGGCGCTGCGCGAAGCGCTGGCGCCCGGAGAAACACGGCTGGCGGTGATCGTCTCCGACACCTTCGGGCGCCCCTGGCGCGAGGGGCTCGTCGATCTCGCCATCGGGTGCGCCGGCATCGCACCCCTGTGCGACGCCCGCGGCACCCGCGACTTGGCCGGGCGCGAGCTCCAGGTCACCAACATGGCCACCGCCGATCAGCTGGCCGCGGCGGCCGGCCTCTTCATGAGCAAGGCAGCAGGCGTGCCGGCGGTCTGGATCGAGGGCGTGGCCGTGGAGGGGGACGCCCCGCTGGCCTCGCTGCTGCGCGA
>CAXMOD010000136.1:0-2801 GCA_964194905.1 uncultured Desulfobacterales bacterium | reverse complement strand
CTTCGCTTGCTGCTGCTCCCGGTACTCCATCTCGAAGAGCTGCTCCTCTTCGAGCCCCTGGTAGCGGGACCCCATCGCCGCGATGCGCCGCTTGGCGGCGATGGTCTGGGCGGTGATGTCGTGGGCGATCCGGGCCGCGCGTGCGTCCGACCCCGCGCACAGCGCCCCCAGACCGGGCATCAAGACCACCCGAGGTCGGCTGTCGAAAGGCGTTACGCCGGCAGGGAGGCGGGCCTCGTTGCGCTCGAGATACGCCTGGTACTCGTCGGCGTACGCGCACAAGGTCTCCTCCAGCTGGGCGCGCAGGTGCTCCTCGTCATCCCAGTCCGGCGAGTCGATCCACGCCGGCAGCGGCTTGGTGCGAATCAGGTGGTCCGCAGTGAGCGGCGGCGAGAGCGCCAGCTCGCGGGCTCCCTCGGCGTCGACGAACTCGAGCACTTCCCGGTTCACCAGCGGACGCAGCACCATCCGGTGGTGCGGACGGTCCGGGTCCTCCGTCGGCGCCGCCAGGAGCCCCCGCACGATGGGCGCCACGGACGCGAGCCGCGCCTCGGCCTCAGCGAGGGAGGTGTGCTGCAACGTGGGTCGCGGCTTCCCGGCGTGGGCGTCCAGGTACGCCTCCGCAAGGGAGACCAGCTCGATCATGCGCTCGTAGGACTCCTGCGCCGAGTCGCCCCAGGTGACGATGCCGTGGCGCATCCAGACCATGGCCTGCGCACGTGGATGGTCGGCCCACGCCTCGGCGACCTGTCGCGCCAGGCGGAAGCCGGCGCTCCGGTAGGGCAGGACGACCACGTCATCGCCCAACGCCTTGCGGATGTGCGCCTCCCCATCGGGCTGGTTCGTGAGGGCCAGCACCGCGTCCGCGTGGGTGTGATCCACGTAGCGTGCCGGAAGCACCGCGTGCACCGGCGCCTCGATGGACGGCGTCGGCTCGTCGGGATCGAAGAGGTGGCGCCGCAGCTCTCCCAGCATGGCCCGATCACTGAGCGTCTCGAGCTGGCACATCCGTCGCAACGGTTCGAGGGCCACGCCCACGTGACCCTCGGGCTCGATCGTGGCCAGGTCGTGGCCCGACGCCTTGACGAAGAGCGCCGCCACCGGCTTGTCGAAGAGGTCGCGTGCCTCGCCTTTGACCGACGTGTTGCCGCCACCGTGCAAGACGAGCGCGGGGTCGGCGCCGATCAGCCGGCTGGTGTACGCGCGGAGCGCCAGGTCTTCGTCGACCCCCGGGTGCCTTGCCACGAACGCGGTGGCGTCGGAGGCGTTCCAGCGGCTCTCCACGGCGAGGCCGGTCAGGCCCTTCCGGCCGTGGTGGCCACGATCTCGAGCATGGCCTTGGCGTTGTCGGCCGGCGCCTTGCCGTCGAAGACCGCACTTCCGGTGACGATCAGGTCGGGGCCGAGCTCCACGACGTCGCTCAGGTTCTCGCGGGTGATCCCGCCGTCCACGCCGAGCAGGATCTCGCCGCCCGCGTCCTCGATCATGCGCTGGGCTCGCTCCAGGCGGTACGGCGTCGAGTCCGCGAACGTCTGGCCGCCCCAACCCGGGTTCACCGCCAGCAGCAGGACCAGCTCCAGGTCGTCGAGCAGCGGCTTCAGCGCCTCCAACGGGGTCCCGGGGTTCAGCGCAACGCCGCGCACCAGCCCACGCTGGGGATCGTTGGCGTTCTCCAGGCGGCCGAGCTCCTGGAGCACCCGGTCGATGTGCGGGTCGGACTCGGCGTGCACCGTGACCACGTCGGCTCCGGCGGCCACGTAATCGCCAACCTTGCCGAGCGGCTCGTCGATCATCAGGTGGACGTCCTTCACCATGGAGGTGTGCACCGCCTTGATCACCGGCGGCCCCAGGGTGGTCATCGGGCAGAAGCAGCCGTCCATCACATCGAAGTGCACCAGGCGCACGCCGGTCGCTGCAAGCAGGCGCATCTCGTCGGCAAGGTGCCCCAGGTCGGCGGTCAGCATTCCGACGCTCAGGGTGGGTGCTGCGCTGCGGATGGCCTGGAAGAGAGGCGAGACCATGGAGTCCGCCGCCTATCCGGCGGACTGCTGGTTCTTCAGGGTGCAGAAGAACTCGTAGGCTTCCGTCGATTTGAAGCCCTCGTGCACCACCTTGCGCACCGCCTGGATCATCGCCGACGGGTTCTCCGACTGGAAGATGTTGCGCCCCATGTCCACGCCGGCCGCTCCCTGCTGGACTGCGTTGTAGGCCAGTTCGAGGGCCTCCGGCTCGGGCAGCTTCTTGCCGCCTGCGATGACGATGGGGACCGGGCAGCTTGCGGTGACGGTCTCGAACTCCTCGTCCGTGTAGTAGGTCTTCACGTAGGTGGCGCCCAGCTCGGCGCAGATGCGGGTGGCGAGGCGCATGTACTGGGCGTCGCGCGCCATGTCCTTGCCCACCGCCGTCACTGCCAGGGTGGCGATGCCGTGGCGGTTCCCGAGGTCCACGAGCCGGGTCATGTTGTGGATGGATTTGGTTTCGTGCTCGCCCCCGATGAAGACCTGCACCGCCATGGCCGCGGCGTTCAGCCGGCTGGCCTCATCGATGCTGAGCGCGATCTCCTCGTCCGACAGCTCCTTCAGGATGCTCGGCCCGCCGCTGGCGCGAAGCACGATTCCGCCGGTGTAGGTCGGCGGAATGCTGGTGCGCAGGATGCCGCGGGTCAGCATCAGCGTGTCGGCGTGCTCGATCAGGGGCACGATGTTCAGGTCGATGCGCTCGAGGCCGCTGGTCGGTCCGAGGAAGTAGCCGTGGTCGAAGGCCAGCATCACGGTCCGTCCCGAGCGCGGGTCGAAGATGTT
>CAXMOD010000135.1:0-15445 GCA_964194905.1 uncultured Desulfobacterales bacterium | reverse complement strand
GGAGGTTCCCATGGCCCAGACCGACCGCATCGAGTTTCCCGGCAGCAGCGGCGATCTGCTCGCGGCGAAACTCGACCGCCCCCCCGGACGCCCGCGGGCGTGGGCACTGTTCGCCCATTGCTTCACTTGCTCGAAGGACTTCGTCGCCTCGAAGCGCATCGCCCAGGCGCTCGCAGACCGCGGCATCGCCGTGCTGCGATTCGACTTCACCGGCCTCGGCAGCTCGGCCGGCGACTTCGCCAACACCAACTTCTCTTCCAACGTGGGGGACCTGGTGCGTGCCGCAGAGTGGTTGGGTCGCAACCACGAGGCGCCGAGCATTCTGGTCGGGCACAGCCTGGGCGGCGCTGCGGTGCTGGCGGCCGCACCGCGCATTCCCGAGGCCGTCGCCGTGGCCACGATCGGAGCGCCCGCAGACCCGGAGCACGTGGTGCAGATGCTGGCTGACCGACGCAACGAGATCGAGACCCGCGGCGAGGCAGAGGTCGAACTCGCGGGCCGCACCTTCCGCATCCGAAAGCAACTCCTGGACGACCTTGCCGAGTCCAAGCTCGACGACCTGGCGGAGCTGAGAAAGGCGCTCCTCGTGCTGCACTCGCCGGTCGACAACGTGGTCGGCGTCGAAAACGCGTCGCGCATCTTCCTGGCCGCGCGCCACCCGAAGAGCTTCGTCTCGCTGGACGACGCCGACCACCTGCTCACGCGACCCGCGGACGCGGCCTGGGCAGCCGACCTCATCGCGACGTGGGCGTCGCGCTTCCTGCCCGAGGAGCCCGCAGCCGAACGGCCGGAGGACGACGCTGAGGTTCTCGTACAGGAGACCGGCGAGGGCACCTACGCCAACGTCATCCGCGTGGGCCCGCACGTTCTGGCTTCCGACGAGCCTCCGTCGGTCGGCGGCGACGACACCGGGCCCACTCCCTACGGCTACCTGCTGGCGTCGCTCGGCGCCTGTACCAGCATGACCGTGCGCATGTACGCGAACCGCAAGCAGTGGCCGCTCGAGCGCGTCCGCGTCCGACTGCGCCACGAGAAGATCCACGCGCGTGACTGCGAGGCCTGCGAGACCGAGACCGGCAAGATCGACCACATCGAGAGCGAGATCGCACTGGAGGGACCTCTCGACGACACGCAGCGAGCGCGCCTCATGGAGATCGCCGACCGCTGCCCGGTGCACCGCACGCTGCATTCCGAGGTCCTCGTGGAGACGCGGCCCGCGGCGACGGAGCCGGCGGTCCAGTAGAATTAGCTCCCGCCCCCCGGCTGGAGCGCCTGGACTGAAGTCGAACTACATCACGCCTGATGGCGAACGCCGGCTGCGCGAAGAGCTGGACCAGCTCTGGCGCGTGGAGCGGCCGCGCGTCACCCAGGAAGTGTCCGACGCCGCGGCCCAGGGCGATCGCTCCGAGAATGCCGAGTACATCTACGGCAAGAAGCGCCTGCGCGAGATCGACCGACGGGTGCGCTTTCTGACCAAGCGGCTCGAAGCGCTCAACGTGGTGGAGCCGCGGGATCTCGGCGACGGCAAGGTCTACTTCGGCGCGTGGGTCCGCCTCGAGGACGAGGACGGCGAGACCCTGGAGTACCAGATCGTCGGGCCCGACGAGTTCGACCCCAAGGCGCTGCGCATCAGCATGGACTCACCGGTGGGAAGCGCCATCCTCGGCAAGCGCGTCGGGGACGAGGTGCTGGTGCGGCGTCCTCGGGGCGACACCCACCTCACCCTCCTCGAGGTCCGCTACGGAGACTGCGGGGAGGCGGAAGGCTGAAGCGACTCGCGTGAGGCCAGCAGCGACGAGGGGTCGCGCTCGAAGAAGCGCGCCTCGCCCAGCGAGGAGAAGCTTCGCGTGGTGAAGCCCGCCGCGCGCGCCTGCACCTCGCCCACCGCGTTGACGTAGCCGGTGCGCGCATCGTAGATCGCCGGGAAGACCGGCGTGCACCCGCCCTCTTCCAGTGAGCAGGTGCCGAAGTAGCGGTTGCCGAGGATCTTGCGGGCGGTACGTACGCCGACTGCCCGGTCGGTGTCCATGCGAAACACGAGGTCGGTGCGAACCGACGGCGCCAGCAGCCCCAGGTCCATGCGACGCTCCACCGCGCCCTCCATCTCCGCCGACACCACGTGGCCGCTGGCCACGTCGAAGATCCAGACGTAGGGGCTGAAGCTTCCGGGGACGGGCCTCTCGCGGGCGAGGAGCTGACCCTCTACCACGCGCGCCGGGATCGCCACGACAATCCAGCCCGAGCGCTCCGCGGGGCGCAGGTAGGCCGACAGGCGGCGCGCGGTCCAGACCGCGTCGAGCTGCGTGGGCCGGTCGGGAGGCGACCCCTCGATCACGACCTCCACCCAACGCGGCGCGGGGTTGGAGAGATCCATCGGCTCCGCGTTCGCGGAGCTCACTACGACTGGCAGCATCAGGGCGGCCACGAGACCGCTCAGCATCCGGTGGATTCCCACCAAGGCAGTACCTCCGCGCCGTCTGTCTCTCCGCTGTGACAATAATGCAAAGCCGGTGCCAGCGCGGCGTGGCCTCGGGTGGCGCCCAGCGCTCGCTACACGCAGCCGATGCGCAACCAACCGGCACGCCGGTGACGAAATTTGCCCTCCTGCGGAAGTTTTCTTCACCCCTGGACGGCGGTCCTAAAGCGCCTTCCCCTGCGCGCGATACGTCCTCCATGCGCGTCTTGCTCGCTCCTGAAGGCACCCGCGGCGATGTACAGCCGCTGGCCGTGCTGGGCGAGGCGTTGGTCGAACGGGGATGTGAGGTGGCGATGTGCGCCTCGCGGGACGCACACACGCTGGCCGAGGCGCATGGGCTCGATTTCCACCCGTTGCCCATCGATTCGCGGGAATGGCTGACCGGGGAAGCCGCCGCCGTGCACGGCGGACCGCTGCGCCTGCACGCCGCCATGGGCCGCTTCTTCCACGCCGCCCTTGCGCACCAGTTCGAGTGCGTGGCGGAGGCGGCGCGCGGCGCCGACCTCATCGTGGGCGGCGGCGTGCAGCTGGGCGCGCCATCGGTAGCCGAGGCGCTCGGCGTGCCCTACCGCTTCGTCGCCTACTGCCCGCAGGTCTTCCCGTCCCAGGAGTACCCTCCCTTCGTCGTGGAGCGCGACGTGCGTTCGCCCCTCGTGAACCGTGCTCTCTGGCGCTTCTTCATCTCGACGTTCTCGATACTCGCGCGCGGCGCGCTGAACCGGCAACGGCGCGCCCTCGGCCTCGGCAAGGTCGGCGACATCTACGCCCACATGCGCTCCCCGCGGCCGCTGCTCGCCGCGGACCCCGATCTGGCACCGGCTCCCTTCGACGGCGGGCCCGGCATCACCCAGGTGGGATTCCTGCTGCCGCCCGAGCGCGGGGCGCTGCCCGGCAAGCTGAGCGCGTTCCTGGCGGCCGGTCCGCCGCCGGTCTACCTGGGCTTCGGGAGCATGCCGGACCCGGACCCGGATCGGACGACGCGGGCCGTGGTCGCGGCGCTCGAAGCCCTGGGCGTGCGCGCCGTGCTCGGTGGGGGCTGGGCCGGACTCGGCCGAGGCACACTGCCCGAGGACGTGATGGTGGTGGACAACGTGCCCCACGCGCTGCTCTTCCCACGCATGGCGGCGGTGGTGCACCACGGCGGCGCCGGCACCACATCCATGGCGGCGTGGTCCGGCGTTCCCCAGGTCGTCGTGCCGCACCTGCTCGACCAGTTCTACTGGGGCCGGCGCGTGGAACAGCTCGGCCTCGGACCGCCCATGCTGCCCCGCCGCAGGCTCACACCGAGCTCCCTGGCCGAGAGCCTCGCGCTCGCCCTCGAAGTGGAGGTGATCGCCGAGCGGGCGCGGGGGGTTGGGGAGCGGATCCGCTCCCGGGACCCGCGCAGCGCCGCCGCCGACGCCCTGCTGGCCGGCTGAACCCCGCGACTGATACCTTCCGCGCCGCGTGCCCCGATCGACGGGTGCGGGAGGTGCAGCGTGAAAGTCGCGGCGAGTGTCCTGTGGATCGGTCTGGCCGTGGGCTTCCTGTGGCTCCGCGGCGAGCTCGGCGCCGACCTCGCCGCGGAGCTCGAGCCCTTCGAGCCCGAGAGCCCGCACGTCGAGATCGCGGGAGAGGGTTTCCACATCGAGCTCGATGTGGCGGGCACCCCCCTCGACGAGCCCTTCGCGGCGCAGCGCGCACAGATGGAAGCCTACGTCGCCGACGTGGAGCTCGCGTTCCGCCGGCGCGGCCGCCGGGCGGCGTTGCTCTGCTACGGCGCCGCGGCCGCCTCGCTCCTCGGGCTGGGACTCACCTGGTCAGGTGGACGCGCGGCGCCCCCCGCTGCTTGAATCACGAGGAGGTCAGCGTGGCCGACTGGAAGATCTTCGAACTCGACAAGCTGCTTGCGCGACAAGCGGCCGAGTCATCGCCCTATCTCGAGTTTCTGCGGGTCCCTTCGCTCTCGTGTGGTCTCTACACGCTCAAGGCCGGCGCCAAGGATCTCCAGGCGCCCCACGACGAAGACGAGGTGTACGCGGTGGTAGCGGGGCGCGCGCGGCTGCGTGTGCGTGACCAGGAGCGCGAAGTAGGCCCCGGCTCCATCCTCTACGTGCGGGCCACCGAAGAGCACTCCTTCGTGGAGATCCTCGAGGACATCACCCTGCTCGTATTCTTCGGATCCGGCGGGCCGCCGGATCCCGAGGAGGGGTGACCGGTGCCGGACCATCCCACCCACCCGGCGATCGACCTGCTCGACGGACATTTCTACGCGGACGATCCGCACACGCACTTCACCTGGATGCGCGAGAACGCGCCCGTCTACTACGACGAGAAGAACGGCGTGTGGGGAGTCACGCGCCACTCCGACATCCAGACGGCCTCGAAGACGCCCGAGGCGATGTGCAACGGCGGCGGGCAGCGGCCGGATTCTCCGCCGATCCCGTCCATGATCAACATGGACGACCCGGAGCACAGGAAGCGGCGCGAGCTGGTCAACCGCGGCTTCACCCCACGCCGGGTGGCGGACCACGAGCCCCGCATCCGTGAGATCTGTTCGGACCTGATCGAGCGCGCGCGAGAAGGCCGCCTTCGACTTCGTGCGCGATGTGGCAGCTCCGCTACCGATGATCGTGATCGGCGACATGCTGGGCGTGGCGCCCCAGGACCGCGAGATGCTGCTGCGCTGGTCCGACGATCTGATCGCCGGCACGTCGGCCACCGCACCGGCCGACGTGGCCACGCGCGCGGCCACCGCATTCGGTGAATACGCGGCCTATCACCACGACGTAGTCGCCGAGCGCCGGCGCAGCCCAGGCGACGACCTGGTGAGCGTCCTGGTCCACGCCGAGATCGACGGCGAGGGGCTCGACGACGAGGCGCTGCTTCACGAGACCCTGCTCATCCTGGTGGGCGGTGACGAGACCACGCGCCACGTGATCAGCGGCGGCATGGAGCAGTTGTTGGCGCACCCCGACCAGCTCGGAGCCCTGGCCGATGACCCCTCGCGCATCCCCGTTGCGGTGGAGGAGATGCTGCGCTGGGTCTCGCCGATCCAGAACATGAACCGCACCGCTACGCGCGACACGGAGCTCGGTGGACAGAAGATCCGCGAGGGCGACAAGCTGCTGCTGCTCTACCCGTCCGCCAACCGGGATGCCGCGGTCTTCGACGAGCCGTTTCGCTTCGACTCCACGCGCCGGCCCAACGACCACCTCGCCTTCGGCGGCTACGGCACCCACTTCTGTCTGGGCGCGAGTCTCGCGCGCCTGGAGCTGCGAGTGATGTTCGAGGAGCTGCTGGCGCGGATTCCGGGGCTGGAGCGCGCCGAGGGCGCTGCCCCGCGGCGGCCGTCCAACTTCATCGTGGGGCTCGAGGAGCTGCCCGTCCAGCTTCCGTAGCCACGACATCCAGCGCCGTGGCGTCCGCGGCTTCCGCCACGAGGAGCGCTTGCTTGCGCCAGGCTCCGTAGCGGTAGCCGCCCACGCCGCCGGCCGCCGGCACCACCCGGTGGCACGGCACCACCACCGCAACGGGATTCGCCGCGCAGGCGCTCGCCACCGCGCGTGCGCCGCCCGGCACCCCGAGCGCGGCGGCCACCTCGGCATAGCGGCGCGTCTGCCCGCGCGGGATGGCGCGCAGCGCGTCCCACACCCGCCGCTGGAAGCGACTCCCGCCCACGTCGAGCGGCACGTCCAGGGTCGCGCGGCGTCCCTCCACGTAGTCCACGAGCTGTGTGGCGAGCGCGCTCGCCGCGACGTCGTCGCGACGCAACGTGGCAAACGGGAACTCGGCGGCGACCGCGCGGGTGAGCTCCGCCTCGTCGTCCGCGAAGGTTAGGTGGCAGACTCCGCGGCGCGTGGCCGCCACCCCCAACAGGCCGAGGCGTGTGCTGCGCGAGGTCCAGACGATGCTGCGATCCATGGCTTCCT
Organism: uncultured Desulfobacterales bacterium; assembly: GCA_964194905.1. Classification (GTDB taxonomy): domain Bacteria; phylum Myxococcota_A; class UBA9160; order UBA9160; family JAFDET01; genus JAFDET01. The sequence goes on along the minus strand of CAXMOD010000135.1, from coordinate 9,058 downwards.
CCCGGTGTGTGGGGGGCAGGATCGCCGCGTCGGCCGTCCGGCACCGGCCGGAAACGGACCCGAGGAACCCCGTGGTCATGTCCGAAAACGGCTACTTCGAGCTTCGATTCGCGCGATACTCGCCCCATGACCCTCGACCCGGACGTCTGCTATCCCGCCCTCACCAGCCGCGACGCCCGCTTCGACGGCCGCTTCTTCATCGGCGTCGTCACGACGGGAATCTACTGCCGCCCCATCTGCCCCGCGCGCACACCGCATCGCCGCAACGTGCGCTTCTACCCCTCGGCGGCGGCTGCGGCCGAGGACGGCTTCCGGCCCTGCCGGCGCTGCCGCCCGGAAGCCGCCCCCGGCACGCCCGCCCGGGCCGGGACGTCGGCCGCGGTGGCGCGCGCGCTGCGCCTGATCGCAGACGGTGCGCTCGACGAGGACGGCGTCGGCCGGCTGGCAGCGCGGGTGGGCCTCGGTGAGCGCCAGCTGCGCCGGCTCTTCACCCAGCACGTGGGCGCAGGCCCGCTCGCGGTGGCGGCAACCCGCCGCGCCCACCTCGCGAAGAAGCTTCTGGACGAGACCGATATGCCCATGACCCAGATCGCGTTCGCGGCCGGTTACGCGAGTGTGCGTCGCTTCAACACTGCCGTGCGCGACGCCTTCCACGCGTCCCCGCGCGAGCTGCGCGCTGCGCGCCGCAGCGGCGCACGGCCCCGCGGACGGGACGAAGGCCACGTCGACCTGCGCCTCGCCTACCGCCCTCCCCTGCGCTGGCGCGCGCTCCTCGGCTTCCTGGCCCCGCGCGCGCTCCCCGGTGTCGAAGAAATCCGCCGAGAGGAGGGCGGTGTGTACCGACGCGTAGCGTGCGTCGCCGACGACGCCGGCGTGATCGAGGTGCGCGACGCCGACGACGGACGTCACCTGGTGCTGCGGGTTCCGGCGAACCTGACCCACGGCATCGCGGGCCTGGCGGCGCGCGCGCGGCGTCTCTTCGATCTGGACGCGGAGCCCGGTGCCATTCGCGCCCACCTGCGCAAGGACGCCGGGCTGCGTCCCCACCTGCGTCCGGGCCTGCGCGTGCCGGGCGCCTGGGACGGTTTCGAGGTCGCGGTACGCGCCGTCCTTGGCCAGCAGGTGACGGTGGCGGGGGCCACCACGCTGGCGGGGCGGCTGGTTGAGCGCTTCGGCAGCCCCATCGAAGCGGCCGACGGCGCGCTCCGCCTGCGCTTCCCCGAACCCGCAGCCCTGGCGCGGGCCGACCTGCGGGGGATCGGGCTGCCGGCGGCGCGCGCACGCGCCATCGCAACCCTCGCCGAGGCGGTCGCCGAGGGGCATCTGGTGCTGGCCCCGCACGCCGACCCCGAACAGATGCGCACCTCGCTGCTGGCACTCCCTGGGGTGGGGCCCTGGACCGCGGCCTACGTGGCGCTGCGCGCCCTCGGCGATCCGGACGCCTTCCCCGCCTCGGATCTGGGCCTGCGACGCGGCCTGGCGGAAGCGGGCACCCTGCCGAGCGCCGCCCAGCTCGAGGCGCGCGCCGAGGCCTGGCGCCCCTGGCGCGGCTACGCGGCCCTGGCGCTCTGGACGTCCGCGGCGCACTGACCCTCTTCAGGCGATCCCCCTACCTGCCGATCCGCCATGGGGATTCGAGTGCCTACCCAGGACAGGAGCGACCGTCTCGTGACCGACGCGTCCGGCAGCCCCCGCGCGCTGCTCGTCCATCGCGGCGAGCTCGCGGACCTGCGCGCCGAGCTGACTGGGCTGGGCCTCGACGTCTTCGAGCGCGCCGGCACGCTCCATCCCGAGGAGGCCCAGCAGGCCTGGGACCTGGTGGTGGCCACGCCGCTGCTCGTCCCCGACCTCCCCTCCGGTCCCGACCGGCCCATCTGCATCGCCGTCGTGCAGCACGCCACGCGAACCCTCGAGGCGCATCTGCGACGCGGCGGCGTGGACTTCGTGCTGCGCCGTCCGTTCCACCCGGTCGCCCTGCGTCTGCTGGCGCTGCGCGCGCTCTACCGCGGGCCGGAGCGGCGCTCCGGCCGTCGCGTGCCCATCGGTGCGAGCGTGCGCGTCGAATCCCGTCTTCGCCGGCTGCGCGCGTTGCTGGTCGATCTATCCGAAGAGGGCTGCCGCCTGCGACTGGAACGGCCGCTGGCGTGCGGCGCCAGACTGAGCGTGCTGCTCGACGGCGGATTGACCGGCGGGCGGAGACTGACGCTGCGCGGGGAGACTCTGCGCCCGACCGACGGGGCGGGCGAATGCGTTGTCGGCTTTCGCCGCAACGCGGGGAGCGCGAAGCGGCGCCTCGCCGAGGTCCTCGCACGCCACGCACGCGGTCCGGCCTCTCTCCTGGAAGCGCCCACACCCGAGCCGGCGCGCGCGCCGGCGGAGCCCGACGACGAGCGCCGTCGTTCGCCCCGGCGCCCGTTCCCGCGCCGCGTGATCGCCCTCGGTGACGAAGCAACGCGCGTGCTGGTGGGGCGTGACCTGTCCCTGGGCGGCATGCGCGTCCAGCCCGACGCCAATCTGCGGGTCGGCGAGCTGCTGCGCCTGGCCATCCACGGCGGCAGCCATGAGGCGCCCGTGGTGGTGGACGCCGAGGTGATGCGCGACGAAGCCGAGCGCGGCTACGTGCTGCGCTTCGTGCACGTGAACGAAGCGGCGCACGCCGTGCTCGAAGCCCTGCTCTGCGAGCTGTCGGCCGTCGCCGACCCCAACGCCGACGGTGACGCCGGCGAGCTGGTGCTGTCCCAGATCCTGCCCGCCTCCTGAGCCCTGCCACCGTGATAGGGTTTCCGCCCGATGCGGGTGCGGGAGCATGCGGAGTTGTGGTGGGTCGCGGCGGCTGTCGCTGCGGCGATGACCGTGCTGGCGGGCTTCGCGGCCGCCGGCTGGCCGGGCGCGGTGAACGGCTGCGTAGCCCGCGGGACCTGCTTCTGCGAAGCCTTCCGCGAAGGCTGGGTGCGCCAGCCGGCCAACACCTGGTCGAACCTCGGCTTCGTCGCCGTCGGCCTTGCCATCGCCGCACTGCCCGGGCGCGTGCGGCTCGGCCGGATTCCCGTCCCCGCGCCCAACCCCATGACCGCGACCGCCTTCTTCCCCGGCCTCTACGCCACGCTGGTGGCGCTGCTCGGGCCCGGCAGCATGGCGCTGCACGCCTCGATGACCTCCGCGGGTGGCCGCTGGGACGTGCTGTCGATGTTCGCGTGGGTGTCGTTCTGCATCGCCTACGGAGCGATGCGCGCTGCGGGCCTCGCGCGCGCCGGCTTCGCAGCCCTCTACGGAGCGCTCGTCGCGATGCTCGTGACGTACTTGTGGGGGGAGTGGCGCTTCAGCAGCGACGTGCTGTTCGGCGTGCTGTGCGGTTCGTTCTTCGCGACGGAAGTGGCCGTGTGGCTGCGCCGCGGCGAGCTGCGCCAGCAGCGCGGCTGGCTGGCGGCGGCCGCTGCCTCGTTCGGCGTGGCCTTCGCCATCTGGATCCCGTCGCGACGACTCGACGGCGCGCTCTGCGATCCCCACTCCGTCTTCCAGGGCCACGCCGTGTGGCACCTGCTGTGCGCACTCTCCACCCTCTTCATCTTCCTCTACTACCGCTCCGAGCGCGCGGCGTGACGACGGGCCCACGCTGGGGCACCCTCGTCGCGTGCGTGCTCTCGTCGTCAGCGCCTTCCTGCTCGCACTGACAGGGTGCGCCTCACCTGCACTCGAAGGCCGGCTCATCGACCTCACTCACCCGTTCGACGCGGACACGATCTTCTGGCCGACCGAGACGGAGGGCTTCGTGCTCGAGCCGGTCTTCGCGGGCGAAGCGGACGGCGGCTACTGGTACGCGGCCAACCGCTTCCGCAGCGCGGAACACGGCGGCACACACCTGGACGCGCCGCTCCACTTCGCGCGCGAGGGAAGCGCGGCGGACGCGATTCCGTTGGAGCGACTCATCGCGCCGGCGGTCGTCCTGGACGGGACGCAGAACATGGACCCCGATGGCGCCGTCAATGCGATCGCGTTCGCGCTCCACGGCGCGAGCGTCGGCAGGATCACACCCGGCACCATCGTCCTGATCCGCACCGGCCATGGAAGCCACTGGGGCGACCGGGCTCGCTACCTGGGCACCGAGCGCACAGGACCCGAGGCGGTCGCGGACCTCCGCTTCCCTGGGATCTCGCCCGGCGTCGCCCGGGCGCTCGTGCGGGCGGAGATCGCGGCGGTCGGGATCGACTCGCCCAGCATCGATCCCGGGCCCTCCAAGGACTTCGCTGCCCACCGCATCCTCGCCGCGGCGGGCATCCCGGTCTTCGAGAACGTGGCCAACCTCGAGCTCCTGCCCGAGCGCGACTTCACGGTGGTCGCCCTCCCGATGAAGATCCGAGGCGGAAGCGGAGGCCCCCTCCGAATCGTCGCCATCGTCCCCAAAGGCCACCAGTAAAGTCCGCCGCTTGTAGGGCCGAACAGACCTGCTATACCACTCCATCCGAACAAGCGGATGAATCGAGCCCGCCGCCCACTTCAGGAGAATGCATGCCCAGCCAACGCCCGCTCTACAAGGTGGCCGATCTGGCCCGGGCTGAAACCGGCCGCCACGAGATCCGCCTGGCCGAAGCCGAGATGCCCGGGCTCATGGCACTGCGCGAGCGCTACGGGAAGAGCAAGCCGCTCGAAGGCGCCCGCATCATGGGCAGCCTGCACATGACGGTGCAGACCGCCGTGCTGATCGAGACCCTGACCGCGCTGGGCGCCGACGTGCGCTGGGTCTCGTGCAACATCTTCTCCACCCAGGACAGCGCCGCCGCCGCGGTGGCCGTCGGTCCCGGCGGGACCCCGGACGACCTGCGGGGTATCGCGGTCTTCGCCTGGAAGGGCGAAACCCTCGAGGAGTACTGGTGGTGCACCGAGGAAGCGCTGGCCTGGCCGGACGGCCGCGGTCCCGACCTCATCGTAGACGACGGCGGCGACGCGACCCTGCTCCTGCACAAGGGCGTGGAGTACGAGAAGGAGGGCGCAGTCCCCGATTTCGACCCGAAGGAGGAGCCCGAGGAGTGGGGCGTCATCCTCGATCTGCTGCGCCGCTCGCTGGCGAACGCGCCCGACAAGTGGACGAAGGTGGCAGCCGCCATGCGCGGTGTGTCGGAGGAGACCACGACCGGCGTCCACCGCCTCTACCAGATGGCGAAGGACGGCACCCTCCTCTTCCCCGCCATCAACGTCAACGACTCCGCCACCAAGAGCAAGTTCGACAACCTCTACGGCTGCCGGCACTCGCTCATCGACGGGCTCAACCGCGCCACCGACGTGATGATCGGCGGCAAGGTGGCGGTGGTGTGCGGCTACGGCGAGGTGGGCAAGGGCTGCGCCCAGTCGCTGCGCGGCCAGGGGGCGCGCGTGATCGTGACCGAGATCGACCCGATCTGCGCACTCCAGGCGGCCATGGACGGCTACGAGGTGACGACCCTCGACGAGGTGATGGGGAAGGCTGACATCTTCGTCACCACCACGGGCAACTTCAACATCATCTCGGCCGAAGACATGAGCCGGATGAAGGACAAGGCGATCGTCGGCAACATCGGCCACTTCGACAACGAGATCGACATGGGCGGGCTGAAGGCGGTTCCGGGCATCCGCCACGTGAACATCAAGCCCCAGTACGACGAGTGGATCTTCCCCGACGGCCACAGCATCCTGGTGCTGGCCGAGGGGCGCCTGCTGAACCTGGGCTGCGCCACCGGGCACCCCAGCTTCGTGATGAGCGCGTCGTTCACGAACCAGGTGCTCGCCCAGCTGGAGCTGTGGCAGAACCACCAGAAGTACGAGAAGAACGTCTACGTCCTGCCCAAGCACCTGGATGAGGAAGTGGCCCGCCTGCACCTGGAGAGCCTGGGCGTGAAACTGACCAAGCTCACCCAGAAGCAGGCGGACTACATCGGCGTCCCCGTCGAGGGCCCGTACAAGCCCGACCACTACCGGTACTAGACTCCGGGCGGCTGGGTCTGATGGTCGACGCAGTGCGGGGCTGGTGCGCCTGGCCGTCTAGGCCAGGTACATGCCGCCGTTCACCTGGAAGACCTGCCCGGACACGTAGCCGGAGATCTTCGGGTCGGCGAGGGCGCAGATGAAGTGCGCCATGTCCGCCGGCTCCGCGATGCGGCCCACCAGGGTCGCGCGCCCCATGGCGGCGATGCCCGCTTCGCCCACCTCGGCGAGCATGGCCGTGTTGACCGGGCCCGGCGCAATGGCGTTGCAGCGCGCCCGGTAGCCGGAGAACTCGCGCGCCGTGGTGCGGGTAGCGGCCTCGATCGCGCCCTTGGCAGCGGTGTAGTCGATCTGCCCGATGTTGCCGTTGCGCGCGGACACCGAAGAGAAGTTGGTGATGACACGGTTCACCCCGTCGTCGAGCGGCTGGTTGCCACGCTCCTTGAAGAGCGGGTGCCAGTGCTGCGCGGCCACCTCGCGCGTGAAGAGGAAGGTGCCGTGCAGGTGGACCGCCAGCACCAGCTTGAAGTCTTCGAAGCTCTTCTTGGCGATGCGGGCGTCGCGGGTGATACCCGCCACGTTGACCAGACCGTTGATCTGGCCGGTGGCTTCCAGCACCGCAGCCACGGCCCCGCGCACTGCATCCTCGTCGGCCACGTTCGCAGGAGTCACCAGGGGCTCCGGTGCACCGTCAGCCGCGATCTCCTGCTGGGTCTCCTTGAGGCGCCCCGCATCCAGGTCCACGAGCGCCACCTGGGCTCCGTGGGCGGCCAATGCCCGGGCCACGGCGTTTCCGATCCCCTGTCCGGCGCCGGTGACGATGTGGGTCTCGCCGCTGAAGGCGCCGTCGCGTAGCACTCGTTCCATGCGGTTCTCCTCGGAAGGTCGGCGAAAGCCTAGGACGCCTTCGCGATGACGTTGTCGGCGAAGCCCTTCAGGGCGTCGACCTTCTGCTGCAGCGGCTGGTCTTCGCCGCCGTAGGGATTGCGAAAGCCGACGACGACGTCGGTGACGCCCTTGTCCTCGAGACGCTGGCAGCCGTCCACGGTGAAGCCGTCCATGGAGATCACGTGGATCTCGAAGGGCTTGCCCTCGGTGCCGTACTCCCGCCGCAGCTCGTTGATGCGGGCGATCGCGGTATCGAGGTCGGCCGCCTGGCCGCCGCCGGCGTGCATCCAACCGTCGGCCACCCGCGCCGCGCGCCGCAACGCCGGATCCGCGTGGCCGCCGATCAGGATCGGCAGCGGCTCAGTCGGCACCGGGTTGATCTTGAGGCTGGGGATGTCGTAGTGGTCGCTGTGGTAGCCGAAGTAGTCGCCGGTCCAGAGGCCGCGCATGATCTCGATCATCTCGTCCATGCGCTTGCCGCGGGTCTTCCAATCGGTACCCGTGGCGGCGAAGTCCTCGGGCCACGGCGAGAGTCCCACGCCGAAGGCGAAGCGGTTGTTCGAGAGGACCGCCACGCAGGCCGCCTGCTTGGCCACCAACACCGGCTGCCGGACCGGCAGCTTCACCACGAAGGTGGTGAAGCGCAGGCGCTCGGTGACGGCCGCGAGCGCGGGAATGAGCGTGAACGGCTCGAGCATCGGGACCCCGTCGAGAAACTGGCGGTTCCCGTCGTCCGTGTACGGGTATCGGGTGTCCGACTCCTCGGGGTAGATGAGGCTGTCGGGAACGGTGAACGAGTGCCAGCCGTGCTGGTCGGCGGCGACCGCCAGCGGCGTGTAGTGCGTGACGTCGCACATGGACTCGGCGTAGGTAAAGCGCATGGGAAGCTCCTTGGAAGGCGAGGAGACTAGCAGAGCGCATGGACGGAGGCGGCCGGCAGACCTACCTTGCGCGCCTCGTGCCGCCCGACGATCTACTCGACGGTGTCGAGGTCGCCTGCTTCGACCTCTTCGACACCCTGGTTCGAATCGACACGCAGCGCCTGCCCACGGTGCGCTGGGGGGGCGACGAGATCCGCACCACGCTTCCCGTCGTCCACGAGCGGATCTTCGCGCAGCGGGGGATCCCGCTGGACCGCCTGGTCGACGCGGTGCGCTCCATGTGGATGGGCGTCCGGAAGGAACTCAACCGCGAAAACGGCAGCGACGACGAGCGCTACGCCGAAATGGCCGCGGTGGAGAAGTACCGACGCATGCTGCGCGAGATGCGTGCGGTGGAGGAGCACGAGGTGGACGCGGTGGCGCAGCAGGTGGCCGACACACACCACGCCACGCTCGTGTCGGCGGCCCTTCCCGTGGAGGGCGCAGCGCAGATCCTGGCGCGCGTGCGCGCGCGCGGCTGCCGCACGGCGCTCGTCTCGAACTGGGACCACGCGGACGCGGGCCCGGCCATGCTGGAGCAGACCGGCCTGACGGAGCTCCTCGACCACGTGGTGATCAGCGAGGCGATCGGCGTGCGCAAGCCGCACCGGCGCATCTTCGAGGAGGCACTCTCCGCGTTCGATGCGCTGCCCGAGCGCGCCCTTCACGTGGGCGACCTCGCCCGCCCCGACGCGTGGGGCGCGGGACGCCTCGGCATGAAGACCGTGTGGATCAGCGCCGACGGCAAGCCCTATCCGGAGGAAGAGCACCCGCCGACGCTGGTGGTGTCGCGCCTGGAAGAGCTGCTCGACCACCTCTAGCGGGGGGGAAGCATGATCCGCGCGAGTTGCCTGTGCGGTCGCTGTAGCTGGGAAGCGGACGGGCCCATGGGCCTCGTGGCCGTGTGCCATTGCTCGCACTGCCGCAAGGACTTCGGAGCCAGCTTCGCCGCCGTGGGAGGCGTTCCCGAAGGCGGCTTTCGCTGGATCTGCGGAGAGAACGAGATCCGCCGCTACGAGTCCTCGCCCGGCTTCTTCCGCAACTCGTGCCTCACCTGCGGATCCGCGACGCCCGGCGAGCCCGGCCAGGGGCGCGTCTTCATGCCGCTCGGCTGCGTGGAGGGCGACCCGGGCGCCCGGCCGCAGCTCCCCCTCTTCACGGCGTCGCGCGCCACGAGCCGGTTCTTGGTGATGATCGCCACCGGGTTGCGAAACTCCGCCAGTACCTCGAGGCAACCGCGCGTGATGCGCAGCTTGCGCTCGGCCGGCTGGTACGGGTCCGTCACGCCGGAGAAG
>CAXMOD010000134.1:0-5302 GCA_964194905.1 uncultured Desulfobacterales bacterium | reverse complement strand
TGCGGCAGCACACCCGCAGCCGGGACCTCCTCCGTCCGCGCCTTCGGCGCGAAAGCCCCGGAGATTGCAAGAGGAACCGAATCCTACCACGCGCCACTCCCACAGGAACCGGCATCCCGGCGAGAAAACTCACCAATTTTATGTATTTCCCCTGGGGGACTGACACATAACCCGTCGCTTGGACCACTCACTCTCGGAACACGAGGGCCTGGGAAGCCTCGTGTGGGAGTGCCAGCGATGGAAGCGTTGGGAAAACTGCACGGGCCTCGAGCCTGGACCGCCGCAATCGGTGCCCTGGCGCTATTGCTCCTGCCGTCCGCAGTGGCGGCGGTCCCGCTGAGTTCGACCCAGCATTTCCTGCTGGGCTCGAGCCCGTATCTGCACGACGGATCCGACGGCGAGGTGGCCAGCGGGTACGACGGCGACTCGACGCCGCTCAACCCGGGCGTCAACGCCCCGAACGTACCCGTCGTGGATCTGTCGACGGAGGTGCCGATAGATCCCGACGGCGACGTCAACTGCACGTACGCGCAGGATCCCGAGGGCTGCATGCCGCAGTGGATGCGCTTGCTGAGCAGCGACTGGACTGGTGAGGTGAGTGCCACACCGCCCCTTCCGACCGCGGGCACCCCGACCCCCTCGAACCCGGCAGAACTAGCTATCGAGTTCACGATCACCCTCGACGAATTCTTCGAGGTGGCCGAGAACGCCATGGTGACCGAGGACGGCAAGCTCAAGCTCTTCTTCGCCATCTGGGACATACGACCCACGGACCCAAGCGACGGCTTCGTCGCAGCGACTCAGGCGCCTTCGGTGATCGGAGGCTTCGACAAGGACTCCTTCAGCGGCGACATCCTGACCGGACCGATGATCGCAGACGCCACGAACGCCGAATCGCCCATTCCGTTCCCCCACCGCTTCGAAGGCGATCCCAACAACCTCGACACCCCCGGCTCCCCCGGCGTGCACATCGTGCAGGGCATGGGGATCAAGACCGCGCTCAACCCGGGAGAATCGGCGACGATCTTTGCGGACTACCTCGCCGGTCAGGACCTCAGCGACGGCACTTTCTTCTGGGACCTCTACTGGTACAAGAACGACGTCCCCGAGCCCGGGACTGCGGTGATGCTTCTCGTGGGACTCGCCGGGGTGGCCTACATGCGTCGCCGTACGCACTAGGCCCGCTCCGCCCGCGCTTCCACACGCCCGCGACCTTGTAGTCGCGGGCGTCTTCGTTTCGGCCCCTCAACGCCAGGCGAAGACCGGCTGCTCGAGGTGTGCGACGCGGGTGTCGAGGCCGCGCAGCGCCACGTCGCGCAGCTGGTAGAGGATTGCCGCCGTGGGCGCGTGGATGGAGGTCTGCACCATGGCGATGGGCACGGTCACGACCGGGCGCTCGCTCTCCGGGATGGTGTGGAAGCTCGGTACGTCCGGCTCGTCGAGCACCGCCAGGGGCACCCGGTAGGCCTCGGCCACCTCCGTCGGGTCCGGCGTCAGCACGGCCCCGCTTCCGCCCCACACCACGACGGGCGTGATACGGAAGCCCGAGCGGGTGGGGTAATCGTCCAGCGGGCCGAGGACGCTGTCGGGCCCGAGCTCGACACCCAGCTCCTCGTGCAGCTCGCGCAGCGCCGCCTGCTCGACCGTTTCGCCCGGGTCCACGCTGCCGCCCGGCAGCGCCCACTGGCCGCCGTGGGCGCGCAGGCGCGGCGCGCGGCGGGTGAGCAGGAAGCAGGGGCGGCCCTCGGCGTCGTCCACCAGGGTGCAGGCCACCGCCGCGCGGCGCAGCTCGGACGAGTCCAGTGGCCGCGGCTCGAAGCGCTCCAGATTGCCCCGCACCCGCTCGCGCAGGTCGGCGTCGAAGGCCTGGTTCAGAAGGGGGACGTCGCTCACAGTTGACTTGCGGGCCATCCGGCTAGCCCATGTAGAGGCCGCCGTTGACGCCGATCACCTGCCCGGTGACGTACGAGGCCTCCTCGGAGCACAGGAACGAGACCACCGCCGCCACCTCCTCGGGCCGCCCGGTGCGCTTCAGCGGGATCTGCGCGGCCAGAGCCTCGGTCGGCAGGCCCGCCGTCATGTCGGTGTCGATGAAGCCCGGCGAAACGCAGTTCACCAGGACATTGCGGCGCGCGTACTCCCGCGCCACGGAACGTGTGAAGCCGATCAGGCCCGCCTTGGCGGCGGCGTAGTTGGCCTGACCGGGATTGCCCAGCTCGCCGGTCACGGAGCCTATGTTCACGATGCGGCCCCAGCGCGCTCGCATCATGCCCTTCAGCGCGGCGCGGGTCACCCGGAACGGGCCCGACAGGTTCGTCTCCACGACGCGCTCCCAGGCGTCGTCGCTCATCTTGGGTACGAGCCCGTCCGCGGTGACGCCGGCATTGTTCACGAGCACGGCGAGGGGGCCCTCGCGCTTCAGCGCGGCCCCGAGCTCGGATTCCACGGCTTCCGCCGACGCCACGTCGAAGGGCAGCAGCAGGCCGTCACTGCCGCGCTCGCGGATTTCGCCCAGCAGCTTCTCGGCTGCCTCGTGGTTGGAGCGGTAGTTGATCCAGACACGAAAGCCGTCCGCCGCCAGGCGGCGGGCCACGGCGGCGCCGATCCCGCGGCTCGCCCCGGTGACCAGGGCGTTGCGCGGGGACGAGGGGTCCGATGCCAAGGTGTCTCCTCCTGCGGCACTCATCCTAGGGCTTCGTCGGGGGGGAGGGCTAACCTCGGCCGCCGTGTCGTCTCTCGTACAGCGCCCCACGCAGCGCAGGGTGGCCGGAAGCGATCCGGGTGTGGAGATCGCCCTGCTCCAGTGGGGCGACGAAGGGCCCGTGGTGCTGGCGCACCACGCGAACGGTTTCTGCGCCGGCATCTGGGGCGAGGTGGCCGAGGCCCTGGCGCCGCGCTTCCGCGTGGTGGCGATGGATGCGCGTGGCCACGGCGACTCGTCCAAGCCCGAAGACCCCGCCGCCTACACCTGGGACCATTTCGTGGCCGACTGGGTCGCGGTCGCGGAGCAGGTCGCGGCTGAAGCGCCGGGCGGCCACATCGCCCTCGGCATGGGCCACTCGTTCGGCGGCACCGCGCTGTGCCTGGCGAGCGCGGAGCGCCCGGTGCTCTTCGATGCGTTGCTGATGCTCGACCCGGTCATCGTCGACCCGAACTACGCCGCGCGCATGGGGCGCGGCCCCGGCGAGCATCCCGCCGAGAAGTCCGCGCGCCGACGCTCCGAGTGGGACTCGCGCGAGGAGGCCCTCGGGCTGTGGGCGGAGCGGGAGTTCTTCGCCGGCTGGACACCCCGTGCCCGCGAGCTCTACGCAGAGTGGGGCCTCGCCGACCGTCCCGACGGCCGGGTCGGGCTGAAGTGCCCACCCGAGGTGGAAGCCGCGGTCTTCCGCAACGGCGGGACCCTCGACCCGCTGCCGGTGGCGGATCGCATCGTCGCAGAGTCCCTCTTCGTGCACGCCGTTCGCGGAAACTTCGAGGTGGAGACCTACCGAAGCATCGCCGCACGCATGCCGCGCGGGCGCGTGGAGCGCGCCGACGTGGGACACCTGATGGTGATGGAAGATCCGGACTTCGTCGCAGAGACGGCCCTGCGGCTGCTCGATCAGGGCTCGACGGGGTAGCCCCGCTTCGTCCAACCGGCGAAGCCGCCGGCCAGCGAGACTACCTGCTCGAATCCCATGCGCTTGAGCGCGTGGGCGGCGAGGGCGCTGCGATGACCGCCACCGCAGTAGAGCACGAGCTTGCGTTCGCGGTCGGCGAGCCACGCGTCGCGCTTGGGATGCGAGAGGTCCGCGCGCACCTCCAGGAAACCGCGCGGGTAGAGGAGGGCGCCCGGGATGTGGCCCGCTGCGAACTCGTCGCCCTCGCGCACGTCCACGAAGTGCCAGCCCTCGTGCTCCGGGCTCTCGAGCAGGCGCCGCGCCTCCTCAGGTGCGATCTCGTTCACGTGCTGCAGGGCCTCGCCCACCAGGTCGGCGAGGGTGACCGCCACGTCTACTCCAGTACCGTCTCGCCGCTGCGACCACCGCTCTTGCGCACCAGGCGAACCGATTCGACGCGCATGCCGCGGTCGGCCGCCTTGCACATGTCGTAGACGGTGAGGGCCGCCACCGCGACGGCGGTGAGCGCCTCCATCTCGACGCCGGTCTTCCCCGTGGTGCGCGCCACCGCGCGGATCTCCACCGTCGAGGAAGTCTCGTCGGCTGTCGCGGAGACCTGAACGTCGTCGAGGGCCAGGGGATGGCAGAGCGGGATGAGCTCGCTGGTGCGCTTGGCCGCCATCACGCCCGCCAACTCGGCCACGGACAGCACGTCTCCCTTGGCCACGCCGCCGGACTGGATCAACGCCAGGGTCTCAGACTGCATGCGAACCACCGCGGCGGCCTCCGCCTCGCGGCGCGTGTCCGGTTTGCCGGACACATCCACCATGCGCGCGCGCCCCTCGGCGTCCAGGTGCGTGAGCTTTCCCATCAGCGCACCGTGATGCCGCCGTCCACCGGGATGACGACGCCGGTGACGTAGGAGGCGGCCCGGGACGCGAGGTAGATCGCGACGCCCGCCATGTCGTCGGGCTCACCGATTCGACCCATCGGGCACGAGGCGACGATCCCGTCTTTGAAGCGTTCCAGGGTGGCCGCCATCATCTGGCTCTCGAAGGGCCCGGGTGCGACCGCGTTCACCGTGATGCGGGGTGCGAGCTTGGAAGCCAGGTGGCGCGTCAGGTGGTGCACGGCCGCCTTGCTCGCGGAATAGGCGTAGGTCTCCAGCAGCGGCGCGTGCAGGCCGTCGATGGAGCCGATGTTGATCACCCGCGCCGGGCCGTCCTCCCCCGAAGCCTTCTCCAGCATGGGCAGGCAAGCGCGGGTCAGGTGGAAGATGCTCTTGACGTTGAGCGCCAGCACCTTGTCCCAGGCGGCGTCCGGGTACTCCGCCAGCGGCGCTCCCCAGTTGGCACCGGCGTTGTTCACCAGCACGTGGAGAGCCGACTCGCGTGCCGCCAGCTCCTCGGCGAGGCCGTTGCAACCGGCTTCCGTGGAGAGGTTCGCAGGCAGCGGAATGCACGTCCCCGACTTGGAGAGCTCCGCGGCGACGCCGTCGCAGACCTCCTTCTTGCGGGAGGAGATGTAGACCTTGGCGCCAGCCTCGACGAAACCGCGCGCGATCATCAAGCCGATGCCGCGCGACCCTCCGGTCACACACACCACCTTGTCCCGTACCGAGAAGAGTTCGCTCACCGGATCCCCCTTGCGCTCGTAGAATCCTCTCGTCCCAGGGACGAAGGGATAGCGCAGGCGGCCGGCTA
>CAXMOD010000133.1:0-8884 GCA_964194905.1 uncultured Desulfobacterales bacterium | reverse complement strand
CGAGATGCTCGCGCAGTCGGTGGAGTCGGTGGGGTGAGCGACACCGCGGGGCCCGACGGCATCCGCGCCGCCATGACGCGACTGCGGGGCGCCGCGGAGACCCTGCGCACGCGGCCGCACGCCGCCCTCGACGCATTGGCCGCGCTGCTGGAGCAGCTGCGCGATCCCGACTCCGTGCTGCGCCGGCGCCTGGAGGCGGAGCTTCCCGCCGCCACCGGGTTCAGCGCGGAGACGGTGCGCGCCGGGCTCGAGACTGCATTCACGCCGTGGAGCGGCGACGCGCTGCGCGGACTCGCGAACGCCCAGCCGGGCGAGGCGACCCGAGCGCCCTCGCTCGCCGGGGTGGTGCTGGCCGGCGCGTTGCCGCCTCCGACGCTGGTCTCGATCGCCGCGCCTCTCCTGGTGGGCGCGCCGGTGCTGGTGAAGCCATCGGCACACGACGCACCGACGCCGGCGCTCGTGGTGGAGGCGCTGCGCGCAATCGACGCAGACCTGGGAGCGTGCGTGGAGCTCGCATCGTTCCATCGCGAAGATGCCGCATGCGTGGCGGCATTCTGCGAAGCCGACGTGTTGGAGCTGAACGGCTCCGACGAAGCCGTGAACGCTCTCGCGGCGCAGGTGCACCCGCCGCGCCGCACACTGCGCCACGGACACCGTCAGTCGGTGGCGATCGTGGGACGGGAAACCGACGCCGGCCTCGCCGAGCGCCTGGCCCTCGACGCGACACTCTGGGACCAGCTCGGCTGTCTCTCGCTGGTGGCCGTCTACGCCGTGGGAGGCTTCGACCCGACCCACGCACTGGCGGAGGCGCTCGGGCGCGCCGAGACGCACATGCCGCGCGGCCGCGTCGAACTCGAGGCGAGCGCCGCCGCGGTGCGCGAGCGTGACGCCGCGGCGATGCGCGGCACCGAGGTGCACGTGGCGTCCGACGGCGCATGGACCGTGGTGTGCGAGGCGGATGCGACCCCGCGCGCGGCACCGCTGTTCCGCTTCGTGCGCGTGCACCCCGTGAGAGACGCCGCCGCCGCCCTGGACGCGCTCGCCCCGATTGGGGCGCACCTCCAGGGCGTCGCGCTCGAGGGGATCGGCGCCGGCGAAGCCGATCTGGCCAGGCGGCTGCGCGCGCTCGGCGCCTCGCGGGTGTGTCGCCCCGGCACACTCCAGGCCCCGCCGCTCGACTGGCCCCGCGACGGCTCGCCCGTCCTCGACGCGTGGCGTCAACCGGGCTGATTTTCACGCAAATTTTACGGTTCCCGGACCCGTCTCGGGTCACAATCACGGGTATGAAGATCCTCCTCGTCACGCCCCGCAATCCGGAGAGCTTCTGGACGTACGACAGCATCCTCCCGGTCATCGGGAAGGAGTGCATCTTCCCAAACCTCTCGATGCCCACGGTCGCGGGGCTGACCTCGGGGCCGCACGAGATCGTGCTGATGGACGAAAACGTCGAGGAGATCGACTTCGACGCCGAGGCCGACCTGGTCGGCGTGACGGGGTACATCGTCCACAAGGAGCGCATGCTCGAGATCGTCCGCGAATTCCAGGAGCGCGGGCGCTTCGTGGTGATTGGCGGGCCGTTCGCGTCGCTCTGTCCCGAGGAGCTGCGCGGTAAGTGCGACGTGCTCTTCGTGGACGAGGCCGAGGAGACCTGGCCGGAGTTCCTGCGGGACTTCGAGGCGGGCCACTGGAAGACCGAGTACCGCCCCGCGGAGAAGCCCGACATGACGATCTCGCCGATGCCGCGCTTCGACCTGCTCAAGTTGGACCGCTACCACGCGGCCACGGTGCAGTTCGCGCGCGGCTGCCCGTTCCGCTGCGAGTTCTGCGACATCATCGTGGTGTACGGCCGGCGCCCGCGCGTGAAGTCCGTGCCCCAGGTGATGGAGGAGATCGAGGAGATCCACCGCCTCGGCGGTCGCCAGGTCTTCCTGGTGGACGACAACTTCATCGGCAACAAGAACCAAGCCAAGGACCTGCTGCGGCGGCTGGCGGTGTGGAGCGAGGCACACGGCTACCCGATGAGCTTCCAGACCGAGGTGTCGCTCAACGTCGCCCACGACGAGGAGCTGCTGGAGCTCCTGCACGCCGCAAACTTCACCACCATGTTCATCGGCATCGAGAGCCCGCGCGTGGAGTCGCTCGCCGAGACCAAGAAGTATCAGAATACGCGCGGCGACATGCTCGAGGACGTGCGCAAGATCCAGTCCTACGGCATCCAGGTGCAGGCGGGCATGATCGTGGGCTTCGACGCCGACGACGTCACCATCTTCGAAGAGCAGCTGCGCTTCATCCAGGCGGCACGCATTCCGGTCTCCATGACCGGCATGCTCCAGGCCATGCCCAAGACGCCCCTCCACGAGCGCGTGCAGCGCGAGGGCCGCTTGGTAGCCGAGAGCACCGGCGACCAGTTCGTGTTCTCCAACATCCTGCCGAAGGCCATGTCGCGCGTGGAGCTCTACCGTGGCTACCGCCGGCTGATCGCCGATCTCTACGACTTCGACAACTTCCGCGAGCGCACGCTCGCCTTCCTGTTGAACCGGGGCAGCCAGGTGAACAAGGGTCAGGTTCGCGCGGCGGACCTGGTGCTCTTGTGGCGCGTGCTGCGCTTCACGGTGTTCGACGCACCCGCCGCGCGGGCGCGCTTCACGCTGCGGCTCATGCTGGAGACGCTGTGGCGCCGGCCCCAGGCCTTCAAGGAGGCCTGCTCCTTCGCGGTCACCCACAAGGCCATGTCCGAGTACATGGAGGAGCTGGGCCGCAAGCTCGACGACGCCATCGCGCGGCTCGAAGCCGAGCCGCCCGCTCGGACCTCGGCGCTGGCCTAGCCGCCCGCACAGCAGGGACAGCCGCCGCCGCCCGCGAGAGCGGCGCTTGCCGTCACCAGATCGATCGGGCTGATGCGGGTTCGGGCCAGCGCGGGCGAAGGCGGGGAGGGAGCGCGGCCCGACGCGCCTGCGCCGAACGTCGCGGCGGCGCCGCGGTAGCCCGTGCGGATCTCGAACGCGTGGTCGGCGATCTGCGTCTCGATCTCGATCGCATCCGGACCGAGCACCCTCCAGGCGCCGTAGGCGACGCCGTCCCGCAGCACCGACACATCTGCGCTGTCGGGGAGGCTTCTCACCCGGAAGCGGGTCGGGCTGCCCAGGTCGCTGCGCGTGGCCGCGTAGGTCTCGAGCTCGAGAGTGGCCTTCTGTGGATCGTTCCTCGCCGAGGCCAGCCCCATGCGCGGAAAGTCCACGCCCTCCACGGTCGGGGCCGAGAACTTCTCCGTGTCCCACTCGCTGAAGGCCCGCCCCCAGGCGCCTTCTCCATCCAACAGGTCGCGGAGCATCAGCAGCGCGGTCTCCTGGCCTCGCGGCCAGGGCTCGTCGTAGCGGAAGAAGAACCCGAACTCGTCCTCCGTGGCGGAGTCCCCGCCGTCGAAGAAGCGGCCGTTCTCGAAGCGGGCCAGCTTGCGCTCGAGCCGGCGCGCCGTCGTCTGGTCGCCGAACTCGCGCGCCAGCAGCAGGCCGACGCTCAGGAAGCGAGGTTCGCCGCCCGGATTCAGGACGGGCAGCCAGCGCCGGTCCCAGCCGACGGAGCCGACGGCAGTCCGGTAGAGGATCTCGGCGAGGGCGCGATCCTGGGGCAGGATGTAGAAGGCCGGCGCCAGCCCGAACGCGCGCGACACCTTGTGCACCCGGTCGAGCAGCGGGTCGTAGTACATCCCGACCCAGCGCAGATCGCCCCCCGCGTCGAATCCGAGGTACTTCTTCTGCAGGAAGTCCTCCACCCACTGGCCGTACACGCCGTGCGTCCTCGATCCGGTGGTCAGGTCGGTGATCTGGAGTCCGAGCCCCGCCGCGGAGAGACAATAGGGCCAGACCTTGGTGTTCTCGCAGTGAGGGCCGTGAGGCGTCTTCTGCCACTGCTCGGAGAGGAACGACGCGATCCCGCCGTGCGTCCAGGGGAAGGTGCGGTCCTCGAGCCCGGTCACTTCGAAGGGTCTCTCCCAGGTCTCCTCGCCCGACACGGCGCGGTGGATGCCGAGCATCAGCGTGAGGAAGCCGCGGAAGAAGAGGTTGCCGTCGGACCCGATCGGGTCCGGCTGCACGCCCCACGGTTCGACGCCGTTCGCCGTCCAACCAGGCACATCGTATTCACCCCACAGGTCCGCCGGGATGAACGGCTTGTACCGCTTCGGGTAGTGCGCGCGGTCGGGGTCGGGACCGATCTGGGTCAACCAGTCCACGGCCGCCCAGAACGTGGTGTGCCGGCGGATCAGCTCATCCAGGATCTGGGTGTAGACCTCGCGCCAGGCGGGGGTCTTGCCCGCCATCAGCAACAGTCCGTACGAAGACTCGGAGAGGTCGAAGCGCGCGAAGGAGAGCATCGGCTCGACGCTGTAGCTGTCCCACCAGGGATGGGGCTCGCCCTCGCGGGTCCAGTCGTCGGGCGTCATCGCCTTTCGCCACAGGTGGCACAGCCAGCCCTGCACGCGCTCGTTCAGGCGGTGGGACGGCAGAACGGCCATGGCGCAGCTCCCTCGAGGCGCGACCGTAGCGCAGGAGCCCTGCGTTAGAAACTGCCTACTTCGATCATAACCTACGGAAAATACTATGTTTTCTATATAGAAGACCGTTTCGGTCCCCTATTTACAGGACTAGTTTGGTCCTGTATTCTTCGATGCCTGGAACCCGGAGGATCCCCAGGTGCTTCGCATCTCCAAGCTGACCGACTACGGCGTGGTGCTGATGGCCGAGCTGGCCCGCGACCCGGCCGGCAGCACCCAGAACGCCCGTGAGCTGGCCGAGCGCACGAACCTGCCCTTCCCGATGGTGGGGAAGGTCCTGAAGACGCTGGCGCGCGAGGGCCTGCTGGTCTCGCACCGCGGCTCCAAAGGAGGCTATGGCCTGGCGCAGCCGCCCGACCAGATCAGCGTGGCCAAGGTCATCGCCGCGCTGGAAGGGCCGGTGGCGATAACCGAGTGCGGCGCCGCACCGGGAGTGTGCGAGCACGAGCCGAGTTGCCACGTGCGCACGCCCATGGAGCGAGTCTCGGCGGTCGTGGCCCAGAGCCTGGAGCGCGTGACCCTCGCCGACCTGGTGCATCCGTCCGACATCATCCCCCTCGAAGATCTGGGAGTTCGCTAGCGATGGCCGAAAGTCAGAGCCCCGAAAGCTTCGCCGACCGGGAGTACGAGTACGGCTTCGTCACCGACATCGAGCAGGAGAGCCTGCCGCCCGGCCTCAGCGAAGACACCGTGCGCTTCATCTCGGCCAAGAAAGCGGAGCCCGAGTGGCTGCTCGAGTGGCGCCTGAAGGCGCTGCGGCGCTTCCTCCAGCTGCTCGAGGAAGACACCGTGCCCACCTGGGCGATGGTCGACTACCCGGGGATCGACTACCAGGCGATCTCCTACTGGGCCGCTCCCAAGAAGAAGCTCGGCAGCCTCGACGAGGTGGACCCGGAGCTTCTCGCGACCTACGAGAAGCTCGGCATCCCGCTGGGCGAACAGAAGGCACTGGCCGGCGTCGCGGTGGACGCCGTCTTCGACAGCGTTTCCGTAGCCACCACCTGCAAGGCCGAGCTGGAGAAGCACGGGATCATCTTCTGCTCGTTCTCCGAGGCGGTGCAGCGCTGCCCGGAGATCGTGAAGAAGTACCTGGGCTCGGTGGTGCCGACCGCCGACAACTTCTTCGCCTGCTTGAATTCAGCGGTCTTCAGCGACGGCTCTTTCGCCTACATCCCCAAGGGCGTGCGCTGCCCGATGGAGCTCTCCACGTACTTCCGGATCAACGCCGCCAACACGGGGCAGTTCGAGCGCACGCTGCTGATCGCCGACGAGGGCGCCTACGTCTCCTACCTGGAAGGCTGCACCGCGCCACAACGCGACGAGAACCAGCTGCACGCAGCGGTGGTGGAGCTGGTGGCTCTCGACGACGCGGAGATCAAGTACTCCACCGTCCAGAACTGGTACCCCGGCGACAAGAACGGCAAGGGCGGCATCTACAACTTCGTCACCAAGCGCGGCGCCTGCCGCGGCAAGCGCAGCAAGATCTCCTGGACCCAGGTGGAGACGGGCTCGGCCATCACCTGGAAGTACCCGAGCTGCCTGCTCCAGGGCGACGATTCGGTGGGCGCGTTCTACTCGGTGGCGCTCACGGCGAACCGACAGCAGGCAGACACCGGCACCAAGATGATCCACATCGGCAAGAACACGAAGTCGACGATCATTTCCAAGGGGATCAGCGCCGGCCACGGCCAGAACACCTACCGGGGTCTGGTACGCGTGCAGCCGAAGGCCGAGGGTGCCCGCAATTACAGCCAGTGCGACTCGCTCCTCCTGGGCGACGAGTGCGGCGCCCATACGTTCCCGTACATCGAGGTGAAGAACCCGAGCGCCATCGTCGAGCACGAGGCCACCACGTCGAAGATCGGCGAGGACCAGCTCTTCTACTGCCGCCAGCGCGGCATCTCGGAAGAGGACGCGGTCTCGATGATCGTGAACGGTTTCTGCAAGGTGGTGCTGCGCGAGCTGCCGATGGAGTTCGCGGTGGAGGCGCAGAAGCTCCTCGGCGTGAGCCTCGAAGGCAGCGTGGGCTAGAGCGGAGAAAAGGAAGACATGCTGGAGATCAAGGGACTTCACGCCAACGCCGGCGACGTGCCGATCCTGGAGGGGATCGACCTGTCGGTCGGGGCGGGCGAGGTGCACGCCCTGATGGGGCCGAACGGCTCGGGCAAGAGCACCCTGGCGGGCGCGCTGGCCGGCAAGCCCAGCGTCACGGTCACCCAGGGTTCGGTGCTCTACGACGGCAAGGACCTCATCGAGATGCCGCCCGAGGAGCGCGCGCGCGAGGGCGTCTTCCTGGCCTTCCAATACCCGGTGGAGATCCCCGGCGTCTCGAACCTCTACTTCCTGAAGGCGGCCCTCAACGCGCGGCTCAAGCACCAGGACCTGCCGGAGCTCGACGCCATCGACTTCCTTCAGCTCGCCCGCGAGAAGATGAAGCTCGTGGAGATGGACGAGGCGCTGATGCATCGCTCCATCAACGAGGGCTTCTCGGGGGGTGAGAAGAAGCGCAACGAGGTGCTGCAGATGACGGTGCTGGAGCCGCGCCTCGCGATCCTGGACGAGACCGACTCGGGACTCGACATCGATGCGCTGCGCATCGTGGCGAGCGGCGTCAACTCCATGCGCAACCCCGAGCGCGCGATGCTCGTGATCACCCACTACCAGCGCCTGCTCGAGTACATCGTGCCCGACGTGGTGCACGTGCTGGCGGACGGCCGCATCGTGAAGAGCGGCGGCAAGGAGCTGGCCCTGGAGCTGGAGGCAAGGGGCTACGGCTGGCTCACCGGGGAGGCTGAGTGAGCGCGCCCGTTCAGTCGCTGCCCGGCTGGGCCGAGGACCTGCGCCGCGAGGGCGCCGAACGCCTCCAGGAGCTGGGCCTTCCCACCACCAAGCTCGAGGCCTGGCGCTACACCAGCGTTGCGTCGATCGCGAAGACAGCGTGGACGCCCGGCGACCCGCGCCACGACGACGTGACGCGCCCGGAGCTGGAGCGCCTCTGCTTCCCGGTCTTCGCCTGCCACCTCTTCGTCTTCACCAACGGCGTCTTCGCTGCCGACCTCTCGACGCTGCGCGCGAACGCGCCGCAGGTGGGAGTACGTCCGCTCTCGCGCGTGCTGGCCGAGGAGCCCGAGGCTCTGCGCGGCGTGCTGGGCGCCCAGGCCGACGCCAAGACCCGCGCGTTCACCGCGTGGAACCAGCGCGAGCTGGGCGACGGCGCCGTCGTACGCATCCCGGAGGGCACGGACCTGGAGGAGCCGATCCACCTGGTCTTTCTCAGCGAGCCGGGATCGGAGCCGACGGTCTCGCACCCGCGCATCCTGATCCAGGCCGGCGCCGGCAGCCGCGCTTCGGTGGTGGAAGACTACGTCAGCTTCGGCGAAGGCGAGTTCCTGACCAACGCGGTGACCGAGATCTCCGTGGCGCCGAACGCCGAGCTGGAGCACGTGCGCCTGCAACGCGAGGCCTCCACGGGCAGTCACATCTCGGCACTGCACGCAGATCTGGAACGCGACTCGCGGCTGGCCTGCCACGCCATCACGCTGGGCGGGGGCCTCGTGCGAAACGACGCCGAGGTGACGTTGCTGGGGGAGGGCGCCTCGGCCCACCTCTACGGCGTCTTCCTCGGAACCGGGCGCCGCCACATCGACAACCACACCACGATCGACCACGCGGTTCCCCACACGACGAGTGAGGAGCTCTACAAGGGCGTCCTCGACGACCAGTCGCGCGGCGTCTTCCACGGGCGCATCATCGTGCGGCCCGACGCCCAGAAGACCGACGCCCGGCAGTCGAGCAAGAACCTGCTGCTCTCGCGTGGCGCCGAGATCGACACCAAGCCGCAGCTCGAGATCCGCGCGGACGACGTCAAGTGCAGCCACGGCTCCACGATCGGGCAGATCGACCCGGATGCGCTCTTCTACCTGCGGGCCCGCGGCATCGACGAACGCGATGCCCGCGCACTGCTGACGCGCGCCTTCGTCTCCGAGGCCACCGCCGAGCTGCGCTTCGAGCCGCTGCGCGAGCGCGTGGAGGAGCAGCTGGTCGAGCTGCTCGAGGAGGCGCACTCGTGAGCTTCGACGTCGACAAGGTGCGCGCGGACTTTCCGGTCCTCCAGCAGGAGGTCCACGGCAAGCCCCTCGCCTACCTGGACAGCGCAGCCACCTCCCAGAAGCCGCGCCAGGTGATGGAGGCGGTGTCCCGTTTCTACGAGCGCGACAACGGCGCGGTGCACCGCGCGGTGCACCTGCTCGGCGAGCGCTCCACCCGCGACTACGAGGACGCGCGCGCCACGGTGGCCGGCTTCATCGGCGCCGCCGACCCGCACGAGGTGGT
>CAXMOD010000132.1:0-18265 GCA_964194905.1 uncultured Desulfobacterales bacterium | reverse complement strand
GGGCCGTTGCCGATGAGCGTGGCTCCCTTCACCGGTGCGCCGAGCTTCCCGTTCTCGATCTTGTAGGCCTCGTTGGCGGAGAACACGAACTTGCCGCTGGTGATGTCCACCTGTCCCCCGGCGAAGGAGACTGCGTAGAGGCCTCGATCCACGGAACGCACGATGTCCTCGGGGTCGTCCTGACCCGCCAGCATGAACGTGTTGGTCATGCGGGGCATGGGCAGGTGGGCGTAGCTTTCCCGGCGCCCGTTGCCGGTCGGCACCGCGCCCATCAGCCGCGCGTTGGTGCGGTCCTGGAGATAGCCGACGAGGATGCCGTCCTCGATCAGCACGGTGCGCTGGGTGGGGATTCCTTCGTCGTCCACGTTGAGCGAACCGCGGCGATCGGGGAGGGTGCCGTCGTCGATCACCGTGACGCCTTCGCTGGCCACGCGTTCGCCGAGCTTGTCCGCAAACGCCGAGGTCTTCTTGCGGTTGAAGTCGCCCTCGAGGCCGTGTCCCACCGCTTCGTGCAGGAGCACGCCCGGCCAGCCGGGTCCGAGCACGACGTCCATGCTGCCGGCGGGGCAGGGCTCTGCGTCCAGGTTGAGCAGCGCGATCCGCACCGCCTCGCGCACGCGCTCCTGCCAGAGCTCCGGGTCGAGCAGGCGCTCGAGGGAGTAGCGACCGCCGCAGCCCTGGTAGCCCACTTCGCGGCGCCCCCCGTCGGCGGCGATCACCTGCACGTTGAGGCGAACGAGGGGCTGCACATCGCCCACCAGGGTCCCGTCGGCTGCGGCCACCAGCACGTGCTTGTGGGAGCAGAGCACGCTCGCCATCACCTGCTCCACGCGCGGATCCAGCCCGCGGGCGAAGCTGTCGATCTCCGAGAGCAGACTCACCTTGGACTCGACGGGCACATCGGTCGGGGCCTGGGCGACCGGATACAGGTCGTGGCGTGCGGCGCCGCGCACGGCCACGGCACCGCCGCGTCCGGCTCCCTCGGAGATCGTCCGTGCCGTCTGCGCCGCGAGCTGCAGGCTGTCCACGGTGATCTCATCGGAGTGGGCGTAACCCTGACGCGCGCCTTCCACGACGCGCACGCCGACGCCTTGCTCCAGGTGGCGGTCGCCGCTCTTCACGATGCCGTCTTCGAGGGCCACGCCGTCCTGGGTCGTGTACTCGAAGTAGAGATCCGCGTGGTCGACCGGTCGCTCCAGCGCGGTGCCGAGGACCCGGTCGAGGTCGCGGTCGTCCATGCCGAAGCGATCGCGGAAGAACGTCAGCGAGGCGTCAGGAGGGGACTCGGCGCTCATGTGCTCGGCTCCTGGGAAGCGGCCAGACGGCGCGGCAGGTCGGCAAGCGTAGCAAGCTCGTTCACGTCGAGGGCCGCCATGCCGACGGCGCGCCCGCCGGCCAGATCGCGCTCGGCGTCATCGCCGACGAAGAGCGCCTCCTCCGCGGCCACCCCGAGCCGCGCCAGGGCAAAGCGGAAGATGCGCGGGTCCGGCTTGGCAGCGCCGGCATGGGCCGAGCGGATCACCGCGTCCAGATGGACCGCCAGGCCAAGCCCCTCGAGCACGCTGTCGAGGCGGTGGTCGAAGTCGGAGACCACGGCCGTGCGCAGGCCGGCCTCCCGCAACGCGACGAGGGCTTCGGCGGCCCCGGGGCGTGCGCGCCACGCGTGGGCTTCGGCGAAGTGGGCGAAGAGTCGCTCGAAACACCCGTCGAAATCGCGCACGTCGGCCTCGCTGTCGGCGGCACGGACGGTCTCGCGCAGGCGCGACCACCACCACGCCCGTTCGCGGTCGGGCCACTCCGCCGGATCGGCGTCCGAGAAGACCATTTCCGGCGCGTGCCGCCGGACGCGGGTGAAGGCGTCCTCCAGTCGCCAGGCCGGAATCGCTGCGCCGTGTTCGGCGAGCACGCGCGCGTAGGTCTCACCCACCGGCTCGCGGGGGTCGAACAAGGTGCCCGCGGCGTCGAAGAGGACGGCCTGCAGGCTCACGCGGGGCGGCGCGCCGATGCGATGAAGGTGGCGGGGAGGTCCGTGCTGCGCGCCGCTGCGTCCGTGTGCTCCACGCGCACGTCCTCGAGCCCCGCCGCTCGCAGCCAGGCACGCACGTCGTCGAGGGGAAATCCGAGCCACTGCACACCGAGCTCTTCGCGCATCCAATCGCGGTCGTGCTCTTCGAAGTCCACTACCACGACGCGCCCTCCCGGCTTCACGACACGTCCCATCTCGGCCAGAGCGTCGGCCGGTGAGGGAAGGTAGTGGAGCACCATGTGGGCGAAGGCCGCGTCGACGCTGGCGTCGTCGAGGGGCAGGTGCGCAGCGTCGCCGCGGCGGAGTTCCACACCCTCGACATCTTCGGCGTCGAGCTTTGCGCGCGCTGCGTCCAGCATGGCTTCGCTGTGATCCACCGCCACCACGCGCACTCCGAGGCGCGCCAGCTCCAGGGCGAGCACGCCGGTCCCGGTGCCCACGTCGCACACGCTGAGTCCGGGAGGGGCGAGGTGGGCGATCGCCCGGGCGCGCAGGACGTCGTCGTTGAAGACCTTGCGCAGGGCGTCCCACTCGGGTCCCACCGCGTCGAACCAGGAGCGTGTGCGGTGCGCCCGTGCTGCCAGCACCTCGCGCAGCTCGGCGGCGTCGCGGTCGGCGGTTGGATCGTCCGCCAGCTGGCCCCGCGCCAGCTCCCAGGCGTCGCGCCACGCGCCCTCCTGGGGAGTCGGGAAGCGGTAGTAGGCGAAGGTTCCGTCGCGTCGGTCGCGCAGCAGGCCCGCCTCGCGGAGGATCGCCAGGTGCCGCGAGACGCGGGACTGGGCCATCCCCAGCACGCGCATCAACTCCTGTACGGCCAGCTCCTCACGCTCCAGCAGCGCCAGGATTCGCACCCGCGTGGTGTCGGCCAGGGTCTTGAAGATCTTCTGGAGCTGGTCCGCGCTCACGTGCTCAGCGTACCACCGGCCGCGCGAGGGTCCCCGCGAGCTTCACCTCGGCGCGGCCCTGGGGGTCGAGCCGCACGCCCAGATCGCGGACCATAGGCCGCAGGCTCCGCTCGCGGACCTCGATGCGGAGCGTGGCGTCGAGCGGCGAGGTCTCCGCCCGCGGGCCGGCCCCGAGCGTTCCGCTCGCCTCGACCGCGAGCATGGGACCGTCCATCACGAGACGCTCCACGCGCACGCGGCTCTCGCCGCCGAACTCGGCTCGGCCTTCGAGCGTGGCGTACGGCAGGTCGACGGGCATGCCGGGAACGCCGATGGAGCCGTCGCGCGCCTCGAGCTCCAGGTAGCCACTCGTCCCGTCTTCGGCGCTGCGCAGGTCGAGGGCCAAGTTCGCCACACCCGCCAGCATCAGGTCCGGCACGAAGCGCTCGAGCGGCAGGCGGGCCAGAGCCACGTCGCGCAGCTCGCCGTCGAAGCCCGGCTCAGCGCCGATCCAGGCCGTCCCCACCACGCGACCCTCGGGCGCCGCCACGTCGAGTGCCAGCGCGGGCGTGCCGCCGAACCACGAGGTCGACCAGGCTGGTCTCAGGCGGGCGTGCTCCACCTCGAGCGGCGTTCCGTCGGAGAGCGTCACCCGGACCCCCTCGGCCACGAATTGCGGGCCGAGCAGGGAGAGGCCGGGGCCGAGACGTTGGATCGTCACCTGCGCGCCGCTGGCGGCGGAGAGCTGGGCGGCTACCGCGTCGCGCACCAGGTCGTATGGGAAGCCGAGCACGAAGAAGAAGGCCACGAGGACGACGCCCGCCAGCGGAAGACCGACCCACAGCAGGCCGCGGGCCAGCGGTGCGCCTCCTGCAGCGTTCACGAAGCGGGCTCGAACGTCGAGACGGTGAAGCTCACGTCCATGAGCGCCGAGCTGTCTCGGCGGGTGCGCATGCGCAGGCTCTTCACCGACATGAGCTGAGGCGCGGACTCGATCTGATGCAGGTAGTTCACCGCCTGGCCCAGGGTCACGCTCTTCAGCACTACTTCCACCTTGGTCTCCCGGTAGCGGTCGCTCGCCAGCGGCGTCTGCGGCTCCATCGACTCCACCTTCACGGCGGAGCGCGTGGCCAGGGTCTCGAGCAGCGTGAAGATGTTGCCCTGCGGTCCCTGGGTGATGCGGCGCTCGACCGTGGAGAGGCGGGCGTTCACCTCGTCGAACTCGGCGCGCAGGCGCCCGGCCAGCACGAGCTGGTCCTCGGCCGCGGCCCGACGTGCCGCGGCGCCCTCGCGTGCCGCCGCGAGGGGCTGCACCACGGCGACCCAGAGCAGGAGCAGCGCGGCCAGGGCGCCCGCAAGCGCCACCAGACGGCGTTCGTTGGGCGAAAGCCCTTCGAGGACGGCACGGATGCGGTCGAAGAACGACGTCACGCCGGCCCTCCCTGGCGGGCCAGGCTGATGGTGACGCTGAAACTCTTGGCTCCCTCGCGCCCCGTCGTGATCTCGCTGACCTGGATCTGCGAGAACGGCGCGAAGGCCTCCAGCTCCGCGCGCAGCCGATCCACGTCCTGGAAGCTGCGCGAGTGCCCCCGGATGCGGATCACCTGGCGGTCGATGTTCAGCTCCTCGAAGACGACCTCGAGCGGCTCAGGCACGCGGGCCGAGATCTCGGTCAGGAGGTCCAGCGCCGACAGGTTGCCGCGGTAGACGCCGAGGAACTCGGCGCGGTCGTGGGCGTCACGTACGGCGGTGCGCAGCGCGGCCACCGCGTCCGACGGCACGGGGCGCCCGGGGAACGCGCCGCTCCAGATCTCGGCGACCTGGGCATCCGCTGCGTCGGCGCGGCGAGACTGGCTGGAGATCGACGAAAGGGCGAGTGTGGCCGTCAGTACCGCTGCGACGGCGGCGAGTGCCGCGGTGCCCAGCATGCGCCGGCCCAGGGCGCCCACGTCGTAGCGCAGCGCCAGCTCGTCCTGGCGGAAGTTCGTCCGAGTGCGTGCCCGCGCGGTGCCGCGCGCGGCCAGCGCGACCGCCGGCGCGAAGAGGGCGGGATCGCCGGCCGCCAGGAGCGCGCGGCCCAGCTCGTCGTCGGGCACGCGGATCCGCTCGGCGGGCAGTCCCAGGCGCTCGGAGAGGTACTCGTCGATGCCGTGCAAGTGCGCGCCGCCGCCCACGAGCACCGCGCGGCCGGCCGCTTCGAGGTCTCGCGCGGCGAGCACCGGCTCGAAGGATCCCACGGCGCGGGCCATCTCTCGAACCAAGCGATCCAGGACTGCGGCCGCCGCGCTCCCGTGCAGGCCGGCCACGCCGGTCTCGGCCTTCAGTTCGTCGGCGGCGCGCGCATCGATGCCGCGCTCGTGAGCGAGCGCCTCCGTGAGCGCGCCCGCGCCCAGACGGACCGTGCGCGCCGCCGCCGGTGCGCCGTCGATGTAGAGGCAGAGGGTCGTCTTGCGGTGCCCGAGGTCGGCGATGATGCACGTCCCCTCGTTTTCGTAGAGCCCGGCCAGGTTGCCGAGCACCAGCCCCTCGGCCTCCACGATGCGCGGCTGCACACCGGCGCTGTGGAGCAGGGCCAGCAGCTCCGCCACCTCCGCGCGTGGCGCGATCGTTGCGGCGACCTCGCTCGTCTTGCCGTCGCCGCCCACGCGTTCCCAGTCCACGAGCATGTCCTCCAGGTCGAAGGGCAGCTCGTCCTCCACGGCGAGAGGCACCGCCTGGTCCAGGCGACGGCGGTCTGCGAACGGGAAGCTGAGGCGTCGGCTGGTGAGCCGATCACCGGGAAGCGCGACCACGGCAGCCTCGGCCGGCAGCTGGTGCATGTGCAGGAAGCTCTGAAGACGCTCGCCCAGGCCGCGGGGATCGTCCGGGTCCTGGGTCGTCATCGCGCGCATGGGACCGATCTCGATCCCGCGCAGCGTCTGGCGCAGCTCGACCATCTTGATGGCGTGCGCACCCAGGTCGAGCCCGAACGCGCTTCGCGTCAGCATCGACATGGCCGCGTCACTCCATCCTCCAGGCCAGGACCAGGGGTTGGTTCGGGTCGCTGCGGTCGAGAACGGTCTCCAGCGTGCGCGTCACCGACCCCACGCGCGCCACCGCGCGCACCCGGAACAGGTCTGTGTCGAAGGTCGGAGGCGGATACAGCTCGCCCGGTACGTTCTCGCTGAGCGATGCGCACAGCGGGTCGTCGAGACTCTCGCCGCACAGCAGCCGTCCGCGGTCGCGCAGGCGCACCAGGTTCTCGGCGAGGGTGGGCTCGGCCAGGCGGTAGTCTCCCGCCACGCCGTGGTACAAGACGGCGAGCACCCAGGGCGGCGCCGTGTTCGGATTGATGCCTTCCCCTCCCACGTACGGGTACACCGTCAGGTAGGGGCGCAGCGCCTCGACGAGCGGCGGGTCGAATCCCTCCACGAGCGCCAGCTCCGCGAGCGAGAGGAGGGGGCGGTTGGGCGCGCGGTAGCGGGGCTCCTGTCGCTGGTACACGTCGTCCTCGAGTCCTCCTCGAAGGGCGGCCTGGTCCGTGTCGATCCAGTCGACGAGGTTGCGAGCCAGCTCGCGCGGATCGTACTGGCGCTCGGGCGGGAACTCCGCATCGCGGATCACCGTCTCGAGCAGGGCCACCAGCAGCGTCTCCGAGGCGGGGTCCCGCACGGCGCCTTCGGCGAAGAGTGCGTTCAGGTTGATCCGCGAGGCGGTGTCCTCGATGTGCAGGCTCAGCTCGGCGTCCTCGTCCAGCGGCAAGGTCAGACCCTCGGCGCGCGCCCACACGTCGTAGCGTGTCTCGGCGCCGAGGCCGCCCTGGGATTCGCGCAGCAGATCCTCCAGGAGCAGGGCCCAGGCCAGGCGCACGCCGCCCCGCGCCAGGGCCTCGGCGCGGGCTACCGCGTCGCGGTTCTGCACGATGGTGGCGTCCAGGACGGCGCGCCGCTGGAAGGTGGCCACCGAGCTCACCATGAGGAGGAGGAAGACCAGCACCAGCACCAGCACCACGCCTGATTCGCGGCGCCGGTCGCGAATCATAGACAGTCCTCCGGCACCGCGAAGAAAGCGGTCACCTCGCCGGCGCACTGGTTGCCCACACTCTCGAGAACCGTCGGGTCGACTCCGGAGAGGTCCACCTCGGGATGCGTTGCGCGGCACTGGTCGACGGTGATGCAGTCGCCGTTCGCTTCTTCCTCGTCATCGTCCGGATCGCCGTTCGGGTCGTCGGCGTCGTCGGGTTCCAGGAGCACCTGCAGGTCGAGGGGCCGAAGCGCCAGCACCACCTGGCGCTCGAGCCGGGTCGGCATCGTCTCCGGGTCGGGCTCTGCGAGGGCCAGATGGACCTCGGCGGCCACCGGAAGCAGGTTCGACTCGACCAGCGAGGAGGAATCCCAGCTGTCGGTCCACTCGCCGCCCTCGCCGAGGAAGCGCAGGCCGAACTCCGCGACGTCCTCCACCAGCACCTGGGCGCCCTCGTCCGGATCGACCGGTACGTCGCGTTCCAGCGCGTCCGGAAGGCGCGTGAGGCTCCAGCGCATGAGCGCCCGGGTTCCCGCCTCGGACTCGGCCAGGCCGTAGGCGACCACCGCCATATCGGACTCGCGCAGTGCATCGGCGCGGGGATGGTGGCTCCAGGTGACGAAGCGCAACCGGTCCGCCCCGTCGCCGCCGCCCCGGTTCTCGGCGAAGAACACCCACGGGTGATCGAGGGGATCCACTTCACCGGGTCGCACCACGAGGAGCGAGGCCTCGAGCTCGCGGGCGATGCGGTCGATCGCCGCGGTGCCGCGCCGTAGCAGGCGCATGCTGTCGGCGGCGGCGTTGCTCTGACGCGACATCTCCAGGTAGAAGTTCACGACCCCCGACACCACGACCCCCATCAGGAAGATGACGGCGAGCATCTCCACCAGCGTGAACGCGGCGACGCGGCGGCGTCTCAAGGCTCGTCCCCTTGCGGCTGGGCCAGATCCTCCGCGGCATCCGAGATGCTCAGCAGGAAGGACGACACCGATTCCGCATCGAAGAGGAACGTGTCGCGCACCACGCGGTCTTCGCCCGTGCCGTCGTTCCAGACCACGGCCACGCGCACATGTCGCAGCGGCGTTACACCGCCCTGCTGCGGTGCGGTCAGCAGGCTGGGAACGCCCGGCCGGTCGGCCAGGGACGCCGCTTCGCCGAGCTCGGGAGGAAGCGGCGCCAGCGCGATCTCCAGCGGCGCGATCTCGATCTCGATGCGGTAATCGCCGACCTCGCGTTCGTCGCGCCCCACCTGGGGCGCCGTGCCGATCACGAGCTGGGACTCGAGCTCCGCCAGCGCCCGGTCGGCGAGCAGCGAGGCCTCCAGCCGCCGCATGGCGATGCCTTCGGCGCGCAGGCCTTCGATGTTGGCGCGTGCCACGAGGGTGAAGGAGATGCCGATCACGAGCACCGCCGCGAGCACTTCCAGCAGCGTGAAGCCGGGAAATCGACGCAGTGCCCGCGCGCTAGCCGGCATCGCGCACCACCACGGCGTCCGCCAGGGGCCGCACGTCGAGCACCAGCCCGTAGCCGTCCTCGTCGAGCAGCGTCACCTGCGTCGGGTCGGCGCTGCCGTCGCGTTCGAAGCCCACGCTCACCCGGTCTCGCTGCGCGGTGCCCGCGCCGGTCTCCACTCCGCCGAATCGGACCCCGCGGTCGAGCCGCCGGCTGCGTCCCGGCCCCGACGGCAGGGGCACGAATTCCCCCGCGGTGTTGCTGGGGGGCGAGAGATCCACCGGTCCGCCGTCGCGCGGCCTCGGGTCGGGCGCGGCGGTGTGTTCCGGGTCGGGCTCTGCTGCCGGAGGCGCCTGCCACTCCACCCACCAGGCGCCGACGTCCAGGTCGAGCACCACCCGATGGCGGATGCGCGTCATCACGGTGCGCTGGCGCGCGAACTCCAGGTCCGCCGACAGCGTGCGCGCCTGGTCCTCCAAGGCTTGCGCGGTAGCGAATCCGAGCCCCGGCAGCACGAGGCTGGCCAGCATCCCGATGATCGCGATGACGGCGAGCATCTCGAGCAGCGTGAACGCGGCGCGGCGCAGGGAGGTCACGGTCGGCTAGAGCTCCTCGTCGGCCCAGTTGCCGATCTCGGCATCGACGTCCTCGCCGCCGGGCGCACTGTCTGCGCCGAGCGACCAGAGGTCGAAGGTGTACGGGTTGTAGGAGCCGGGCTGGACGTACTGGAACGGCTCGCCCCAGGGGTCGGCCGGCACGGCGCCGCCTTGCAGGTAGCCCTCCCGGCGCCAGCGCCGCGGCTCCGGGGCACTGGCGGGCTTCTCCACCAGGGCGCGCAGCCCCTGCTCGGTGGTGGGATAACGGCCGTTGTCGAGTCGATAGAACTCGAGAGCGCTCTCGATCTGCTTGATCTGCGTGCGCCCCGTGGTCACGCGCGCGTTGTCCACCTGGCCGAAGATCACCACGCCGACGATTCCGCCGAGCATTCCGATGATGGGCACGACCGCCATGATCTCGATCAAGGTGAACGCCGCGCTGCGTCGTCTCCAAGGGGCCATCGGGCTTCCTTTCGTCTTCGTGTCGGGTCCCGTCCGTCGAGGGAGCTGCGCTCCCGTCACTGGATGGAGCTCGTGATCTGGAGCAACGGGACCAGCGTGGCGAGGATGATCACCAGCACGATCCCGACCATGATCAGGATGAGGAGCGGTTCGAGCAGCGCGGTGAAACGCTGGACGCTGGTCTCGACCTGGTCGTCATAGATCTCCGCGACCTTCACCAGCATCGCCTCGAGCTCGCCGCTCTGTTCTCCCACCTCCACCATGTGGGTGACGAGCGGGGGGAAGTGGCCGCTCGCCCGGAGCGGGGCGGCCAGCGTGGCGCCTTCCGTGACGCTCACCCGCGCCTGGTCGATGGCTTTGCCGATCACCACGTTGTTGGTGACGTGCTTGGCGATGTCGAGGGAGCGCGTGATGGGGATGCCGCCCGAGAGCAGCGTTCCGAGCGTGCGCGTGAAGCGCGACACGGCCAGCAGGCGCGCGACGCGGCCGAGCAGTGGGAGGCGCAGCTTCCAGCGGTCGTAGATCTCACGTCCGCGGCGCGTGCCGACCCCGGCGCGCAGGCCGAATGTGAGGGCGACGCCGCCCAGCGCGAAGGCCCACCACCAGTCGCGTGCCACGGTCGACACCGACATGATGACGCGCGTGTAGATGGGCAGGGGCTGGTTCAGGCTCGCCAGGAGCTCGGTGATCTGGGGCAACACCACGGTCACCAGGGCCGTCACCACCACCATCGTGAAGCCCAGCATGGCGATCGGGTAGGCGACGATGGCCGTGACCTGGTTGCGCAGGCGTTGCTGGCCCTCGAGGTAGTCGGCCAGACGTGCCAGCACCTGCTCCAGGGCGCCCCCCGCCTCGCCCGCGCGCACCATGCTGACGTACAGCGCCGAGAAGGCGCCCGATTGCTCCATGGCGTCTGCGAGCGCCGCGCCCTCGTTGACCTTGTCGCGAACGGAGCCGATCACCGCCTTGAGCCGCGCGCTCTCCACCTGCTCCGACAACGCAGAGAGAGACTCCACCAGCGGAATGCCCGCACCGATCAGGGTGGCGAGTTGCCGCGTGGCGATCGAGAGATCGATGCCGGAGATGCGCCGCAGCGTGGGCAGCTTCAGGCTGCGCGACGAGCCGGCGCTGGCCTGCAGCGTCGCGCCGCGCCCGCCCTCGACCACTTCGACGGGCGTGATCCCATCGCTGCGCAGCTTGGCGCGTGCAGCCCGGACGCTCTCGGCGTCGACGAACCCGCGCGTCGACCGCCCGCTGCCGGCGACGCCCTTGTAGGTGTAGACAGGCATGCCGGCCCTCAGATCTGGGCGACGACGCCCTCGTCCTCCGTAGCCCGGAGGACCTCCGCGATGGAGGTGACACCCTGCACCACCTTGCGCGCGCCGTCGGCGCGCAGCGTGCCCATGCCCTTCTCCACCGCGCAGCGCTTGATGGCCTTGGAGTCGGTCGTATGGGTCACCATGTTGCGGATGTCGTCGTCGATCATCATCAGCTCCATGATGCCGACGCGGCCGCGATAGCCCGTGTGCCCGCAGCGCACGCACCCCGCCGGCCGGTAGATTGTGATGGGACCGTTCTTGGTGCGGATCCCGATCTCGCCCAGCTGCTCGGCCGTGGGCTCCCAGGGCTCTTTGCACTCTTCGCAGAGCACCCGCACGAGGCGTTGGGCCAGCACGGCAGCCAGCGACGAGGCCACGAGGAAGGGCTCCACGCCCATGTCGGCCAGACGCGTGATGGCGCTGGGCGCGTCGTTGGTGTGCAGGGTCGAGAACACGAGGTGGCCCGTCAGGGAGGCCTGGATCGCGATCTCGGCGGTCTCCAGGTCGCGGATCTCGCCCACCAGGATCACGTTCGGATCCTGGCGCAGGACCGAGCGCAGCCCGCTCGCGAAGGTGAGGCCGATCTTGGGGCTCACCTCGATCTGGCCGACGCCCCGCAGCTGGATCTCCACCGGGTCTTCGATGGTGATGATGTTCTTGTCCACCGAGTTGATGCGAGAGAGCGCCGCGTAGAGGGTCGTGGTCTTGCCGCTGCCGGTGGGGCCGGTGACGAGCACGATGCCGTTGGGGCGGTGGATGAGGCGCTGCATCACCTCGAGCTGGGTCTTGCCGAAGCCCAGGCGCTCGAGGTCGAACATGTCCGTGGTGCGGGGCAGCAGGCGGAGGACCACGCGTTCACCGTGGGTCACCGGGACGGTGGAGACGCGCACGTCGTAGTCGCGCCCGGCGATCTTGAGACGGATGCGCCCGTCCTGGGGAAGGCGCTTCTCGGCGATGTTGAGGCCCGCCATGATCTTCATGCGCGAGACGACGCTGGCCTGAAGCGAGCGCGGCAGCGACTGGATCGGCTCGGAGAGCACGTCGTCCACGCGGAAGCGCACGCGAATCTCCGACTCGAACGGCTCCAGGTGGATGTCGCTGGCTCGCTCCTTCACCGCCTGCTGGAGCAGCGAGTTGACCAGCCGGATGATGGGCGCGTCGTCGGCCGCGTCGAGCAGGTCCTGGGGCTCGTGGCTGATCTCGCTGGCGATGGCTGAGAGGTCCCCGGTGGCGTCCTCCACCAGGTCCGCCGCGCTGGCGGTGCCGCGGTCGTAGGCCTGGTTGATGGCCGCCAGGATGGCGCGCCGCCCGGCCAGCTCGGGCTCGACGGTGGCGCCCGCAAAGAGCAGCCCCAGGTCGTCCAGGGGTTCCGCGTCGAACGGATCCGACACCGCGACGCGCACGCGCGCAGCGTCGGCCTCCAACGGGATCAGTGCGTGGCTCTTGGCGAAGCCGATGGGCACGCGTCCCAGCAGCTCCGGTCCGATCGAATCCGGATCGATTTCGGCGCGCAGGGGAAGCGCCAGCTCCCGCGCCAGGAGCTGAGCCACCTCGGTGTCGTCTACGAAGCCCTCGTCGATCAGGATCGCGAGCAGCCGGCCACCGCGCTCGCTGCGCAGGCGTCGCGCCTCCGCCAGCTGCTCCTCGTCGAGGGAGGTGTGTCGCCGGAGCATCTCCTCCAGGTCGAGCGGTCCTGTCAGGGCGGCCTGGCTCACGGCTTCCGGGACTCCTCCACGACGGTGGGCGTCAGGCCGAAGGCCTCGCGCACCGTCTCCTGGACGCGTGTCGCCTTGGCCCTGCTGTCGAACGGGCCGAGGCGGATCTCGTAGAGGAGGTTGCCGCCCTCGTCGCGCGAGATCAGGCGGCCGTCCACTCCTGTGTCCAGAATGTTGGTCAACACGTCGGCGGCGCGCTGGTCGTCGTCGAAGACTCCGGCCACGACGGCGTAGCGCGGGGCCACGGCGCGTTCGGTCGCCTCCGCCTCCAGGTCGCGCTGCTCTTCCTCGAGCTGTTGCTCGATCTCGCGCATGCGCTCCAGCGGGTAGCGCTCGCGCAGCTCACCCATCTTGTCGCGCGCCGGATTGCGTCTGCCGCGCTTTTCGAGCGGGACGCCGTACTCGTCCAGGAACTTCTCGTCCTGCTCGCGCAGCTCGGCGTTGCGAGGATCGCCGAGCGCCTTGCCGGAGCGACGGGCGAACTCCTCGCGCTTGCGGATGGTCTGGTACTCGAGCTCCTCGGGCTGGCGGATGATGTGGGGAGTGATGAACACCAGCAGGTTCTTCTTGTCGAGCTGCCGGTCGGTGGTCTTGAAGAGCCAGCCGAAGAACGGGATGTCGCCCAGCCAGGGAACCTTGGACACCACGTCACGGTACTCGTCTCCGAGCAGCCCGCCGATCACCACGGTCTCGCCGTCGGCGACCACCACCGTATTCTCGATCTTGCGGTTGGAGAGCGAGACCCCCACTTCCTGCGGGTCGCCGGTGATGGCCGAGCTGGCCACGTCGAGCGCGGTGATCTCCTGGAAGATCTCCATGCGCAGGCTGTTGCCCTCGGTGATCTGGGGGGTCACGCGCAGGGTGACGCCGATGTCGCGGCGCTCGATGTTCTGGGAGGTGGCGAGGCCGGTCTCCTGGCCGGCGGCCGACTGCACCCGGCTCGTCACGATGGGGATGTTGCTGCCGATCTTGATCTCCGCCTCCTCGTTGTCCGAGGTCAGGACGTGCGGGGCCGAGAGGATGTTGGTGCCCGCCAGGTTGGCGGAGGCGCGGATCACGCCGGTGATGAGGCTTCCGCTGAGCCCGGTGATGTTGCCGTCATCGTCGGTCACCGCGCTCACGGTATTGTAGGTAGCGCCCGCAACGAAAGCGTTTGCGGCGGCGGCGGCGATGTCGCCGATCAAGTCGCCGATCTGCCCTCCTGTGGTGGTGTCTGCAGGCGCCTCCGGGTCCGTCGGGTCGACACCGTTCCCGTTGCCCGGCAGCTGCACCGGCCCGAACAGCGTGGGGCCGAGGCGACTGTCCGTGAGCGAGCCCACGGTGAAGTTGCCCTTGCTGCCGAAGATGCGAGCTATCCCGTTGAAGCCGAGCTGTTCGCTGTTGCCGATGGAGACCTCCATGATCAGGGCCTCCACCAGCACCTGCGGCCGCTCGATGTCGAGCTTCTCGATCACCGCGGTCAGGGTCTGGTAGGCCTCGCGGCTGCCCTGGATCACCAGGCTGTTGGTGCCCACGTCGGCGGTGACCGTCACGCCTTCCGAGAGCTCGGAGACGACCGCGCGCAGCGCCTGCTGCGTCTGGGCGCGGCCCGGCGTGACGCCACCGGCGGGCGTCTGGGGGAGCCCCTGGATCAGGTTGTTGATGGTCTGGGAGAGCTCCTCGGCGTCGGCGTGCTTCAGGTAGTAGACGTTGATGCGCCCCTCGCCCGTGATGGGGACGTCGAGGCGCGCAATGAAGCTGCGGATGTCCTCGAGACGCTGGCGCGACGCAAGCACGATGATCGAGTTGGTGCGCCCGTCGGTGAGGATGCGCGGCGGCTGGCGGGCCGCCGGGTCGGACGCCTGCGCTTGGGTCCGAGTTCGGGCGCGCCCCCGTGCGGGTGTGGTCTGCTGGGCCACCTTGGCTCCGTAGATCTGGCCGAGCTGTTCGGCCAGCGTGGCGGCGTCCGCGTAGCGCACGTGGATCACCGCCAACTCCTCGCGGTAGGTCTCCACATCGATCGATTCCAGGATGGAGAGCAGGCGGCGGATGTTGGAGGACGAGTCCGTGAGGATGATCGTGTTGGTGGGTGCGTAGGCCACCATCGAGGCGTCCTTCGACACGAGGGGCTTCAGGGTGTTCGTGATTGCCTCGGCATCGATGTACTGGAGCGGGATCAGGCGCGTGATGAAACGGTCGCGGTTGGCCGGGCGCACGGTGCTGGCGCCGGTCTCGATGGCCGACTCCTTGGCCTCGCGAATCGGAATCACCTTGATGGCGCCGCCGGGGCCGGTCACCGTCGTGAAGCCCTTGACCTGGAGCACGGACTCGAACACGGCGTAGGCCTGCTCGAGGTTGATCCGCGTGGGTGACACGATCGTCACGCGCCCACGCACGCGATCGTCGAAGATGAAGTTGCGACCGGTCAGTCTCGCGATCGTCTCGATCACCACGGAGAGCTCGACATCCTGGAAGTCGAGCTGGACGAGCCCGCTCTCGTCAGGCGCCTGGGCCGCGGCCGGGGCGGCGGGCAGGCCGCCCGCCAGCAACGCCAGCATCGCGAGCAGCGGGAGCAGAGCGGGTGCGCCGCGCAGGTCTCGGGACACGACTACTCCGACACCTGGTAGGTGAGGGTGCGCGCCCCCCCGTCCGATCCGGTCACCTGGAGTTCGAAGACGTCGGCCTGGGTCAGCTCGCGGAGCACCTCGGCGCTTCCTTGCGGGCTGTCGATGTCGATTCCGTTGAACTGGGTGATCACGTCTCCATCCTTGATTCCGATGTCCTCGAAGAGGCTGCCGGCCTTCACGTTGTTCAGCTGGATGCCGACCATCTGCCCCTCCTGGTACTTCGGGAGGATGCGTGCCGAGGAGAAGATCTCGGCCGGGCTGCGACCGGCCATCTCCACCACGTCCTCGCGGCTCACCTGGAAGCGGTTGTCCGAGAGGCGCTTGATGCGCGAGGCGATGTCGCCCTGGCGGGCATTCGCTGCGGAGCGGGCCGTCTTGCGCTGCGCTGCTCGCGACGAAGCGCGGGTCGGCGGGTGCTTGCTGCCGTCGTCCTCTTCGAGCGCCAGCTCCTCGCGGCGACCCCGATTCTCGAGGATGATGCGACGCCGCTCGATCCCGACGACGGTGGCGCTTCCGGCCAGCTCGCTGCCCAGGGTCACCACCACCTCCTTGCGCTGGTTCTGGTCCTCCACGGCAGCCCACGAGAGCTGGGGAGGGGACGACGCTGCGGTGCCGAGCAGGCGCAGCGGCAGCTTGGTGGCCTCCAGCTCCTCTTCTTCGCTGATCGCCGCCTCCGGGACCACGGTGGAGACCCTGAACAGGTCGCGGGAGAGGATGATGCGGCGGTCTTCGAAGGTGCGTGCGCGCGCCGCCGGGGCAGAGGCGGCCGCGACGCTGGGGGGTGCCGCCGCCGGCGCAAGCATGGCCCCGGCCACCTGATTCAGGTTGGCGGCCACCAGCCAGCAGCACAGGACGAACAGGCAGGTGTTGGCGATCCAGATTCCGGCCCGGCCCATCTCCCAACTCTCTCGGATTCGGTGGGTCTTCGTCGGGGGGCGGATCTCCGCCAGGAAGACGCGCTGCGCAGTCTATCCTTTCGCCCCCGCCGGGGCACCGCTCCCCCGAGGGGGAAGTCCGGGACGTCTGCCCGGCGATTCCCCCTGACCCTTTCGGCTACCCTCCGCGACGACCTGTGGACACCGTATGGCGGCGTGTAGTTCCCGGCCGGATCGGGAAATCCGCCGCAGGAGGTCGCATTTGGGCGCGCAGCGCAGACGATCCCGCGTGCTCCGCATCGTTCTGGGCTGCGCCCTCGCGCTGGTGGTCGGCCTGGCGGTGCTCGCCGGGCTTCAGCCCCTGGGGCCGCCGCTGCTGGAGATCAGCCTGAAGGCGGGGGAGGATGCCGAGGTGCCCGATGAGGCCCTCGAGGTCCTCGTGCATTTCCGGTACACCGATCGCACCCGGCCGGAAACCCTGCGCGTGACGCTGAACGGCGCCGATGTGACCGACTCGTTCACCATCGCCGCCAACGGCGCCATCGGCGAGGTCGTGCTGCTGGTCGACGGAGCCAACGTGCTGCGCGCAGCGGTCTTCGGGCGAGCCTGGTGGGGCCGAGGCCAGCTGGTGGAGCACACCACCGAGCGCCACTTCCGCGTCCGCCGCCCGATCGACCGCTACTGGGGCTAAGAGGGGGCCCCGCGGGGGGTCGCGCTTGATTTGACACCCCAGGCTCGGTGCCCAGCCTTGGCGGCACCGGTGG
The DNA here is from genome assembly GCA_964194905.1 of uncultured Desulfobacterales bacterium. Taxonomy (GTDB): domain Bacteria; phylum Myxococcota_A; class UBA9160; order UBA9160; family JAFDET01; genus JAFDET01. The sequence goes on along the minus strand of CAXMOD010000132.1, from coordinate 1,564 downwards.
GCTCGATCCCACCGGATCAGGAGAGGAATCCATGGCGGGAGATGGCAAGGTCATCGGCATCGATCTGGGCACCACCAACTCGGTGGTTTCCGTGATGGAAGGTGGTCAGCCCACCGTGATCGCGAACGAGGAGGGCGGCCGCACGACCCCCTCCGTGGTGAGCTTCGGCGAGGAGGGAGAGCGCCTGGTCGGCGCCATCGCCAAGCGGCAGGCCGTCACCAACCCCGAGGGGACAGTCTACTCCATCAAGCGCTTCATGGGCCGCCGGCTCTCCGAGGTCTCCGAGGAGGTGAGCCTGGTTCCCTACGAGGTCTTCGAGGGCAAGGACGGAACCGCCGCCGTGAGGGTCCGCGGCAAGGAGTACGCGCCGCCGGAGATCTCGGCGATGATCCTCCAGAAGCTGAAGGGCGCGGCAGAGGCCCACCTGGGCACCACGGTGACCGCTGCCGTCATCACCGTGCCGGCCTACTTCAACGACGCTCAGCGTCAGGCGACCAAGGACGCGGGCAAGATCGCCGGCCTCGAGGTCAAGCGCATCATCAACGAGCCGACGGCGGCGGCGCTCGCCTATGGGCTCGACAAGAAATCCGACGAGAAGATCGCCGTCTACGACTTCGGTGGCGGCACGTTCGACATCTCGATCCTCGAGGTGGGCGACAACGTGGTCGAAGTGAAGGCCACCAACGGCGACACCCACCTGGGCGGCGACAACCTGGACCAGCGGGTGATCGACTACCTGATCGCCGAGTTCAAGAGGGACCAGGGTATCGACCTCTCCCAGGACCCGATGGCCCTGCAGCGGCTGCGGGAGGCGGCGGAGAAGGCCAAGATCGAGCTCTCCACCGCTCAGAGCACCGACATCAATTTGCCGTACATCACGGCGGACCAGGCCGGGCCGAAGCACATGACACTGAAGCTCTCGCGTTCGAAGTTCGAGCAGCTGATCGAGGACCTGGTCGAGCGCACGCTGGAGCCGTGCCGGCAGGCGATCGCCGACTCGGGATTCTCTTCTTCGGAGATCGACGAGATCGTGGTGGTCGGCGGATCGACCCGGGTGCCCCTGGTCCAGGCGAAGGTCCAGGAGCTCTTCGGCAAGGAGCCCAACAAGACCGTGAATCCCGACGAGGTGGTCGCGGTGGGCGCCGCGGTTCAGGGCGGCGTGCTCGCGGGCGATGTCAAGGACGTGCTGCTGCTCGACGTGACCCCGCTCTCGCTGGGCATCGAGACCCTGGGCGGTGTCATGACCAAGCTGATCGAGAAGAATACGACGATCCCCACCAAGCGCAGCCAGGTCTTCTCGACCGCGGCGGACAGCCAGCCCCAGGTGGAGATCCACGTGCTCCAGGGCGAGCGCGACATGTCCGCGGACAACCGCACCATCGGGCGCTTCATCCTGGACGGCATCCCGACGGCTCCCCGGGGCGTGCCCCAGATCGAGGTGACCTTCGAAATCGATGCCAACGGCATACTGGCGGTCCACGCCAAGGACAAGGCCAGCGAGAAGGAGCAGTCGATCCGCATCGAGGGCAGCGGCGGTCTCGACTCCGCCGAGATCGATCGCATG
>CAXMOD010000131.1:0-4088 GCA_964194905.1 uncultured Desulfobacterales bacterium | reverse complement strand
CAGGTGCTCACGGGAGACTCCCATCGGGCCCAGCAGCTCGATGCAGCCCTGGGTGATCTCGCGCACCGCCGAACCCGCCTTCGCCTTGCAGATGGAGGACTCCAGGTTGTTGGGCTTGCCCTTGTCGCCGAGCCACGCGGCACGCAGCACCGTCAGCATGGCGGCCTCGAACGTGGCCTCCAGCTCCAGGAAGCGCTGTGCGGCCGCGCTGCGGCCGTGCAGGCCCGGGCCGTACTCGATCTTCACGCCGGCGCCCTCGAGCTGCTCGCGGGTGAAGTCGAGCGATGCCTCGGCGATGCCGAGGCCGATGGCCGCGACCGCCGGGCGGGTCATGTTGAACGTCTTCATGACGCCCTTGAAGCCGCCCGACCCGGCCTTGGGGATCTCCTCCTTGCCGCCGAGCAGGTTCTCCCGCGGGACGCGACAGTCGCTGAATACGTAGGCGGCCGTGTCGTCGGCACGGATGCCGAGCTTCTTCTCCTTCTGAGCCACCACGAAGCCGGGCGTGCCCTTCTCCACGAGGAAGGACTTGATGCCGGCGCGCCCAGCCGACTTGTCCAGGGTCGCCCAGATCACCACGCCCTCCGCGCGGCAACCCGTCGTCACGAAGATCTTCTCCCCGTTGATCACCCACTCGTCGGTGGCCTCGTCCAGCACCGCAGTCGTGGACACCAGCGACGGGTCGGAGCCGCAGCCCGGCTCGGTGATCGCCATGGCGAGCGTCAGCCCGCCCCACTTCTCGTTCTGCTCCGGCGTTCCGGCGGCGCGCAGAGCCGCGTTGCCCAGACCGCCGCGGCCGCGGCGCATGCGCACCGAGTAGTCGCCCCAGGTCTGGCCCGCGGAGATCAGCATGCTCATCACGGCCATTCCCGTGTCTTCCGCGCCGCGCCCGCTCATGACTTCGAAGATGCTGGGGAACTGGCTCGCCTCGGGCAGCTCGTCGGGCGGGAACTCGTGCTCGTTCTCGTCGTAGTGGCGGGCGTACCCGCGGCACACCAGCGCTTCTTCGCGCACGAAGTCGAGGACCTTCTTGTCGTTTTCGCTCAGATCGAACTGGATCATGATTTCCTCCGGAGTCGTTCCGGTTTGAGAGAGAGAGGCGGTTAGAGGGCCACCACGCCTTCGAGAACGCCGAGGGTCCGCGCGTGGCGGTACCACAGCTCCACGGGGTGCTCGCGAATGAAGCCGTGACCACCCAGCACCTGGATGCCGTTGTCCGCAATCTTCAGGGCCTGGCGAGCGGCGTAGTCGCGCGCCAGGTGGGAAGAGCGTGTTGCGTCGCCGCCGGCCTCGAGCTCACTCGCCGCCTTCCACATCATCCAGCGCGTGGCGTCGGTCTCGATGGCCATGTCGGACAGCATGAACGCCACCGCCTGCTTCTGGGCGATGGCCTCGTCGAAGGCGAACCGGTCCTTGGCGTACGGGATGGCGTACTCCATCACGGCGCGGGACAGGCCCACCAGCACTGCCGCCAGGCCGACGCGTCCGTGCGCCACGATGTTGGCCACGTCGCAACCCGCCTCGCCGCCGAGCCGGTCGGTCGCCGGCACCTCGACGCGCTCCAGTTGCAGGGAGTGAGTGGGCAGGCCGCGCAGGCCCAGGTTCAGCTCCGCGTCCGAGACCGTGAGGCCCACCGCGTCGCGCGGCACGATGAAGGCGCCGAGGCGCGAAGAACCGTTGCCGTTGCCCTCCCGCGCGGTCACCAGGAAGTGACTGGCGCGATCGCCGAGGGGCACGAAGCGCTTGGCGCCCGAAAGCACCCAGGCGGCGTCGCCCTTCGGCTCGGCCACGGTGCTCGGTACGAACGGATCGAACAGAGGGCCCGGCTCCACCATCGCCAGCGAGGCGGCGTGAAACTCGCTCGTGCAGAAGAGCGGCAGGTACTTGGCCTTCTGCTCGTCGGTCCCTTGGTCGAGAACCGGGTAGGCGAAGAGTCCGGGCGACGTGGCGGCCAGCGTCAGGGCCGCGTCGCCGTACGCCAGCTCCTCCAGCACCAGGGCGTTGGTCATCGGGGAGCGCTCCTCCCCGCCTCCGCCGTACGCCTCGGGAATCTGGGTGCTGGTGAGGCCCAGCTCCCAGATCGTATCCAGCAGCCCGTCGGGAATGCTGCTGGTCTCGTCCGCATCGCGCGCGAGCGGACGGATCGCTTCATCGGCGAAGCCGCGCAGGGTCTCGCTCACGACCTCCTGCTCTTCGGTAGGTCCGAATGAGATCACGATTCAGTCTCCTTCTCAGCGTCTGCGGTCGCCGCGGCCTTGCGCCGGGGCGGCTCGCCGATCTGGTGGAAGTACCAGGCGAGCGACTCGCGCCCGCCCTCCTTGGTCAAAACGCCGCGCTCGACGAGATCGCGCGGATCCACGAGCCCGAGGGCCATGCCGCACCACACCTGGGCCTCGGCCGTGTAACGGACGTCGGCACCCTCGGCGAAGCCCTCGCGCACGCTGGCCTCGCCGCCCAGCACCTGCACGGTCCAGACTCCGCCACCCGGGCCCGTCAGGCGCAGCTCGAACGTGATGTCGCCCTCCGGCGCGTCTTCGCGCAGCAGGAACGGAAGCGACTCGACGATGGATTGGGCCGAGGTCTCGGTGAACCGGTCACCGCCAACCTGACGCGCCTCGACGGCGTAGAAGACCCACCAACGCGCAATCGCGGAGACCAGCGGCTCCAGCGTGCGCCCCAGCTCGGTGAGGGCGTAGACCGAGCGCGAGCCCTCGCTGCGTGACTCCACGAAGCCCCGCTCCACCAGCTGGCGCAGACGTGTCGAAAGCACGCGCGGCGCAATGCCGGTGCGGTGGCGCAACTCCTGGAAGCCGTGGGGCGAGATCAGCAGGTGGCGCACCAGCACCAGGAACCAGCGCTCTCCCACCAGATCGAGGGCACGGGCCACGGGATCGAAGATCCCGCCGGGCCGCGGGATTTCGGAGCCACGGGCGCTGCGACCCGCGTCGCTGCGGCCTTTCGGGTCCCGAGCTCTCGCTATTCCTGATGCCATCGCACTAGTATCTAGTAGATACTTATATCAATGTCAACCGGGAACCGACTGCTCATGGAGGGACGAGCCGGGGCCAGGGCCGGGGGGGGGCCGGACGGCCTCCTGCAACCTCCCGGAATCGGGTATTTTTCGGCCCATGCCCGGCCAGCGAGCCTCCGTCACCCCGGATCAGATCGTGGACGCCGCGTTGCAGGTCACGGCGCGCGAGGGTCTGGGAGCCGCTTCGCTGCGCCGGGTGGCCAAGGTCGCCGGGACCAGCAAGTCCTCGATCCTCCACCACTTTGGCTCCTCTGGCGGCCTGCGGCGCTCCATGGTCGTGCGCATCGGACAGCTGTACCAGGAGATCGTCGTGAGAGCGGCCGCCGAGGCGCCCGGAGCCGACCTCGTCTCGAAGGGGCCGCACATCCTGAACGCGGTCTTCAACGAGGAGCAGCGCGAGTTCCACCTGGCGGTCCTGGAGCTGATGACGGCCGCCGCGCGCGACCCGGTGATGGCCATCGAGGCCAAGGCGGCATTCGAGCGGTGGGTCTGGATGATCACCGTGCTGCTGGGCCCGCCCCTGGACTCGGCGCTGCCCACGGCCAAGGCCATCGTGGCCACGGCCCAGGGCTACCTCAACCTGTGGATGTGGTCCGGGGAAGAAGAGGCCAAGGCCTTCCGCGACGCCGCCCTGGACGCCACGGCGGCACTCCTCTCCCTGCATGCACAGAACTGACCGGCGAACGGAAATCCCCTTGAACGGCGGAGCCTTGCTTCGAGGGCGAGTGAGCCTACGCTCTGCGGCGCCGGAGGTGGACGGAGGATCGCCGGCGGGCAAGCACCGCCCGCGGGAGGAAAGTCCGGGCTCCAGAGGGCAGGGAGGTCGTTAACGGCGACCCGGGGCGACCCGAGGGAAAGTGCCGCAGAAACCACACCGCCGATGGCCGTCGATCCCGGGATCTCTTGTGAGAGGGAGTCCCGGTGGAGGCACAGGCAAGGGTGAAATCGTGGGGTAAGAGCCCACGCGCGACAGCCGGGTGACCGGCGGCGGGGCAAACCCCTCCCGGAGCAAGCTCGAATAGGCGCACTGTCGAGGGCGGCCCGTCCGAACCGCGGC
>CAXMOD010000130.1:0-20715 GCA_964194905.1 uncultured Desulfobacterales bacterium | reverse complement strand
GCGCGGCTTCCCACCAGGGCGGACGCGGTTCGCCGTCCGCGAAGAGCAGGCGGCGCGCGGCGTCGGCGTACTGGCGAGCGTAGTCGCGCGGGCGCAGGTCGGTCTCCACCGTGTAGAGCATGGGGTCGAGCGGCAGCGTTTCGGCGAGGTCGTTGTTCGCCACCACTTCGGCTACGTGAGCGTCGAGCTCCGCGTGGGACTGGTCCCACGTCGGCTCGGCGCCCCCGCCGTCGAGGCCGCGCCCGGGCAGCAGCAACGCTGCGGGGACTCGGTCGGGTCGCGCACCCGCGAGCAGCAGAGCCACGTAGGCGCCGAGTCCCTGCCCGGCGAGATGGGCCTCGCCCGACTCGGCCAGTACGGCGTCGGCGTCTCCGGCGAACAGCTCGGCGGTGTAGGAGCCGCCGACGGGGCGCGGCGATTCGCCGTGGCCGAGGAAGTCGAGCGCCAGCACGCGGCCCGGCCAGTGCGAGGCTGCGCCCTGCGCGTCGCGCGCGGATCCGCCCAGGGCGTGCAGCCACAACAGCGTGGGTCCGGCGTCCGCCTTCACCTCGTACGCGGCTACAGTGTGGCGCCCGCTCTGCACGTGTCGAAGGAGCTTCACGCGGGCGGGCCCAGGAAATCGAGGATGCGGCGCGCCGTGCGTTCCGGCTGCTCGATGTGCATGAAGTGGCCGGCGTCGGGGATCACGTCGCGTTCGAGCTCCGGCACGTAGGAGAGCCGCTCCGAGAGCAGCGGCTCGGGCAGCGGACCCCAGGTGTCCGGCTCGCTTCCGACGAGCGCCAGCAGCGGCATGCGGAGGCGCACCCAGTTCGGCGCGATCCAGTCCGGCCGGAACGGGCCGACGCCGCGGCCCGCCAGCGGATCCACCTTCCACACGAAGCCCTCGGGCGTCTCGCGCGAACCGCAGGCCGCGAAGTAGAGCAGCCACTCGTCGGAGAGGCGCGGATTCTGCACCTTGCGTCGCGCGGCCAGCTCTTCCAGCGTGGCGCAGGGGCGAAAGGTCGTACGCAGAGCGGCCTTCGTACGCCAGTCGAGCCACTCGGCCATGTGCTCCGGCGCCGTTTGCGCCTGGCGCTCGCGGCCGGGCGGGTTGAAGCCCGCGTCCGTAGGCGGCCCGAAGCCGTCCATGTTGACGAGCTTGCGCACGGTCTGCGGAAACATCACTGCCGCGTCCGTCGCCTGCCCCGCGCCGCGGCTGTGACCGACGACGTGCGCGGGGCGTCCCAGGTCGCGCAGCACGTTCCCCAGGTCGAGAATCTCAGGGAACCAGTTGTAGGTGTCCGGTCGCTCCGAGTCGCCGTGGCCGCGCGCATCCGTGGAGAGGACCCGGTAGCCGGCGTCGGCCAGCAGCGGCGCCATCAGGTCGTAGCCGCGCGCGTGGTCCGCGAAACCGTGGGTACACACGATGGGCGGCGCAGACGGGTCCCCCCACTCGACCAGGTGGATGTCGAGCCCCAGGCTGCGGATGAAACGGCTCCGCTCGGGCGCAACGGCGCCCGGATAGGTCACGGAACTGGGCATGGATGCAGGGAGGATACGGCACCTCCCGCGCGAGGCTCACACCGGTGCAACTGGCGCGAAAAGCCCCATGAATTCAAATGGTTGCCCGTGCGAAGGGCGTGCGCTAGCGTCTCGCGGCCTTTGCGGAGAGCCTAACCTCCCGAAACTGCAGCGGTTTCGATGCGCGTGCCAGAGATCGTGGCGCATTCGGGGGGCCGGGACGACACTTGGGGCGATTCTGCTCCACTCACAGGAGCGACGCGCGCATGCCGGTAGTCAAGGTGAAGGACAACGAGTCCTTCGAGGCGGCCATGAGGCGTTTCAAGAAGCAGGTCGAGAAGTCCGGCATCCTCTCGGAGCTCCGCCGTCGCGAGTACTACGACAAGCCGAGCATCCGCAAGAAGAAGAAGGCGGCAGCGGCCCGCAAGCGTGCGCTCAAGAAGGCGCGAAGGATGACGCGGTAGACGGGAAGGGAAACGGGGGCGCAGCAGATGGGCCGGATTCCCGACGAGACGATCCAGGCGATCCGCGATCGCGTCGATCTCGTCGAATTGGTAGGCCGCTTCGTCGCTCTCAAGCCCGCCGGCCGCAACCACAAGGGTCTGTGTCCCTTCCACGACGAGAAGACTCCCTCTTTCAACGTCAACGCCGACCGCCAGATCTTCCACTGCTTCGGCTGCGGTGCGGGCGGCAACGCGTTCACGTTCCTGACCCGTCACGAGAACCTCACCTTCCCCGAAGCCGTGCGGGAGCTCGGCCGTCAGGTGGGAATCGAGGTCGCCGAGAGCGACTCGCGCGAGACCGGCCTCTACGAGAAGTTGCGCGAGGTCGGCGACGCGACCCAGGCCTGGTTTCGCGCGGAACTGGCTTCGCCGCGCGGCGCCGCGGCGCGTGACTACCTCGCGCGGCGCGGCCTCGAGCCCGACGTGGTCGATCTCTTCGGCGTCGGTTTCGCGCCGGATCGCTGGGACGGTCTGGTGGACGAGTTACGCCGGCGCAAAATTCCGGCCACCGTCGGCGAGAAGGCCGGCGTACTGGCCGAGCGCAAGAGCGGAGGGCACTACGATCGCCTGCGCGGCCGTGTGACCTTCCCCATCCGCGATGCGCGCGGCCGAATCCTGGGCTTCGGCGGGCGCGTGCTCGATCCCGAGGGCGAGCCCAAGTACCTCAACGGGCCCGAGACATCCATCTACAGGAAGCGCGAGGTCTTCTTCGGCTTCCCGCTGGCGCTCGAGCCCATGCGCAGAAGCGGACGCGCGGTGGTCTGCGAGGGGTACTTCGACGTGGTGGCGTTGCATCGCGCCGGAGTGGAAGAGGCTGTGGCCACGTGCGGGACGGCGCTGACTCCGGAGCACGCGCGTGATCTGAAGCGCCGCACCCGCGAGGTGGTACTGCTCTTCGACGGCGACGAGGCCGGTCGCCGCGCCGCGCGTGCGGCGCTCGAGGTGTTGTTACCGGTGGGGGTGCGGGTGCGCGACGTGTCCCTTCCGCCGGGCGAGGACCCCGACACGCTGCTTGCCCGCGAGGGCGCTGAAGCTCTGAAGGCCCTGGTGGATCGCGCCTCTCCGGCGCTCGAGGTGCAGATCGCCGAGGCCGTGCACTCCGGGCTCGCCACCCCGTGGGAGCGCGCCGACGCGGTGCACGCCGTAGCGCCGCTCATCGCGCTGGTGGGCGACCCGGTCGAGCGCGGCGAGTTTGCGCGCCTCCTGGCCATGCGCACCGGCGTGCGCGAGGAAGACGTGGATGCGGCCGTGCGCGGCGCCCATCGCGGGGGTCCGGTGGACGAGGAGGAGGCGGCGTTGCCCGCCCCGCGGCGCCGCGGTCCCGAGGACCGCTGGCTCGCCAACCTGGCCGCGGCGGTGCTCGACCAGCCACACCTGGCGGCCGACGTGCCGCTGGAGGAGATCGCCGCGCTCCTGCCCGACGCGGCAACCGGTCCCGCCCTCGGCCGGCTGGTGACGGCCCTGGCGAGCGGCGCGCAGCCGGACGCCGAGCTCGACGACGAAGCGCATGCCTTCTTCACCGAGCTTGCCGCGACCGAGCGCGAGCCCTACGACGAAGACGCAGCGCGCCGCGCGATTCAGGAAACCCTCGAGTCCCTGCGCAAGCGCAGCCACCGCCGCGAGCGCCGCGATTCCACACGCGCGGCGGCGCAGGGCGAGGGCGACGAAGAGGCGCTCCTCTCCCTCAAGGAAGAGGAATTGCGCCGGCGTCGCCAGCTGCACAAACTTTCCCCCGGACCGGGAACGGTCCGGCACTGATCCGTGTTCCCAGGAGCCCCCCCCGATGTCCTCCAACGCCCCCCGCACACCGCAGCGCCCCACCCGAAAGAAGGCGGCACCCAAGAGCAACGGCGGCGCAGCCGCCGATTCGCCGCCGGCGATCGATGCGGCGACGCTCCTGGCGCTGCCCGGCATGAAGTCGCTCCAGACCAAGGGCCGTCGCCAGAAGTACCTGGCGCGCCAGGACATCGAGCGCACCCTCGCGGGCGGCGATGTAGCCACCGTGAAGCGCAATCTGGAGGCCGCGCTGGTCTACTTCGCGGGCCAGGGCATCCACATCGTCAACACCGATCGGCCGCGCACGCCGACGCGTTCCGAGCGCGCCTCGCGCGACGCGGACGCGGGCCACACCAACGACCCGGTACGCGTGTACCTGCGTGAGATGGGCCTGGTGTCGTTGCTCGACCGCGAGGGCGAGGTCTCCATCGCGCAGAGGATCGAGGCGGGAGAGGACGACCAGTCCGTCGCCGTGTTGGGGACTGCCTACGGCATGCAGGTGTTGTTGGGCCTCGGCGACCAGTTGCGCCGCAAGCAGATCGAGCTTTCCGAGCTGCTGAACGGGCTCGACGACGAGGGCGCGCCTCCGCAGGAGCAGCGCCGCAAGCAGTTGTTGGACGCCTTCCGTCGCATTCGCGCCATCGAGACCGAGGTGGCGCGAAAGTGCAGCGCCATCGCGAACTCCCGCACGACGGACGAGACGCGGGCTCGTCTGCGCGGCGAGATCGACACGCGCTACCGGGAGATGTGGTCGCTCCTGAAGGACTGCAAGTTCGCCTCGGGCCCCATGGCCGAGGTCACCGCGGTCCTGGAGGACGCGGCCCTGAAGCAGCGCCGCCTGGGCGCGGAGGAGCGCCGCGCGGTGCGCGGGCTGGGCGTGGACCCGACGGAGTTCGCCGAGGTGTTGGCCCTCTCCAAGCGTCGCAGCCACAAGGGCAAGGAGGCTCTGGAGAAGTTGGGCGGTGACGCCGAGCGCATCGCCACCGCCGAGGAGGCGCTGGCGGACGTCGCGCGGCGCATCCGCAAGCTCGAGAGCGACACGCGGATGAAGCGCTCCGACGTGCTGAGCGCGCTCCAGCGCCTCGACGCCGCCGCCAAGCGCACCCACGAGGCGAAGTGCGAGCTGGTGGAGGCGAACCTGCGCCTCGTGGTCTCCATTGCCAAGAAGTACACCAACCGTGGCCTGCAGTTCCTGGATCTGATCCAGGAGGGCAACATCGGGCTGATGAAGGCCGTGGACAAGTTCGAATGGCGACGCGGCTACAAGTTCTCCACCTACGCCACCTGGTGGATCCGCCAGGCCATCACGCGCGCCATTGCCGACCAGGCGCGCACCATTCGCATCCCCGTACACATGATCGAGACCATCAACAAGCTGGTGCGCACGACGCGCCTTCTGGTCCAGATGCTGGGACGGGAGCCGACGCCCGAGGAGCTCTCGGAGAAGATGGAGCTGCCCGTCGAGAAGGTGCGCATGGTGCTCAAGATCGCGCGCGAGCCCATCAGCCTGGAGTCGCCGGTGGGCGAGGAAGAAGACAGCTCGCTGGGCGACTTCATCGAGGATCGCAGCGCCGAGAACCCGCAGGACGCCGTCATCGGCCAGAACCTGGCGGACCAGACGCGCATGGTGCTGGCCACCCTGGCGCCGCGCGAAGAGCGCGTGCTGAAGATGCGCTTCGGGATCGGCGAGCGCGCCAACCACACCCTGGAAGAGGTGGGCCACGACTTCGAGGTGACCCGGGAGCGCATCCGCCAGATCGAAGCCAAGGCCCTGCGCAAGCTGCGCCATCCGAGCCGCAGCCGTCATCTGAAGAGCTTCGTCGACAACTAGGAGCCGCCACCCTGACGCGGGCTTCGGACACGGCGCTGCTCTACTTCGCATACGGCTCCAACCTCGCCGCCGAGCAGCTCTCCCGGCGCGTGGGAACGGTCCCGGTATTCGGCCCCGCGCGCGTCCACGGACGGCGCCTGATGTGCAACAAGCGCGGGCGCGACGGATCGGGGAAGGCGAATCTCGTCGAAGCGCCGGGCGAGACGGTCTGGGGCGTGCTGTACCGCGTGAGCGAGCGCCAGCTCGACGAGCTCGACCGTTTCGAAGGCGGCTACACGCGCCTGGTCCTGGAGGTGCACACCGGCGACGTGACCCACCGCGCCTGGACGTACGTGTCCTTGCGCCTGACCGAGGATCCCCGGCCCTTCGACTGGTACAAGCAGCTGATGCTGGCCGGCGCGCGCGAGCACGGCCTGCCCGAGGAGTGGCTGGCGCGCTTGCACGCGCTGCCCGAGCGGTCCGACCCGCGCGCCGATGCCGGAAGAGAGGGCTGACGTGCGCGTCGGCGTGATGAGCGACACCCACGACAACCTGTTCAACGTGGCGCGCATCGTGGAGCTGCTGAACGAGGCGCGCGTCGAGCGTGTGGTCCACACGGGCGACGTGGCGCAACCCAAGACGCTGGACGCGCTGGCGGCGCTGGAGGCGCCGCTCTTCGGCGTGTGGGGCAACAACGACCAGCAGCGGGAGGCCTTGGACCGCGCTTGCGCACGCCACGGATTCGACTTCACCGATTCAGGGCGCGAACTGGTCTGGGCCGAAAGGCGCATCCTGGTGGTGCACGACCCGCGCGAGATCGATCTGCACCTCGACGAGCACCACCTGGTGCTGCACGGCCACGACCATCGCCACCGGGTGGAGCGGGTGGGCGGGACGCTGGTCGTCAACCCGGGCGAGTGCGCGGGCCAGCTCGACGGGCACAACGCCGTGGGCGTGGTGGACCTGGTGCACCTCGAGGTGGAGCTGCTGCGCTTCTAGCGGCCACCGCGGTAGCCTCCCCCGTCCATGTCCCAGTCGTCGCTCGTACTCTGCCTGGTGCTGTTGGCCGCCCTGCTCCACGCCACCTGGAACGCCCTCATCAAGGCCAGCGACGATTCGTGGCTGACCACGGCGACGCTCTTCGCGTCGGGATCCATCGTCTGCACGCTGGGTCTCCCGTTCGTGCCGCTTCCCGACCCGGAGGCGTGGCCCTACCTGTTGCTGGGCGCCGCCCTCCACAACGTGTACGTGACCAGCCTTGTGCTCTCGTACCGCTTCGGCGACCTCTCCCACGTCTATCCGATCGCGCGGGGCACCGGCCCCCTCCTGGTGGCGGTGCTCTCGGAGCGCGTGGTGGGGGAGAGCCTCTCCCCGAACCAGGTTGCCGGCACGGCCCTGGTCAGTATCGGGATCCTCTCCCTGGCGCTCGACCGCTCCCTCGCCCACCCCGACGGGAGGCGCGCGGCGGGCTTCGCGCTGCTCACCGGGATCTGGATCGCGGGCTACACGTTGGTGGACGGCATGGGCGTGCGCACCAACGGCGAGGCGGGGCCGCTCTCCTACCTGTTCTGGCTCCAGGCCATAGAGGCGGTGCCCTTCCTGGCGGTGACGGCCGCGCTGCGTTGGCGTGACATCCCTGCCTTCCTGCGGCGCAGCGGCGCGCGCGCCGCAGGAGGTGGAGTGATCGCCACCGGCGGCTACTCCATGGTGCTCTGGGCGTACAGCCTGGGCGCCATCGCGCCCATCGCGGCGCTGCGCGAGACCAGCGTGATCCTCGCTGCGGTGATCGGTACCACGATTCTGGGCGAGCCCTTCGGACGCCGCAGGCTCGCAGCTTCTGGCCTGGTGGCCGCCGGCGTCGTCGTGCTCAACCTCTGACCCGACCCCTCTGACCCCGACTCCAACGGAGCATCACATGGAACGTCTGCTCGAAATCATGGCGAAGTTGCGCGACCCCGAGACGGGCTGTCCGTGGGATGTGGAGCAGGACTTCCGGTCCGTTGCGCCCTACACCATCGAGGAGGCGTACGAGGTGGCCGACGCCATCGAGCGCGAGGACTGGGAGGGTCTGCGCGACGAGCTGGGCGACCTGCTGCTCCAGGTCGTTTTCCACGCGCAGATGGCGCGCGAGGCGGGTCGTTTCGCGTTCGCCGACGTCGAGGAGGCGGTCTGCGACAAGCTGGTGCGCCGTCATCCTCACGTCTTCGGCGATGCGCAGGTGGCCGACGCCGCCGCGCAGACCCGCGCCTGGGAGGAGCACAAGGAACGCGAGCGCGCGGAGGCGGGTGCCGATGCGGGCGCACTCGCCGGCGTGGCCCTCGCGCTTCCCGCGCTGCAGCGCGCCGCCAAGCTCCAGCGCCGTGCCGCGCGCGCCGGCTTCGATTGGGACGGTCCGCGCGACGTCTTCGCCAAGCTGCGGGAGGAGGTGGGGGAGGTGGACGCGGAGCTCGGGGCGGGCGACGCGGAGCGCGCGGTCGACGAGCTGGGCGACGTGCTCTTCGTCGCGGCCAACCTGGTGCGCGAGCTGGGCGGCGATCCCGAGGACACGCTGCGATCCACGAACGCCCGCTTCGAGCGGCGTTTCCGGGCCATGGAAGCGGAGCTGGAAGACACGGGACGGGCCTTCCCGGACCTGGCGGTGCCCGAGCAGCGGGCCCTATGGCGCCGCGCAAAGATCGCCGCGGGATCATAAGTGATCGTTATACATAGGTATTTTCCTTATTGAAAATGATGTTGAAAATCGTTTTCGATATGCTTCAATCTGGCTGTCATGATCGTGTGCCACTGCCACGCCACCTCCGACCGCGCCATCCGCCGCGCGGTGCGCGAGGGTGCCCACAGCACCGCCGAGGTCACGCGGCACTGCGGCGCGGGCGGTACCTGCGGCGGCTGCAGGCCGCGCATCGAGTCCATCGTCGAGCACGAGCAGAACACGCACGCACGCACGGCGGTGGTGGTGAGCGTGCCGGGCCTCGCCCAGGCCGGCTGAGCGCCGCCCCTTCCCGAGTTCGATTTTCACTTTCAACAAGTTTGCCCGCTTCGCAGCGGCGGGATAGGTTCGCCCGCATGCAAGGCGATCCTGCGATTCTCGAAGCGCTGAACGAAGTCCTCACGGCGGAACTCACCGCCATCAACCAGTACTTCATCCACGCGAAGATGTGCGAGAACTGGGGCTACCAGCGCCTCTACAAGAAGAAGCGCGAAGAGTCGATCGAGGAGATGCACGACGCCGACAAGGTGATCGAGCGCATCCTCTACCTCGACGGTGTTCCCAACATGCAGCGCTTGTTCCCGGTAGGTGTAGGCGAGGACGCTGTCGAGCAGCACAAGCTCGACCTCGCCCTCGAGGCCGCCGCCATCGAGCGCCTGAACAAGGCCATCGCGCTGTGCCGCGACAAGGACGACAACGGCAGCCGGGAGCTGCTCGAGGAGATCCTCACCGGCGAGGAGGAGAGCGCCGACTGGCTCGAGGCCCAGCTCTACCTGGTGAAGGACGTGGGCAAGGAGGCCTATCTCGCCGAGCAGATCAACGAGTGAGGCGGGAGCAGCCGCCTCATTCGCAGTCGGGCTGGGTGGCGGGCTTGCTTTCGAGTTCGCCCAGGAACGCTTCGAAATCTCCGCCGTTCTGGCGGTAGAGCGCTTCGAGTTCGGAACGGCGCCCGCCGATCGTCCAGCGCTGGCCGATGCGCACGTCCATCACCGCGGGCCGATCGGACCGATCGACGAGCAGCCAGTCGATTGAGCTGGCGGAGTCGGTGGCGGGCGCGACCACGCGCGAGCGCACCACCGCGGCGCCGCCGCGGGTGGTGCGGACGCTCGGATCTACACGCAGCTCGCCCACCTGGTGGAGGCTGTGGTAGAGCGCGCAGCTCGTGTAGCGCTGCAGGACCTCGCGCAGGCGCGCGCGCTGGGCCGTGGATGTCGCTCCGAGGGGCTTCGCCATGAAGTCCGCGATCGCGTCGAGAGCGAAGCGCTCCCCGACCAGGGCGTGGAGCGCGGCGACCGCGCGGCTGCGATCGGGCGCGGCGGCCGCCTCGACGGCGGCCCGCGACACGTCCCTCACCAGCGCGACCTCGGCGGTCCCGGCCGCCCAGACCGACGACAAGGGCCAGGCCGCCACGAGGAGCACTGCTGCTAGGAGTTGCTTCACGAGCTTCGGTCCCTCCGGCCCCACAAGGTGTAGGACAGGTCCCGTCGCCGAGCCGCTGTCCCCCCGAGGGGATCCCGGGGCGAGGCCGGGGAAGCGCCTGTTGCGTCGCGCCCTTGCAGGGGATACGTTGCCGCCTCCCAATGGCCAAGAAGTCCCAGATCAACCGCGACAACCGGCGCTCGGCGCTAATCGCCAAGCACGCCGAGAAGCGGGCCGAGCTGCGCCGGCGCCTGAAGCACCACGACGTCTCGATCGAAGAGAAGCTCGAGATCCAGAAGCAGTTCGCCAAGCTGCCGCGCAACTCCTGCCCCACCCGACTCACCCGGCGCTGCCTCCTCACCGGCCGCGCGCGGGGCTACCACCGCAAGTTCGGGGTGTCGCGGATCATGTTGCGCGAGCTGGCGCTGCGCGGGCAGCTTCCGGGCGTCCGCAAGTCCAGCTGGTAGGAGCCACCGTGAAGGAAGGCATCCACCCGGATTACCACAGGGTCCTCTTCATCGATTCCGCTACCGGTGAAGAGTGGATTTCCCGTTCGACGCTCACCTCGGGCGAGACCCGCGAAGTGGACGGGGAAGAGCTTCCGGTGGTCAAGCTCGAGATCTCCAGTGCGAGCCACCCGTTCTGGACGGGCACGGCGCGCGAGCTCGACACCGACGGCAAGATCGACCGATTCCGGCGGCGCTACGGCGGGGGCAAGAAGTAGCCATGCCTCGCCAGTGCGCGCTCACGGGCAAGCGGGTCGCCTACGGTCGCAACGTTTCCCACTCCAACGTGAAGACGTCGCGCCGCTTCGTCCCGAACCTGCAGAAGGTCACGCTGAGCAGCGATGCGCTGGGCAACAGCGTGTCGCTCCGCATCTCCACTCGCGCGCTGCGCACCGTGCAGCGCAAGGGTGGCCTCGACGCCTTCTTGCTCACCACGCCGGACAAGGACCTCGCCGAAGAGGGTCTGCGTCTGAAGCGGCGAGTGCGCAAGGCCGTCGCGGGCGGCTAGGCCGCTCCTTCGCCCATGGCCTTCCGCGGCAACGTCGCCCTGGTGACCGGCGCCGCTAGCGGCATGGGGCGCCTGTCCTGCCGGCGCCTGGCCGCCGCGGGTGCGCGCGTGGCCGCTGTGGATCTCAACGAGGAAGGTCTGCGGGAGACGGCCGGCACGGGCGACGCCATTCGTGCCTACGCCCAGGACGTGACCGACGCGCGCGGCGTGGAAGAGCTGGTCGGGCGCATCGAATCCGAGCTGGGGCCGGTGGATCGCGTGATGAACGCGGCCGCCATCATGCCGACGGGCTTCCTGCTCGACCAGGACACCGAGACGATCCACCGCATCATGGACATCAACTACGGTGGCATCGTCAACGTCACGCGCGCGGTGCTGCCGAGCATGCTCAAGCGCGGCTCCGGTGACGTCGTCAACTTCGCTTCCGTCGCCGGGTGGTCGCCGACGCTGCATTTCGGCGCGTACAATGCCTCGAAGTTCGCGGTGGTCGCCTACAGCGAGGTGCTCTTCCACGAGAATCGCGGCAAGGGCGTGCGGATCTGCTGCGTGTGCCCGCCGCCGGTGGAGACGCCGCTCCTGCAGCAGGCCAAGTCGAAGCCGAAGATGCTGGATCGGATGGGCAAGCCCATCGCGCCCGACGAAGTGCTCGACGCCATCGAGGCCGGTCTCGAGAAGGGCCGGCTCTTCGTCTTCCCGGGACGCGGGACGCGCTTCGGCGTGCTCATGCGCCGCTGGTTCCCGGGCCTGGTCTGGCGAATCGTGCACCGCGTCGAGGGCGTCTAGTCCGGCGCGCCACGGAGTGATGCCGTGAGCTGGGGCGACGAGGTCGACGAGATCGCACGCCGCCGGCGCATGGCCGGCGAGCTCGGCGGCGAGGAGGCCGTGGCGCGTCAGCACGAACGCGGCCGCCTGACCATCCGCGAGCGCATCGCCGGTCTCGCCGACGCTGGGAGCTTCCGCGAGACGGGGCCCATCGCCGGCTACGCGGAGGCCGACGCCGAGGGTCGCACCGTTTCCTTTGCCCCGGCGAACTACGTGCTTGGCACGGCGCGCGTGGACGGCCGACCCGTCGTGGTGGGCGGCGAGGACTTCACCCAGAAGGGCGGATCGCCGTCGCCTGCGGGCTTGAAGAAGAGCGTGCTGGCGGAGGACCTGGCCTGCCGCTTGCGCGTGCCGTTGGTGCGCTTCCTCGAAGGGGGCGGCGGCAGCGTGGTGGGCGCGGCCGGCAAGGGCGCTCGCCCGCCGGCTCCACCGCCTCCCGAGGCGCCCTACGAGAACCACCGCTTCTTCTCGCTCATGCAAGCCATGGCGCAGGCGCCGGTGGTCTCCGCCGCGTTGGGTGCCGTGGCGGGGCTTCCCGCCGCGCGGCTGGTGGCCTCGCACTTCGCGGTAATGACGCGCGGGACCTCCCAGGTGCTGGTAGCGGGCCCGGCCATCGTGGAACGCGCCCTCGGCGAGGCGAAGACCAAGGAGGAGCTGGGCGGTGCCAAGGTGCACGCGCGCAGCGGCGTGGTGGACGCAGTGGTGGAAGACGAGAGCGCCGTCTTCGACGCCGTACGGACCTTCCTCTCGTACCTGCCGACCAACGTCTGGGAGCGCGCACCGCGCGCCGAGGCCGCGGACGATCCGGGGCGCACGTCGGAGGCGCTCCTCGAACTCGTGCCGCGCGAGCGGCGCAAGGTTTACGACGCGCGCCGGCTTCTGAAGGATGTGCTCGACGAGGGCTCGCTCTTCGAGCTCGGCGCCGGCTACGGTCGCTCCCAGGTGACCGGGCTGGCGCGCCTGTCCGGGCAGCCCGTCGGGGTGTGGGCCAACGATCCGCGCTTCTACGCGGGCGCCATGACCGCCGATGGTGCGGAGAAGGTGCGCCGCTTCGTCGACCTCTGCGACGCCTTCCACCTCCCGGTCGTGGCGTTCGTCGACGAGCCCGGCTTCATGATCGGCGCCGCTGCGGAGCGCGAAGCGACGATCCGCCACGGCACGGCCGCGATCTTCGCCGTGATGCAGTCCCAGGTGCCGTGGGCCACCGTGCTCGTGCGCAAGTGCTACGGCGTGGCGGGCGCGGCGCACTTCGCGCCGGGCGCCTACGTCTTCGGCTGGCCGTCGGCGGAAAGCGGCGCGCTGCCGCTCGAGGGTGGGGTGGCAGTGGCGTTTCGCCGCGAGATCGCGGCGGCGCCCGACCCGGAAGCGAAGCGCCGCGAGCTGGAGGAGCAGCTGGCCGCGCGCCGCACGCCCTTCGCCCGCGCCGAGGCCTTCGGCGTGCACGAGATGCTCGATCCGCGCGAGACGCGCCCCGCGCTGTGCGCCTGGGTGGACTCGGTCCAGACGCAGCTCGCCGGTCTGGTGGGACCGCGCAGCCACAGCATCCGCCCGTGAACTCGGTCAGCTGGTGGGGTGTTGGGCGAGCCAGGACGGGTAGTCGCCGTCGTAGCCGACTGCGGTCTGGCGTTCGCGCACGCGGGCGAGGACCGTGCGGAGGGTGGCGTCGTCGACGGGCGCGAGCTTCTCGACGGACCGGGCCAGCTTCTCCGCCTGGGCGCGCGTCGCCTCGCCGCCGACCTCGGCCAGCTCCGCCTCGGCCTCGTGGCCTTCAGCGAGCCCGAGCCACGTCGCCGCCATCACTTCGGAGAGGTGGCCGGCGTGCTTGCGCGACGCCACGATATTGCCCTTGCCCGTGACGATGTTCCCGGCGGCGAAGACCGTCGGCTCATCCGGCAGGCGGCCGAGGTCCCAGTCCTCGAAGGCGAAGAGCTCCCCCTTCAGCGGCACCCCGGGCATGGGCTCCGGGATGCTGCCGATGGAGCTGATCACCACGCTGCTCCGGGCGTCGTAGGTCTCGTCGGTCGGTATCACGCGCCCGTTCTCGATGCGCGTGCGCCTGAAGCGCAGACCCACCAGGCGGTCACCCTCGACCAGCAGCCCGTCGGGCGCAGAGAGCGGGACCATCTTGAAGCGGTACTTCTGCATCGCCTTCTGCATGAGCTTGTCGCGCGCCTTGAGCGCCTTCTCCGCGCGCTCCGGCGTTGCGCCCTCCGGGATCTCCGTCACGGGCATGTCCTCGATGCGGCGCCGGTAGTAGAGGGTGCAGCCCGCGAGCCCCAGGTCCTCGAACTGGAGATCGTGCTTGGCGAGGGTGCGCGGGATGCCCTTCACCTCCAGCTCCACCAGTTCCTCCTCGATGCCGCGCTCACGCAGCTTCGCCAACGTGGTCTCCAGCATCAGCACCTTCACGACGTCGATGGAGGCGAGACCGCCGCCTACAACCATCGCGTCGTCGACCGGCTCGAAGACGGGACCGTCGTAGCCCGCGTCGTGGGCGTGGTTGAACCAGACGATGAAGGGGTTCTGGTAGATGAGGCCCTTTCCTTCGTAGGCGTCGGCTCCCTCCACAGGGAGCGGGCGGTCCCGCCAGGCGCCGTTGGCGAGGACAACGGCGCTGAAGCCCCAGCCGTGCACCAACTCGGCGAAATCCACGTCGCGGCCGATTCGCGTGTTCGGGATGAAGTGCACGCCGGGACGGCTGAGCTTCGTGGAGATGGTGTCGTACTCCTTGCGCCGCAGTGCCAGGTGCCAGCGCGGGAGTCCGTCCTCGATCTTCCCGTAGGGCCGCGGATTCTGTTCGAACACCGCCACCTGTGCGCCGCGCTCGGCCAGCTTCGCGGCCACCTCGGCACCGGCCGTGGCGCCGCCGATCACCGCGATTGCGTGGGTTCCGTCGGTCGTCCTGGAGTCCGGCATCGGGTCGTATGGTGACTCAATGGGTGCGGTCGCGCAGCGCCGGCAGCCAGAGGGGCAGCACGGCTGCAGCCAACACGAAGAGCGCCGCAGTCGCCGGCAGCGAGGCGCCATCCGGGCCGGGAGCCAACACGCGCAGGCCCGCGAGGAGCAGCGCGAAGAGGCTCACGCTCGCTCCCGCCGTGGCCACGAGCGCACGGCGCAGCGCATGCGGCTCGGTGCCTTCGTACGGTCCCCAGAAGCCGGGCGGCCGCACACGCTCGGCGAAGCGGCGCAGCGTCTCGGGGTCGGTGGCCGGACCGAGCAGCGAGACGCCGACGCCCGCGAGCGCGCCGATCGCCGCGCCGCCCAGCATCCGGCTCACCTCCGACTCGAGCAGCGCAAGACCGAGCGGCGCGAACGCGAACGACGCCGCGAGCGCGGCCAGTTCGCCCCACGCCGTGACACGCCACCAGAGCCAGCGCAGCACGGTGACGACGCCGATGCCGGCGCCGAGCACCAGGGTTGCCTTCCAGGCGGCCTGGATGGAGCCGAGGAGCGGGATCCACGCTGCTGCTATCGCGACCAGCACCACGTTTCCCGCGCGCGCCACCCACACCTGGGTGCGTGGCGCGGGCGCTCGCCCGCGCAGCTCTTCGCACCAGATGCGTCCGTAGAGGTCGTTGGCCAGGTAGGAGGATCCCCAGTTGAGGTGGGTATCCAGGGTCGAGGCAAGAGCTGCCAACATCCCGGTCACCATCATGCCGAGCACTCCGGCAGGCAGCAGCTCCATCCCGCGCACGAAGGTCGCCTCGCGCGAGCTCACGAAGTCCGCCGGTCCGGCCTCCGGTGGGAAAAGCACGAGCAGGGCCAGCGCCAGGGGCACCCACAGCCAGCTGCGCAGGGCGATCTGGAGGAACGCGAACCAGACCGCGGCTCGGCGCGCCTCGCCGTCGTCGCGGCAGGCCATGGCGCGTTGGGCCAGGTAGCCGGTCCCGTCGGCGTTGCGTTGGAGAAGCCACTGGAGCGCGAACACCGCCACGAGCCCGAACGCCTCCGGCGAAGGGTGCAGGTCGTAGACGTGGGCGTAGCCCAGCTCCGCGACGCCCTCGGCCACGCCGCTCGGTCCGCCGGCCGCCGCCACGGCGATCCACGTGTACGCGGCCGTGGCGGCCATCATGAAGGCGAACTGCAGGATGTCCGTCGCCACCACGCCGCGCAGGCCGCCCGTCGTCGAGTAGCTCAGCGCGAAGAGCACCACGAGCGAGAGTGAGACGACGTCCGTCGCCGAGGTCGCCGGCGATTCGGCTCCGAGCGCGCCGAGGAGCGCGACCAACGGCTGGAACAGGCCCGGCGGAAGCCACGCCTCCCAGTGCAGGAACGGGCGGGCCACCACGGCGGCGGCGAGAAGCACCATGGCCACCACCACGGTGTTGAAGACGACGCCGTACAGGAAGGCGCGTACGCCGCGAAGCAACGTGGCGCCGCGCCCCGAGTAACGCAGCTCGCAGAGCTCCGCGTCGGTCACCACACCGGCGCGCCGCCACAGCGGCGCGAACAGGAAGCCCAGCAGAAGGAACGCCACGCCGTAGCTCCAGAGCTGCCACAGCCCGAAGAGCCCGGCGCCGGCGACGAGGCCGGTCACCACCAGCGGCGTGTCGGCAGCGAACTGGGTTGCCGCCATCGAGACGCCCGCCTGCCAGCCGCGCAGGGTTCGCCCCGCCAGGAAGTACTCGCTCATCCCGCGAGCGGCCCGCCGGCGCGCGCGCAGCCCGAAGCCGAGCGATGTCGCGACGAAGCCCGCGACGATGAGGAGATCGACCACCTGCAACGTGTGTCCTCCGTTCGCTCCAGGGTGCATGGGACGAGCTAGCTTCTCAAGCGAACGCCCCGTGTATTCAACCGGCTTGGAGAGTTTTTCATGCCCGCGCGTCCTGGCTTTCCGGCACTGCTCCTGGCGGCGCTACTCGCCGCCTGCTCCTCGGAGCAGACCGAGACGGCCGACCCCGAGATCGCCGACCGCATCTTCCTGGGCGGACCGATCGTCACAGTGGATCACGACGACAGCGTGGCCGAGGCAGTGGCCATTCTGGGACGCGGCATCCTGGCGGTGGGCTCGCGCGAGGACGTGGTGAAGCACGCCGGCAGCCAGACCGAGGTGATCGACCTCCAGGGCAAGGCGGTGCTGCCGGGCTTCATCGACGCCCACGGACACTACACCCAGGTGGGTCAGCTCGCGGCTGCGGTCAACCTGGCACCGCCGCCCGTCGGCCCGGTGGGGAGCATCGCCGACCTCCAGCGCGAGCTGCGCGCGCACATGGCCGCGCACCCGCCGGAGCCCGGAGGCTGGGTGCTGGGCCGTGGCTACGACGAATCTCTGCTTGCCGAACGACGCCCGCCCACGCGCGACGACTTGGACGCCGTCTCGAGCGAGCACCCGATCGTGGTCCTCCACGTCTCGCTGCACCTCGCGGTGATGAACAGCGTTGCGCTCGATCAGGCGGGCATCAGCGCCGCCACGCCGGATCCTCCGGGCGGCGTCATCCAGCGCAGGCCCGGCTCGCGCGAGCCGAACGGCGTGCTCGAGGAGGGGGCCATGCTCGCGGTGCTGGGCGCGCTGCCGAAGCCGGACGGACGTGCCGCACTCGAGTCCCTGCAGGCCGCGGGGCGCGAGTACGCGAGCCGCGGCATCACCACGGCGCAGGACGGCGCCACCCGGGCACTCGAGATTCCCTACTTGCTGGCCGCGGCCGACGGCGATCTGCTGCCGATCGACGTGATCTTCTACCCGATCTACACCGACGTGGGCGCGGCCGTGGGTGCGTCGCTGCCGCCGCGCATGTACCGCGGCCGGCTGAAGTGGGGCGGCGTCAAGCTCGTGCTCGACGGCTCGCCCCAGGGCAAGACCGCGTGGCTCAGCTCCCCCTACCACGTGCCGCCTCCCGGAAAGCCCGCCGACTACGCCGGCTATCCCTGGCTGCCCGACGAGGAGGTGGAACGCCTGGTAGAGCAGTACTTCGCCAAGGGCTGGCAGGTGCTCGCTCACGCCAACGGCGACGCCGCCGCGGAGCAGCTGGTGTCGGCGGTGGAGAAGGCCACGCAGAAGCTCGGCGCTGCCGACCGGCGCACGGTGATGATCCACGCACAGACGGTGACCGAGGATCAGCTCGACCGGATGCACGAGCTGGCGATCATCCCGTCGTTCTTCGCGAGCCACGTCTTCTACTGGGGCGATTGGCACCGGGACTCGGTGCTCGGCCCCATTCGCGGGTCGCGGATCAGTCCCGCGGGCTCCGCCCTGCACCGCGACATGAGCTTCACGTTGCACGACGATCCGCCGGTGGTGCCCGCCGACCCGCTGCGTCTCGTCTGGTCGGCGGTCAATCGCACCACGCGCAGCGGAAAGGTGCTGGGCCCCGATCAGCGCATCTCGGTGATGGACGCCATTCGCGCCGTCACCATCGACGGCGCCTGGTCGTATTTCGAGGAGGACCGCAAGGGCGCCATCGTGCCGGGCAAGCGCGCCGACCTGGTGATCCTGTCGGCGAATCCGCTGGAGGCCGATCCGACCACGATTGCCGAGATCCAGGTGGTCGAGACCATCAAGGAAGGCCGCACCATCTACGAGGCTGGGGCCCCCTAGGGGCCGCCTGTCATGCCACGCGCAGCAGGCGGCCCACCACCCGTTGCACGCGCCGCCGGTTCCAGTGGCCGACGAGCGGCAGGAGCGGTGTCGCGAGGCAGGCGGCAAAGAAGGTCGCCGCCACCGCCTCGAGCGGCACGTGCAACACCTCCCGGGCGAGCACGTCGAAGTCCATCCAGTGCCCGCCGCCCTTCGCCTCGCCGTAGAGCTCGCGCGCCAGGTCGCTGGTCATGATTCCCCAGGCAAAGCGAAGGTCGTGGATCACGATGTGCAGTGCGATCCACGCGTAGAGCGGACGCTCCGCTTCCAGCTTGCAGCCGCGCCCCGAAATGGCGCGGTGCAGGAAGAGCCCCGCGATCAGGAGCTCCCCGCCGTGACCCATCAGGGTGATGAAGGCGCGGTCGCCGCCGCTCACCACGAGCAGCACGTGGAAGCCCGCCAGCACCAGCACCAGGATCTGGCTGGTGCGGTTGTTCCTGAACACCCAGACCAGGAAGCCGACGACCGCGTAGACGGCGAGCAACAGCGGGAGCGAGCGGTCCAGGTGCGCGGTCACCCCGCCGCCGTAGACGAAGTCGAACGCGGGGATCGAGGGCTTCGCGAAGAGCCAGCCCGCCAGCGCGTGGCCCATCTCGTGAGCCAGCACCACGAACATGCCGATCAGCACGCCGAACATCGGGACGAGGTTGCTCGCCAAGGCGAGCGCCGCGCCAATCGCCAGCGCGCGCCAGCCGGCCGCCTGGATCGGGGGGCCGACGAGTTGAGCGGGCTCCGCGGGCACGCCGCGCGCTTCGGCTCCGGATTCCGGCAGCGGCTCGACGGGCGCCCCCCGCTGCGCCGGGAGCCGCGCGAAGATCACGCCGCAGCGCTCGCACTCGGCGGCGTCCGGGAAGACCTGGGTGTGCCTGCAGCGGGGACAGTCCACGGTCGTGCGTTTCGGCCGCGCGGCGGGCCGCATTGAGTTCGTCGCCCAAGGGCAAGCTGCCTCCAGGCTTGCTGATCTTCACCCTCAAAGTCGCTCTTCGGGACGGCTTTTGCGCGAGCACTCCGCCGGAGCGGCGAGAGTCTGCCCGAGCCGGACGGCGCGGTTGAGGCAGGCCCTGTGGCAGACTCATCCCCACGTGGGAGATCCGAAGAAGACTTGGCTCCTCGCGATCCTGACTGGGGTCGCGTGCGTCGTCGTCGCGGACTCCCTCGTTCTCCAGCGGAGTCCCGATCTCTCGGGGGGGTTTTTCGGCCTCAGTCCCGACACCCGCGAGTACGCGGCGATGATCCGCGGCGAGCCGGCCGCGGGGCCCTTCGCCCACCGGCTGCTGGTTCCTCTCGTGGCGCGGTCGTTGCCGCTGGCACCCCTCCCTGCACTCGCGCTCATCACGCGCGTCTCGCTCGCACTTGCCCTCGCCGTCAACTTCTCCACGCTCCTGGCGTGTGGGGTCCGCAAGAGCGCCGCGCTGCTCGCGGTGCTGGGCTTTGCGGGGACCGTTCGCGGTCTCGTCCTGGTCCAGAATCTCTACCTCGTGGATGCGGCGTCGCTCCTGGCGGGAAGTCTCATGCTCCAAGCCTGCGTGGTCCGGAGGGCTGACCGGTTCGGCGTCGCCTCGGTCGTGGGAACGCTCGTGCGCGAAGATGCACTCTTCACAGCGCCCACGTGGCTCATGGCCGGCTCGCGGCGCCGCGGAGCGCTGATCCTCCTCGCCGCCGTAGCAGCGTGTGTGGCGCCGCGATTGTGGGGTCCGCCCACACCGATCAGCGTCCCGGAGGATCTGTTCCGCTGGGGAACCGTAATCAAGGCGTACTTCGCCTTCGGATGGCTCTGGCCGGCGGCGCTCCTGGGCTTGGTGGCTCTCCGGGTGCAGCGCCGGGCCGTCTGGGCGTTCGCCGCGCTGGCCGGTGCGGGCAGCCTGCTCTCGTGCCTGCTCGCCGTGGACACGCTGCGCGTGTTCCTTCCCCTGGCCCCGGTGTGCATGCTCGGCGTGGGCCTGCTGGTGGACTCGGTGCGGGAGGCGCGGTGGCTATGGGTGACGTGGTGGCTCGCCCTGCTGGTGGCGCCGCTCGTCGCGCTTCCCAACCTGCTGCTCGGGGCTCCAGCGGACCTTGCGGATTTGGAGCAATGGTACGCAGCACAGTGGCCGCTGATCGTCGCCGGCCACGCCGTGGGCTGGACGCTTGTCGCAGCGACTGCCCGCAAGCTGCAGGTTCGCTAGGCGGCGGCTGCGAGTGCTGACTTCGCCTGGGGTATCGTGCGGCTCCGCAGACGACCAAGGGCAGCAGGAACGCGAGTGCTCGGATCACGATAGCTCCGCCTTCTAACCCGCCCCAGGGACCCGACCCCATCACGTTTCGCTCCGTCCGTTCAAGCGCTGCCGATTGACGGTATGAGGTCAACCGGGGCGAGTGGCCCGGAAGGGATCGGGCGGCATGAAGCGCGCTTCCCTCTCATCATGCTTTCAGCGTAGAATCTCGCTAGATCCTCGTCGGACGCCCGCGCTTCCAGAGTTCGTCCGCGGGGCGATCTTCTCCGAATCCCACGGCGCTCTCGACTCGTCCGCCACAGGAAAGGAACCCAGGCATGCCGCGTCTACTCTTGATCTCGCTCGTCTCCAGCCTCTCTCTCCTCGTCGGCTTT
>CAXMOD010000129.1:0-25253 GCA_964194905.1 uncultured Desulfobacterales bacterium | reverse complement strand
GCGCCCCGCGCGCGCAACGTCCACTTCGAGGACCACCTGGCCGACGGCCACATCGCCTTCGACTTCCGCCTGCGCCAGGGGGTCGTCGAGAAGAGCAACGCGCTGGCCCTGATGCGCGAAGTCGGCCTCGACGTCTAGATGCGAAGTCGGCCTCGACGTCCAGATGGCTAGGCGCCGAGCTCCCGCAGCAGCTTCTCCCAGACTCCGCCGAAGTCGCCGTTGCTCATGACGCAGACCACGTCGCCGGGCTGCGCGCCGGAGGCGATGTGGGCGACGATTGCGTCGATGCCGTCGATCGCGGCTGCCTCCACGTGCTGCGCCTCCAGGTCCGCCGCGAGCGTGCGGGCGTCGAGCCGCTCGGTCACTTCGCCGGTGATGCTGTAGATGGGCGCGTCGGGGACCACCGAAATCACCACCCGGTCGGCGCCGGCCAGCGCATCCACGTAGTCGCGCTGAAAGACCTTGCGCCGGCTCGTGTTGGTGCGTGGCTCGAAGACCGCCCACACTCGGCGGCCCGGATAGCGGTCGCGCATGGCCTGGAGCGTCTCGCGCACGGCCGTGGGGTGGTGAGCGAAGTCGTCCAGCACCGTGACGCCGCTCGCCTCTCCCCGCACCTCCTGGCGGCGGCGCACGCCGCGAAAGCGCGCCAGCGCCGCGGCAGCCTCCTCCGGCGGCACGCCGCGCTCGCAGGCCACCGCCAGCGCCGCTAGCCCATTCGCCACGTTGCAGCGGCCCCAGGCCGGCAGCAGCACGTCGGCGACGTGCCGGCCCGCGTGGAAGAGTGCAAAGCGCGTCCCCTCGGCACCGGGCCGCAGGTCGCACGCGCGCCAGTCCGCCGCATCCTCGGACTCGGGTGCGCCGCCGTCCACGGCGTAGCGCGCCACGCGACAGGGCGAGTCGCGCACCACGTCGTCCACGACCGCACTTCCGGCCGCCGCCAGCAGCAGGCCGTCGGCGGGTATCTGCTCGACCAGCGTGAGGAACGCGGACTTGACGTGGTCGAGGTCGCGGTAGATGTCGGCGTGGTCGAACTCCACCGAGGTGAGGATCGCCGTCTGGGGGTGGTAGTGGAGGAACTTCGGCGTCTTGTCGAAGAAGGCGGTGTCGTACTCGTCGCCCTCCACCACGAATTCCTCGCCGCTTCCGTCGCGGAAGCTCCCGTCGAGGTTTTCCGAGACACCCGCCACCAGACATCCCGGATCGCGCCCGCACTCGGCCAGCACCGTCGCCAGCATGGCGGTGGTGGTGGTCTTGCCGTGGGTTCCGGTCACGACGATCGAATGGCGCCCGCGGATGGCCAGCTCGTAGAGCGCGTCGGAGAAGGACAGACAACGCAGCGGGCCGTCGAGGGCGGCGCGTGCCTCCGGATTGTCCTTGCGCACGACGTTGCCGATCACCACGAGTTCCGGGTCGGCACGGGCGATGTGTTCGGCGTGGTAGCCCTCCTGCACTGGAATACCCCAGCGCGCGATCAGCTCGCTCATGGGCGGGTAGAGCTTCTCGTCGCTCCCGGTGACACGCACGCCGCGCGCGTGGAGCAGCCCCGCCAGGGAACCCATGCCGGTCCCTCCAATCGCGACGAAGTAGACGCTTCCGGGCAGGTTCACGCGTCGGCCGTGAAGGCCTCGAGAACCCGGTCGTGCACGAGCGGCCGCAGCTCGAAGCGGCTCTTCTTGGCCACGAGGTGGACGCGGTTGGTGAGCATGACCACGATGACCTCGCGCTCCAGGTCGATCCACAGCGAGGTTCCCGTGAAGCCGAGGTGCCCGACGGAGTTCTTCGAGAAGTGGCTGCCCGATGACGAGGCGCCCTCGGTGGGCGTGTCCCAACCGAGCGCCCAGTCCGACGTTTCCGGAAGATGCTGGCGCGTGCTGAATTCGCGTACGCGCTCCCCCGGCAGCGGCGACTCGCGGCCGTGCCACGCGTCGAGCCAGGCCTGGGCGAAGCGCATCACGTCGTCGGCCGTCGAGAAGAGCCCGGCGTGGCCTGCCACGCCGCCCATGGCCGACGCATTGGGGTCGTGCACCTCTCCCCACACGATGCGATCGCGCCAGGGGCAGTTCTCGGTCGCGGCGAAACTGCGCCGCTCCGGCTCGGGAAGCGGGCTGCCCGGACCCTGCAGGCGCACGAAGCGCGTGTGGGCGAGACCCAGGGGCTCGAAGATGCGCCGTGCGCAGAACTCGTCGAGGGGGGAGTCGGCCACTGCCTCCACCAGGGCGCCCAGCACGATGAAGTCCAGGTCGCCGTAGATCGCCGCGGCGCCCGGCTCGTGCACCGGTGCGGAGCGGCAGATGCGGTCGACGATCATCTCGCGTGCCTCGGGCGTGGCGATCAGCTTCTCGCCCTTCTTGCGCTCGCGCTCGAGCAGTACCTCGTGGAAGGGGCGCCACGGCTTCAGCCCGGAGGCATGGGCGAGGAGCTGTCGGATCGTGACCGCTTCCTTCTCGCGCTCGGCGAAGTGCGGAAGGTGCTTGGCGACCGGGTCGTCGAGGGCGATGCGGCCCTCTTCGACCAGCAGCATCACCGCCGTGGTGGTGGCCATCACCTTGGTGAGCGAGGCCAGGTCGAAGACCGTCTCCCGCGCCGTCGGGAGGCGCTCGGGTCGCGTCGCCGCGAGTCCGCGCACCGAGAGGAACTCCAGCAGCTGGCCTTCCCGAGGCATACGCGCCAGCACGACCGCGCCCGGGATTTCGTTCTTCTCGATCGCCTTCTCGAGGGCGGTGTCCACGCGCTTCCACTTGCGCGCGATCACGCTCATTCTCACCGCCGCGTTACCCCCCGTTCCAAAAGGACCAGTTCTCCGTGTTCCCCGTCGAGCTCGGCGCGCGCTCCCACCGGCCACGGCCGGTTGTCGTCCACGTGCCCGAAGGGCAGGTCGGTCACTACCGGCACGCCCAGCGGGCGAAGCGCCTCCAGCACCACCTCGCGCGCGTTCGCTTCGGGATAGCGCGGATCGGTGCACTCGACGAGGCCGCCCACCGCCACGCCGGCCAGCCGGTCGAGCTTTCCTGCGCCCCTCAGGTGCGAGAGGCAGCGATCGATACGGAATGGCCGCTCGCCCACGTCCTCGAGCATCAGGATGGCGCCGCGCGTGTCCACTTCCCACGGGGTGCCGAGGCTCGCGTTCACGAGCGCCAGCGCGCCGCCCACCAGGCGCCCGCGGGCCGTGCCGCCGCCGTGACCGCGGCCGGCGAGGCGGGGGCGGACCGGACCGCGGCCGGTGAGCGCGTCGAGCAGGGAGCTCTGCGCGCCATCGTCGAGGGCGTCGCCGCGCTCGAGCATGGGGCCGTGGAAGCCCACCAGGCCGGCGCAGCGACGCTGCCACAGCAGCAGCGTGGTGATGTCGCTGTAGCCGACCAGCGGCTTGCGCGCCTTGCGCACCAGGTCGGCGTCGAGCCGGTCCATGATGCGGTGGCAGCCATAGCCGCCGCGGGCGCACACGATCGCGTCTACCTCCGGGCTGCGCCACAGCCCCAACAACTCCGCGGCGCGGCGCGCATCGTCGCCGGCGAGGTAGCCGTCGCGTGAGAGAAGGTCGTCGCGTCGCACCACCGAGAAGCCCGCGGCGCGCAGGCGCGCCTCGCCCCCGGCGAGCTGCTCCGGGTCCACCGGGCCGGCCGGCGCTGCGATGCCGACGGTTCCGCCTTGCGGGAGCGCGCGGGGCTTGATGAGCCGGGGCACGGGCCGTCTAGAAGTCCAGGTCCGTGTCGTCGCCGGAGGGCGCCGCGGGCACGAAGCCCGTCGCGGGCGCGAAGGACTCGTCCTCGCGCAGCGTGCGGCTGGCGAAGCGCGCGTAGCGCCCCTCGAAGTCCAGATGTATGGGCCCGGTGGGTCCGTTGCGCTGCTTGGAGATGATCAGCTCGGCGTCGCGCGGGTCGGCATCGCGGTTGTAGACGACGTCGCGGTAGATGAAGCCGATCAGGTCAGCGTCCTGCTCGATGGCGCCGGACTCGCGCAGGTCGGCCAGCTTCGGCTTGCGGTCCTCGCCGCTGCGCAGCTCCGGGCCGCGGTTCAGCTGGGAGAGCGCCACCACCGGGATGTCGAGCTCCTTGGCCAGCGCCTTCAGGCCGCGACTGATCTCGGAGATCTCCTGCTCGCGGCGCTCGGAGCCGCCGTCGCCGTGGGCGAGCTGGAGGTAGTCCATGATCACCATGTCGAGTCCGCGCTCGGCGCGCAGGCGCCGGCTCTTGGCCTTGATCTCCAGCACGCTGAGTGCGCCCGAGTCGTCGATCCAGATGGGCGCGTTGCCCAGGCGGCCCGCGGCTTGGGAGAGGCGCGCGTAGTCGTTGGTGGCGATGTGCCCCTTGCGGAACGCGGAGAAGTCGATGCCCGCTTCCGAGGAGAGCAAGCGCAGTACCAGGGCGCGGGTCGTCATCTCGAGCGAGAAGATCGCCACCTTCTTGCCGTGGTCCACCGCTGCGTTGCGCGCGATGTTCAGCGCGAGCGCCGTCTTCCCCATGCTGGGGCGCGACGCGATGATGACCAGCTCGCCGGGCTGGAGGCCGCCCGTCATTTCGTCCAGGTCCTTGAAGCCGGTGGGCATGCCCGTCAGCTCGCCGCCCCGGTTCATCAGCATCTCGACGTAGTCGAAGGTGTCCTGCATCTCCTCGTGGAGGCTGCGGAACGTGACCTGGGCCCGGGCTTGGCCGATCTCGAAGATGCGCGACTCCGCCGCATCCAGCAGGCGGTCGGCGCGGTCCGACTCCTCGAAGGCGCTCTCCACGATCTCCGATGCCGTGGAGATCACGATGCGCTTGATCGACTTGTCGCGCACGATGCGCGCGTGGTGCACCACGTTGGCGGCCGTGGACTCGTAGTCTGCGATCTCCGCCAGGAAGACCGTGCCGCCCAGCGCGTCGAGCGTCTTGCGGGCGTTCAGGTAGTCCGAGATCGTGTGGAGGTCGACGGGTTCGCCGGAGTCCCGAAGCGACAC
Source organism: uncultured Desulfobacterales bacterium (assembly GCA_964194905.1). GTDB lineage: Bacteria > Myxococcota_A > UBA9160 > UBA9160 > JAFDET01 > JAFDET01. Next base: position 20,320 of record CAXMOD010000129.1, on the reverse strand, counting down.
CATGGCGTCGTACAGCTCGCGGTGCGCAGGATGGTAGAAGTCCTGCGGCTTCACCTCGGTGTAGATGGTGTGCAGGACGTCGTTGTCGAGCAGGACCGCGGAGAGGACGGCCTTCTCGGCCTCGAGGTCCTGGGGCGGTACGCGTCCGATCGATTCTCTTCGAGCCACCCCACCCCCCTGTGCGGGACCGAAGATATCACGCCGACGCCGTTCGACGCGGCCCCACTAGTCGTCGGAGGCGTCGTCCTCCGGGGAGGCGCTCTGGCCGTCCTGGTCGTCGGAGCTCGCCGGGGTCTCCTCCCGCGCTGCGGGCTCCTCGTCCGCGATTCGCGCCGCCGCCTCGGGCGGCGGATTCGCGGCCACCACCACGAGCTTCACCTCGGCGGTGACGTCGCGGTGCAGCCGGATGGGCACGGTGTGCTCGCCGATCTCCCTGATCGGAGCGCCCAGGTCGATGCGGCGGCGGTCCACCTCGACGCCCTTCTCCAGCAGGAGCTCCGCGATGCGCATGGCCGTCACCGAGCCGAAGAGCTTGCCTTCCTCGCCCACCTGGGCCGAAACCTCGAGCGACACCTGCTGGATGCGGTTGCGCTCGGCCTCCCTCTCGGTGCGCTGCTTGGCGACCCTCTCCTCGATCTGGCGCTTGTGGTGCTCCAGCTGGTGGAGTCGCCCCTCGCTGGCGTGGATGGCCAGTCCCTGGGGGACCAGGTAGTTGCGCGCGTAGCCGGGCTTCACCGACACCACGTCGCCGGCGTGCCCCAGCTTGGGAACGTCCTCGGACAGGATGAGCTTCACCTGGGCCATGGTCATCGCCCCTACTGGTGGGAGTCGCTGTACGGCAGCAGCGCCAGGTGGCGCGCCCGCTTGATGGCGAGGGCCAGCTTTCGCTGCTGGGCCGCGCCGTTTCCGGAGATGCGCCGCGGGATGATCTTGCCGGTCTCGGTCAGGAAGCCGCGCAGGACCTTGGCGTCCTTGTAGTCGATGTCGAGCTTCGAATCCTGGGAGAGCCGGCCCCCCTTGCGCCGCTGGAACAGCTGGCGCTTCTGCTTGCGGGCCTTCTTGCGCGCCTTGGCGCGCAGGCGCCCCTTGACGGTCTGGGGCCCGGCATCGCGCCGGTCGCGTCCGCCCGGCCGCCCGCGCCCGCCGCCGTAGCCGCCGTCGCGGTCGCCGCCGAAGCCGCCGTCGTCGCCGCCGCGGTCGCGGTCGAAGCCCCGCCCCCGATTCCCGCGATCCGGAGTCTCGCTGCTCATGGCCTACGCCTCCCCTTCGGCGCCGTCTTTGCGGCGTTCGGGCTCGTCGGAGTCGTTCTCGCTCGGTTCCTCGGCGGCTTCGCTTGCCGTCTCGGCGGGTTCGCTCTCCGCCTCGGCCGCCTCGCTCTCCGCCTCGGCGGCGTCGGCTGCTGCCTGGGCGGCTGTGGCCTCGGCGGCCGCGGCCGCGGCCACGGCCCTGGCCTCCGCCTCGCGGGCCGCCTCGGCCTCGCGCTCGGCGCGCTCGACGGCCTTCTCCTTCTGGATGCGCTCCTGCTCGAGCCCGTAGGCCACCCGTCCGTCGACGTCGGCCACCTGGTCCGCCGCCTTCACGGTGAGGAAGCGCAACACCGACTCGTCGAGGCGCAGGATGCGCTCGATCTCCGGCACCGCCTTGCCATCGTCCAGGTAGTAGAGGACGAAGTAGTGCCCCTTCTGGAACTTGGCGATTTCGTAGGCGAGCTTCCGCTTGCCCCAGTCGTCGAGCATGACGTGACGGCCGCCGTGCTTCTCGACGATGGAGTCCAGGCGGGCGCAGATCTCCGCGCAGGAGTCGTCGGAGATCTCCGGCTGGACGATGAAGGTCGTTTCGTATTCCCGCAAAAGAAGAGCCTCCTCGTGGACGGTCGCCGGCGGCAGGCCGGCGAGCCGGGCCTCCGCGCAACTGGCCGCCCGGCGGGCCCGGGCAGTCCTCGGCGGAGACCGAGGTGAGGGCCGGTGGATAGCCCACCCCCGGGGCGGGTGCTAGCGGGCAGGCCCGAGGCCGGAAGGTCCGGCCATCGCAATCAGCAGGCCGTGGACCCGCGGGTCTTCCGTGAGCTCCGGGTGGAAGGTGGCTGCGAGCAGGTTCCGCTGGCGCACCAGCGCGGGCTCGCCGTCCACGCTCGCCAGGACCTCCACGTCGGGCCCGGGCGTGCGCAGCCGGGGCGCCCGGATGAAGACGCAGCGCAGCCCGGCCAGCGCGGGATCCGAGTCCGGGTCCACCGGTGCGGCGAAGGAGTCGACCTGGGTGCCGTAGGCATTGCGCTCGGCCACCACGTCGAGCACCCCCAGGGTCTCCACGGGGTGGTTGCACACCTCGCGGGCCAGCAGGATGGCGCCGGCGCAGGTGCCGAGCAGCGGCCGTCCGGCGCGGGCGAACTCGCGCAGCGGCTCGTAGAGAGCGAGCCGCGCCAGGCCCTTGGCGATGGTGGTGCTCTCGCCGCCCGGCAGGATGAGCGCGTCGAGGCCATCCAGATCCTTCTCCCGCAGGACCCGCAACGGCTCGGCGCCCACGCGCCGAAGCGCCGCAGCATGAGCCTCCACGTCGCCCTGAATCGCCAGGATCCCGACCCTTACCGCGGCCTCGCACTCGCTCATCGCTCGCGCTCGGGCTCGCGGGCTTCGCTCGCCTGCGGCTCGCTGCGCGCGAACGCCCTGGTGGGCGTTCGCTTGCGGGGCAGCGTCTCCATCGTGCGTGTGCCTACCAGCCGCGGTTGGCCAGGCGCTCGGACTCGCTGAGGGTTTCCATCTCGATGCCTTCCATCGCGCGGGCCAGGCCGCGGGAGGCGGCCAGCACTTCGGCCGGATCGTCCCAGTGCGTGTTGGCGCGCACGATGGCGCGGGCACGCGCCTCCGGGTCGTCGCTCTTGAAGATTCCGGAGCCCACGAAGACCGCCTCGGCGCCGAGCTCACGGCACAGTGCGGCATCGGCCGGGGTGGCCACGCCGCCCGCAGCGAAGTTCGGGACCGGGAGCTTGCCGTGCCGGTGCACGTAGCGCACGAGCTCGTAGGGGGCCTGGAGCTCCTTGGACTTCGCCATCAGCTCCTCTTCGCGCAGGGCCTGCACCGCGCGCATCTCGCCGCACACGCTGCGCAGGTGGCGCACCGCCTCGACGATGTTGCCGCTGCCCGCCTCGCCCTTGGTACGGATCATCGCGGCGCCCTCGGAGATACGGCGCAGCGCCTCGCCCAGGTTGCGACAGCCGCACACGAAGGGCGACTTGAAGTCGTGCTTCCAGATGTGGTGCTGGTCGTCGGCGGGAGTGAGCACCTCGCTCTCGTCGATGAAGTCCACTCCCAACGCCTCGAGCAGCCGCGCCTCCACGATGTGGCCGATGCGCACCTTGGCCATCACCGGAATCGAGACCGTCTTCTGGATCTGCTCGATCATGTCGACCGCGCTCATGCGCGCCACGCCGCCTTCCTTGCGGATGTCGGCGGGCACCCGCTCCAGCGCCATGACGGCGCAAGCACCGGCGTCTTCGGCGACCTTGGCCTGCTCGGGCGTGGTCACGTCCATGATGACGCCGGCCTTCAGCATCTCGGCCAGGCCGACCTTCAACTCGAAGGCTTCTGCACCGGTCCGCCCGGCGCCGTTCCCGTCTTCCTTGCTCATGTTCCCTCCTTCGCGTCGCAATGGGATGACTGTGGGTCTACACGTGCACCGCGGCGGCCTGTTCCTGCCGCGGTGTCTGGTCGAGTCGCCGGCGCGCCAGCTCGCCGAGGGTGGCGGCGCCGCGGCGCAGGGCCTTCTCGTCGGCCATCGCCACGGTGAGTCGCATGGCGCTCGAGCTGCGCCCGTCGCAGTAGAACTGGTAGCCTGGTGCATAGAGGACACCCGCGCTGCCCGCGTCCGCCAACATGGCGCCGGTGTCCACTCTGTCGGGGAACTCCACCCAGATCTGGTAGCCGCCGTCGGGCCGCGTCCAGCGGGTGCCGGGAGGCATGTGCTCCTCGAGCGCGGCGAGCAGCGCGTTGCGCCGGGCTGCCAGCACGCGGCGCAGCGCGACGAGGTGGCGGTCGTAGGCGCCGCTGGCCAGGAAGTCGGCCAGCGCCGCCTGGAGCGGCATGGCGTCCGAGAGGTCCGAAGCGCGCTTCAACGCGAGCAGCGCCTCTACCGCCCGGCCGCGCGCGAGGACCGAGCCGACTCGCGCGCCCGGGAACAGTGACTTCGAGAACGAGAAGAGGTGCACGACCAGGCCCGCGGCGTCGAGCGCGGCCAGCGGCGGCACCGGCCGTCCTTCCGCGAGGTCCATCTCGAAGGCGTCCTCCACCAGCGGTTTGCCGCAGCGCGCCGCGACCGCCAGCAGGTTGCGGCGGTGCGGAAGCGACGTGGAGATGCCCATCGGGTTGTGGAAGGTCGGGATCGTGTAGAAGAGCTTCACCTCGGGGCGCTGGAGTACGCGCTCCAGCGCCTCCAGGTCCGGTCCGCCCTCGTGCATGGGCACCGGGACCGGCCGGATCCCCAGCCCATAGAGGGTGCCGAGCACGTTGTTGTAGGTCGGCTCCTCCACCGCCACGGCGTCGCCGGCCCCCGCGAACAGACGAACGGCCAACGAGATGCCCTGGCTGGCGCCGTGGCACAGCACCAGGTCTTTGGCCCCGGCCGCGATGCCGCCGGCGGCCAACCGCTCGGCGAGCGCCTCGCGCAGGGCCGGGTGGCCCTGGGGGCTCCCGTAGAGGAGCAGCTCGGCTCCGCCCTCGTCGAGCGCGCGGTTGAGGCTCTCGCGGAACGCCGCCGCCGGATACAGCGACGGCTCGGGCACGAGCGCGTGCATCGGTACGACGTCTGCGCCCTCGGCCAGCACCGGCCGCGTGCGTTCGAACGCGAGCAGGCGCTCCACCGGCGGCGAGAACAGCGCGTCGGCCGACGTCGCGCCGGAGCCGCTCGGGCGCACCTCGGCCACGAAAGTGCCCCGACCGACGGTGGACTCGATCACCCCGTCGCCGGCCAGGCGCTCGTAGGCCGAGGCCACCGTGTCGCGGTTCACGCCCAGCTTTCGCGCCAGGTCGCGGATGGTCGGCAACCGCTCGCCGGGCGCGAGCCGGCCGCCTTCGATGGCCTGGCGTACCTGCTCGGCGATCTGGCGGTTGACCGGGGCACCCGCCCGGCGATCGATGGCGATCTGCATAGCCTGCGCAGGATAACCGCGGGTCAAAAAGGGGTCAATCGGACAAACCAGCGGATCTCAGCGCCTTTGATACCCATCAATAGCCCAGACATAGACCGGACAATCTAGCCGGAGGCGGATTTCCTTTTCAGAGTCATGTGGAGGATCCCGACCCCCAGCACCGTGGCGATGGCCGACCCGCTGAGGATGCCGACCTTGGCGCCGGCGGTGTGGGCGGGATCGATGAAGGCCAGGCTCGTGATGAAGAGCGCCACCGTAAAGCCGATGCCTGCCAGCATCCCGGTGGCCGCCACGGCTCCCCAGCCGACGCCCCGCGGCAGCGCGGCGAGTCCGCTGCGCACCGCCAGCCAGCTCACCAGGGTGATCCCGATGGGCTTTCCGATCAGGAGGCCCAACGCCACGGCCATGCCGACCTTCTGGGTCGCCGGGTTCGAAAGCGTGCTCGCATCGAGGTGGACCCCCGCGTTCGAGAGCGCGAAGAGCGGCATGATCAGGAAGGCCACCCAGCGGTCGAGCTCGTTCACCAGATAGTCGAGGGGTGAGAGCGCGTCGCGGCCCACCCGCTCGAGCTGGCGCGCGGCGAGGTGGCGCTTGGAACCGTGGGAATCGCCCTCGCTTCGCACGCCGTCGAGCAGGTGCTCGATCCAGGCCCGGCCGCGGTCGAGGAGTCGCGCCGACTGCGGGTCGTGTGGCGCGGTGGGCGTCAGGAAGCCGAGGAAGACTCCGGCGACGGTCGCGTGCACGCCGGACTGCACCATGAAGTACCAGGCCAGGCCGCCCACCAACCAGTAGGCCGCGAAAGAGCGCACACCCCCGCGGTTCATTCCGTAGACGAAAACCAGCGTGGCCATGGAGGCCGCGAAGTACGCGAGGGAGAGATCCTCGGTGTAGAAGACCGCGATCACCGCCACGGCGCCCAGGTCGTCGGCGATGGCCAGCGCGAGAAGGAAGACCTTGAGCCCCTGGGGTACGCGCGAGCCGAGCAGCGACATGGCCGCCACGGCGAACGCGATGTCCGTCGCCATCGGCACACCCCAGCCCCGGATGGCGGGGCCGCCGTAGTGGAAGGCGGCGTAGATCCCGGCCGGCACGATCATTCCACCGAGGGCGCCCGCCACCGGCAGCATGGCGCGCCGGCGCGTGGAGAGCTCGCCGTGCACCAGCTCGCGCTTGATCTCGAGGCCGACGACGAAGAAGAAGACGGCCATCAGCCCGTCGTTGACGAAGTGGCCCAGGGACATGCCGAATTCCCAGTGCCCGATCGAGACGGCGATCTCGAGGTGGTGCCAGAGCGCCTCGTAGCTGTGGCTCCACGGCGAGTTGGCCCAGGCCAGGGCCAGGATCGTCATCGCGAACAGCACCACCGCGCTCGCCACCTCGATCTCGAAGAAGCGCATGAACGGCCGGGACAGGCGGGTGGCGAGGGTCTCGGGCGGGGAGGGGGCGCTCATTCCGGGGGCTCGTCCTTTGGGTCCTTGGCGGCGGCGGGTTCCTCGGCGGCGGCCGAAGTTAGCCGGTTCGTGCGGTCCATGGCCATGTCGACGCCGAGGCGCACGAACGCGTCGATCGCATCGGCCGCGGTGTCGAGCGCTGCGGGAAGTCGCTCGCGCTCATCCGGCTCGAAGGGCGCGAGAACGTAGTCCACGGCGGGCAGGTCCGGCGGCGGGCGTCCCACCCCGAAGCGCAGCCGCGCGAAGTCGGGCGTGCCGAGCCGTTCGATCACGTCGGTCACGCCGCGGTGTCCTCCGGCCCCTCCGCTGCGGCGCATGCGCATGCGGGCGAAGGGCAGGTCGATGTCGTCGAATACCACCAGCAGGTCGCGCGCGGGCTCGGCGATGCCAAGCGCGTCCACGGCCTCGGCCACCGCGTCGCCGGAGAGGTTCATGTACGTCTCCGGCAGGAGCAGGGCCACTGCCTCGCCCGCCGCGCGGCCCGCGCCGAAGCGACCCTGGAAGCGACGCTCCGGGATGGAGAGCCGGCGCTGCCGGGCGAAGTGCTCCAGGATGGCGACACCCGCGTTGTGGCGCGTATCCACGTAGGGCAGCCCCGGATTACCGAGACCGACGAGGAGCTTCACGGCGGCGAAGGGTTCCCTAGTCGGCCTTCTCTTCGCCTTCGGCCGGCTTCTCTTCGCCGTCCGCGGCCTCCTCCGCCACGCCCTCGGCGCCTTCCACGCCCTCCAGGCCCTCGGCGCCCTCCTCGCCCTCGACCGGCACCGGCTCTTCCTCGACGCGCGGCGCCACGACCGACACCACCGAGATGTCCGCGTCGTCGCGCAGTTCGACTCCCGCGGGCAAGGTGAGGTCGCGGACGTGAAGCGAGTCGCCGATGTTGAGCCCGCTCACGTCGAGCGTGAGCTCGTCCGGGATGGATCGCGGCAGGCACTCGACGGCCAGCGCGCGGTGGGCGTGGTCCATGATGCCGCCCTCCAGCGACACGCCCGGCGGCGTACCCAACAGGTGGATCGGCACGTCGACCTCCACGGTCGCGGTCAGGTCCACCTCGTACAGATCGGCGTGCAGCGGCGTGCCCCGCGCGGGCTCGCGCTGCAGATCCTTGACGAGCACCACCACGCGATCGGCTGCCGAGCTGCCTTCCACGTGCAGGTCGAACAGGGTGTTCATGCCCGCCTCGCTCTTGTGGAGGGCGCGCTCGAGCAACACGGGGTCGAGGGTCACAGACTGGGCGGCCTTGCCTCGTCCGTACACGACTCCCGGGATGCGCCCGGCCTGGCGCAGCTTGCGCGCCACGCCCTTTCCGCCCTCATTGCGCAGCTCCACCTTGAGCATATTCTCGGCCACGGGGATTCTCCTAGACGAAGAGCGAGCTGACGCTCTCTTCGTTGTTGATGCGTCGGATCGCCTCGCCCAGCAACGAGGCGACGGACACGACGTCGATCTTCTTGCTTTCGCGCGCCTCCGGGCGCAGCGGAATGGTGTCGGTGGTGACCAGCGCTTGGAGCGGGCTCTCTTCGATGCGCTTGATGGCCGGTCCCGAGAGGACGGGGTGGGTGATGGCGGCGCGTACGCTGCGTGCCCCCGCGTTGCTCAGCGCCTCGGCCGCCTCGGTGAGCGTGCCTGCGGTGTCGACGATGTCGTCCACGATCACACAGTTCTGGTCGGTGACGTCGCCGATGATGTTCATCACCTGGGCCACGTTCGCCTGCTCGCGACGTTTGTCGATGATGGCCAGGCGTGCGTCGAGGCGCTTCGCGTATGCGCGCGCCCGTTCCACGCCGCCCGCATCCGGCGAGATGATGCAGATGGGGTCGTCCACGCGCTCGCGAATGGCGTCCAGCAGGATGGGATTGGCGTAGAGGTTGTCCACCGGGATGTTGAAGAAGCCCTGGATCTGGCCCGCGTGCAGGTCCAGACAGAGCACACGGTCGGTGCGCGCCGTCACGATCAGGTCCGCCACCAGCTTGGCGGAGATCGGCATGCGCGGGCGCACCTTGCGGTCCTGCCGCGCGTAGCCGTAGTACGGGATCACGGCGGTCACGCGCCGGGCCGAGGCGCGGCGCAGCGCGTCCACCATGATGAGTAGCTCCATCAGGTGGGTGTTGGCGGGCGCGCTGGTGGTCTGGAGTACGAAGCAGTCCATGCCCCGGACGTTCTCGTGGATCTCGACATTGACCTCGCCGTCGCTGAAGGTCCCGACCTCGGCCTTGGCCAGGTCGATCGACAGGTAACTGGCTACGTCCCGTGCCAGCGGGACGTTGGCGTTGCCGGTGAAGAGCTTGAGGTGTTGCATGCGAAGGCGATCCGGTTTCTTCGTTGGGGCGGCAGGACTCGAACCTGCAAATGGCGGCTCCAAAGGCCGCTGCCTTACCAATTTGGCGACGCCCCAGTCCGGCCAAGGCTATAGGGCGGCGCGTGTCTCCGCGACCCGGAACCAGATGGGCGCTTCCAGCCCGGCCGCCTCTGCGGTCCGGGCGGCCGCAGCGCGGTCCGGGAAGAGTCCGTACAGCGTCGGACCGCTTCCCGAGAGGCCCACGACCCGGGCGCCGGCCTCCAGCAGCCGCGCCCGAAGGCGGGCGATCGGCGGACAGAGGCGCGTCGCCGCGGCCTCGAGGTCGTTGGCCACCCAGCGCGCGATCTCCCCAGGGTCCACGCGCTCGAGCCGGCCTCCCGCCTCGCGAAGCGCCGCAAGCGGCCGCAGCGTAGACCCCGCGTCGGGGCTCGTCAATGCGTGTCCCAACGCATCCGTGGCGCGGTAAACCTCCGCCGTAGCTAAGGGAATTCCAGGATTGGCGAGGAGCAGCGCGAGCCCCGGGAAGCCCTCCAGGGACTCGATTCGCTCCCCCACGCCGCGCACCCGGGCCGGCCGCGGGTCGAGGAACCAGGGTACGTCCGCCCCGAGGCCGAGGGCCAGCGAGCGCAGCCGCTCCGGCGCCACGGCGCCCGGGTGCAGGGCGTCGAGGCCGCGCAACACCGCGGCGGCGTCGCTCGACCCGCCACCCAGTCCGGCGGCCGCGGGAACCCGTTTGGTGAGGCGGATGTGGACGCCCGTGCTCAGGCCGGCCTCGTGCCGGAACGCCTCGGCGGCGCGCACCGCCAGGTTGCGCGTGTCCGGGGGCACGCCCTCGACCGGCTCGGCCAGCTCGAGGCGAATCTCGTCCGCCTCCACCAGCTCCACGTCGTCACCCACGTCGAGGGGCAGGAAGATGCTGTCCAGCTCGTGGTAGCCGTCCGCCCGCACACCGGTGATACGCAGGCCCAGGTTGATCTTGGCGGGAGCGAGCATCGCGGGGCTACGAGCGCCGTTGGACCTCGACGAACTGCATGCGCAGCTCGTACAGCATGCTCTCGAGGAGCTTCTCCTCGTCGTCGCTGAGGTTGCCGCGGGTCTTCTCCTCGAGCATCTCCAGCAGGTCGATCGTCTGGCGCGCCATCGGCAGGTCGGGCTCGGGCGGCGGCTCGTTCTCCTGCTCGGCTACGAGGCCGAGGTGGTAGAGCGCCGACGTGGAGAGCGAGATGAGGAACGTGGCGAAGTCCATCGCCGGGAGCTCGTGGGCCAGGCGCTCGCCCGCGTCGGCCACGGGGCCCGCGTCGGCTTGGTCTGCGCCCGCCTGCGGCGGCGCCGCCGTCGTCGCAGGCTGCTGCTCCAGCTCGTCTTCTTCGCGGCCGTGGCGTTTGTCGACGATGGTGAAGCCCTTCTCCTCCTCCATCTAGGGGTGCTCCTGCACGTGCTTGGCCTCGGCGTCCGTGCGGGCCAACTCGCGGCACGCCTGGGCAAAGCGCTGCGACGCCGTGATCAGCCCACCCACCGCGAGGATCCCGAGGATGGGGACCATCCACCCCGTGAGCCCGCCCAGGATGAGCAGGCCGATGCGCTCGCCGCGCTCGAAGATGCCCTTGCCGATGGAGCGCCCCAGCGTCTCCGCCCGGGCCTTGGCGTACGACGTCATGACGCTGGTAATCAGCACGAAGCCGCCGAGCGCAACCCAGATCGGCTCGCCGGCGACCGCGTAGTGGACCATCAGCCCGACCAGCACCGCCATGTCCACGAGCCGATCCAGGGTCGAGTCCAGGAACGCGCCGACCTTGCTCTCGGAGCCGCTCTTGCGCGCGACGATCCCATCGAGCAGGTCGAAGATGCCGCCCAGCGCCAGCAGCAGGCCACCCGCCAGGAACTCGCCCACGGCGAAGGCCGCCGCGGCGCCGAGGCAGATGAGCGCACCCGTCACCGTCATCACGGAGGGCGACAGCCGCCGGTTGAACACGAAGGGGAGGAGCTTCGGCACCCAGACATCGAGTTGCCGGCCGAGCTTCGCCTTGAGCACGGCGCCGTCCCTCCCGCCGGACCGCTACGCCCCGGCCGGCTGGCCGGGGCCGGAGCCGCCCTCGGGAGGCTCATCCCCCTCGGGATCTCCACGGACGGCCTTGTCGGCCACGTCCGGGAGGGCATCCAGCTCGCGCTCGAGCTCTTCGGGGGGGATCCAGCCACGCCGGCGGATGAGCCGGCGGTCGATACGGAGATTCCGGTTGTAGTCGCTCAAGGGCGCTCCTTCGCGGGCCGACGAACGGTAGCAAAATTGACACCCGTTCAACGGATTCGGTAGTTTGCTCGAATGGTTGGGCCGGCTCGAAAGGCCGGGAGCCGCCACCCTAGTGGGGGAGTCGCCGTGAAGTCCAGCGCCACCGTGTCCGATACGAGGGCCATGTTCCAGCGCAGCGTCCGGGTCGCACTCGTGGTCGCTCTCGCCTCCTTCGGGGCGGGCTGCGCGATGTTCGGCGGCGGCGACTCGGAACTCGACGTCGATGCGGAACCGCCCTCCGCGGAAGAGCTGTACCTCCAGGGCCAGCAGATCCTCGAAGGCCACTCCATTCCGTTCTACAAGTACGTCAACTACCAGGCCGCCATCGACGCCTTCCAGGAAGTGATCGACAACTACCCGTACAGCGACTACGCGGTGCAGGCGGAGCTGGCCATCGCCGACGCGTACTTTGCGGACGCACGCTACGAAGAGGCGCTCTCCTACTACCAGGATTTCCCGGAGCTGCATCCCAACCACGAGCGCGTTCCCTACACGCTGCTGCAGGCGGCCAACAGCCACTACGAGCGCGTGCGCTCTGCGAACCGCGACCAGCGCCCCACGCGCGAGGCGCTCAAGTACCTCGACAAGCTGATGAGCGTCTACCCGTACACGCCCGAGGCGGAGGCGGCCGAGGAGATCTGGCGCGAGCTGCGCGGGCAGCTCGGGCGCAGTGTGTTGATGGTGGCCGACTTCTACATGGACCGCGAAGAATTCCAGTCCGCCGCCGACCGCTACCGCGACGTGCTGAACGAGTTCCCGGGCCTCGGGCTCGACGCCGAGGCGCTCTACAAGCTCGGCGTCTGCTACTCCAGGATGCGCCTCAACGACGAGGCCGAGCGCATCTTCCAGGTGATCCTCGAGAACTACGAGGGCACCGAGGTTGCCGACGCCGCGGCCGACTTGATCCCGGCGGCCCAGTAGGGACACGAGTCCGGGGTGAATCCGCGCCAGCGCGAGGCCTACCGCCTCGGACGCCTTGGCTTCGAGCGCGGCGACTCGCGGGCCGGCGTGGAGCAGCTCGAGAAGCTGCTTCCCGCGTACCACGAGTGGGCGGACGTCCACTACATGCTGGGCGTGTCCTACGAGCGCCGCGGCGATCTCGACTCGGCATCTCACTGCCTGGAAGAAGCGTTGCGCATCAATCCGCGCTACGCGGAGGCGCTGCTCGCACTCTCTACGGTGTATGAGTCCCAGGGCTCCTTCGACAACGCTCGTGCGCTGGCCGAACGCGCGCGCGACGCCTTCAAGCCGTCGCCCGACGGCGAGCGCCTCGACCCCACCACCCGCGGCAAGCTCGCAAACCTGCACGCAGCCCTCGGCGACGCGTATCGCGACGTGGGCGAGCTGCCCGAGGCGATCGACGCCTACACCCGGGCCCTCGACCGCTGCCCGGACTTCCACGACATCCGCGTGCGGCTCGGCGTGGCGCTGCGCGACGCGGGGCTCCCCCACCGCGCCATCCGCGAGTTCCTGCGCGTGCGGCGCAACCGGCCCCAGCTCCTGGAGGCCGCCGTCCAGCTGGGGCTGACCCTCTACACCCTGGGCCGGGCGCCCGACGCCATCGAGCAGTGGCGCGCCGTACTGGAGCGTGACCCGGCGCGCGACGACGCCCGCACCTACATCCGCATGGTGCTGGGCAGCGACGAGGACGCCTGAGGGTCCACCGGGCTGACGCCTCCATCCCCTCTCCCCCGCGGGGTCGGCCCGTCAGGCCGCGCGGAGGGCGTGGGGTCTCCCCTGCTTGCCAGATCCGGCGTTTCGTGGTCCGATGAGGGAGCCGACCGGGCCCGCCGCCCGGCACGTCGCCGATCCCGCCGCGATCGCTCCGAAATTGCGCCGGGATGGGCCCCCCGTTCCGGGCCGGCAGGCTGAACCGGTTCGGCGGGAGGCCGAGATGCACAAGGTGAAGGTGCTGCTTCGGAAGCGGAGCTTGGTGTACGCCGCGCCCGGGGACAATGTCCTCGAGGTCGCGCGCAGGATGGGTGCCGCCAAGGTCGGCGCGCTCCCCATCATGGACGGCCGCCGCCTGGTCGGAGTCTTCTCTGAACGCGACCTGATGACCCGCGTCGTGATCCCGGGCCGCGATCCCGGCGGCGTGCTGATGAGGGAAGTGATGACCGGCGACGTCATTACGGCCGAGGGAGACGACACGCGCAGCGAATGCATCGCCAAGATGCGAGGCGCCGGCTGCCGCCACCTGCCGGTCCTCGAAGACGGCGAGGTCGTCGCGATGCTCTCGATGCGCGACCTGCTGCGAGACGCCATCGCCGAGCAGGGCGAGGAGATCCAGAGCCTGCGCGCCTACCTGCACCAGCAGCCTGTCGCCTAGCGGCGACCCAGATCGCGCAGCACGGCCGCGGCCGCGTTGCGCCCGCAGGCGCCCATGACGCCGCCGCCCGGATGGGTGCCCGCGCCGCACAGGTAGAGCCCCGGTATGGGCGTGGCGTAGCCCGTGGCGCCGGGCACCGGTCGCAGCAGGAAGAGACGGTTGGGCGTCATGGCGCCGTGGAAGATGTTGCCTCCGGTGAGGCCAAAGACGCGCTCGATGTCCGGTGGGGTCAGTACGTCGCGGTGAACCACGCTGGCCGAGAAGCCCGGCGCCACCTCGTCCACCAGCTCCAGCACGCGATCGGCGAAGCGGTCCCGCTCCGCGTCCCAGTCCAGCGCGTAGGGCACGTGCTGCACGAAGAGCGACGCCACGTGGTGCCCCGCCGGCGCGAGTCCCGCGTCGAGCGCCGACGGCAACGTCAGCTCGATCATCGGGCGTTCGGGGAGACCTCCGGCGTCTGCCGCGCGGTACGAGGCATCCAGCGCGTCGAGGTCTTCGGCGCCGGCGTGGATGGTGCCTCGGTGATGCGGCCCGACGCCGGCGCCCGGTCGCGATGGGAACACCGGCAGCCGGTCCAGCGCCAGGTTCATCTTCAGGGACGGGCTGCGGAAGTCGAGGGCGCCGATCGCGCGCGCGAAATCCGCGGGGAGCGCCTCGCGCCCCACCAGCCCCAGGAACGTGTGGTGCGGGTCCGCCCCCGAGACCACGACCCGCGCATCGCAGCTGCGCCCGTCTGAAAGCTGGACCCCCACGGCGCGTCCATCACGCAGCAGCACCCGCTCCACTGGCGCTTCGCGCTCGATCTCGGCACCCGCCTCGCTTGCGGCGTCGGCCAGCGCGTCGGCCAGCGCACCCATGCCGCCCTGGACGTATGCCCAGACGCCGCGGGCGCCTCCGGTCTCGCCGACCACGTGATGGAAGAGGACGTAGCCGGTGCCTGGGGACGAGGGCGAGGCCCACGCGCCGATCACGGCATCGGTCGCCAGCGTGGAGCGCAGCGGCTCGCTCTCGAACCACGATTCCAGCACCGGGCGCGCCGGCCCGAGCAGGAGGTCGAGGGCGCGGGGTAGATCGGTGCCCAGGCGCAGCAGACGGAAGCCGGCCCGCGCCAGGGGGCCGAGCCCGCGCACCCGCGGTGCGGCCGGATCCGGCGGTGGCTCGTCGAGCAGGGGTTCGAGAACCCGGGCCACCCGATCGATGAAGTCTTCGTAGGCGGGATAGCGATCGGCGTCGCGAGCGGAAAAGCGTGCGATCTCGGCGTGGGTCGCGCGCGCGTCCGACCCCATGAGCAGGCTGCGCCCGTCCGCGAGCGGGGTGAACGAAGAGGGATCGCGGCGCAGCAAGCGCAGGCCCCGCCGCCGCAGCTCCAGCTCGCGCACGACGGCCGGGCGCAGCAGGCCCGCCACGTAGGCGGCCCGCGAGACGCGGTATCCGGGCCACAGCTCTTCGGTGACGCACGCCCCGCCCAGCACGTGGCGGCGCTCGAACACGCGTACGCGCAGTCCGGCGCGAGCCATGTAGGCGGCGGCCGTGAGCCCGTTGTGACCCGCGCCGATCACGGCCACGTCGGCGCGGCATTCGAGCGGCATCCAGGCATTGTAGACTCTCCCCGCATGCAGTCCGCTGATCTCGTGGCGTTCACGCTCCTGGGCCTCGCCGCCCTTCGCGGACTCTGGCTGGGCCTCGTCCGCGAAGTGGTCTCGGTGGTCGCGCTGGTCGTTGCGTGCGTGGCGGTACGCATCTTCGCTGCGTCTGCGGGAGATCTGCTCCTGGCGCGGACGAGCCTCGACCTCGACCCGCGGGTTGCCACGGTGCTGGCGGGGCTGGGCATCGCCGTGGCGGTGCTCCTGGTGGGGGCGATAGTGGGGCGCGTGATGCGCTCCGGCGCGCGGGCCGTGGGCCTGGGCTGGCTCGATCGCAGCGCCGGTGGCGTGCTGGGCGCCGCCGAGGGGGCACTGGTGGCGGGGCTGTTGCTGCTGCTGGCCGCGATGGCGCTGGGCCGGGACCACCCCGCGCTCACCGAGTCGCGTGCCTTCGCGGCGGTGGAACGGCTGGAGGACCTCGCGGCCGAGCGCGCCGACGAGCTTCCCGCCGTGGCGGCGCCGCCGCCGAGGTCGCGATGAGCGAAGCGCCGGACAGCCTGGCCCGCCGCATCTGGGGCGAGGTCGGGCCGATCCTCCTCGCCGTCGGCCTCGCCATCCTGCTGCGTGTCTTCGTGATCGACTCGTTCCGCATTCCGTCGAGCTCGATGTTCCCCACACTCTTGATCGGCGACCACCTGTTCGTGGACAAGCTGGCCTTCGGTCCGCGCATCCCCTTTACGGAGTTCCGCTTCGGCGGGCGGCGCGAGCCCCAGCGCGGCGACGTCGTGGTCTTCAGCGCGGCGCGCGAGGGTGTCCGCGTGGTGCCCGCCGACCGCAGGCTGGATCTGCCGCGCGAGGACTTCATCAAGCGCATCATCGCCGTGCCCGGCGACACCGTGCAGGTGCGCGGCAACGCTGTCATCGTGAACGGCGAGGTGTTGCCCCACGAGCCCACCGGCGAGACGTTCAGCGACGAGATGGGCCGCACCCTGAATCGCCATCGCGAGGACCTGTTCGGCTGCGTCCACGACTGGCTCGATGTGCCGGGCGTGCCCGGCCCTGAGCGCAGCCCCTTCACCGTCGAGGAGGGCCGCTACTTCATGATGGGCGACAACCGCGACAATTCGAACGACAGCCGGATCTGGGGCACGGTGCGCTTCGAGGAGATCAAGGGCCCGGCCTGGAGGCTCTACTTCTCGTGGGACTTCAACGGCGGTTGGCTGCCGCTCCTGAACCCGGCCACCTACCTGAACGCCCAATGGCGTTGGGGCCGGGTGGGCGACCGGGTCGGTTGCCCCTGACTCACGGCCGCGAAGAGCGAGCGGCTCGTCGCTTGGCCCGACGCTCGCGCAGCCTCGTCAGGCGCGCGCGTGAGAAGCGGACGCCGCGCAACGTGGCCGGGTAGGAGGCGGCGGCACCGACGGACCCCACCAGGACACCGCCGATCCAGAACGGAACCAGCGCTTCGCGGGTCATCGCGACGGCCACCCGCACCTGCTCGCTGATCTCGCTCCAGTGGAAACCGGCCATGCGCTCCACCAGCTGGGCCAGCGTGGTCGTCACCTCGGCCACGGGCGGGCCACTCCAGAAGAAGTTTCCCACCCAGTAGGTGAAGGCGTACACGGGCACGAAGGTCGGCGGACTCGTGATGGTGGTGAACAGGATGGCGGCCGGTCGGCTGGCGCCGAGCAGTGTGGCCAGGCCCGTCGCGAGCAGGATCTGGAGGCCCACCGTGGGCGTGAACGCGACGAAGACGCCGACGGCGACACCCCGCGCGATGGCTTCCGGCGACCCGCGCAGCATCACGAGCCAGCGCAGGAAGCGTGCCAGCTGTGCGCGCACCGTCGCCCCGAGAGTCGCCGCTTCGTCACTCACGCGGACCACGCTACCGCCCGAACGCAGAGAGTGCTTGGGTCTACTTCCAGCCGATGACCTGGTAGCCCTCGTTGCGAAGGCAGATCTCCACGTAGCGCTTGTGCAGCGGGTCGGGATCGCGAGAGCGGAAGATGCCGCGCACGAACCCGGCGGCGGCGCCGGCCGCCGCACCGGTGGCTGCGCCCCGGCCGGCGTCGCCGAGCACTGCGCCGCCGGCTGCGCCCGCCGCGCCGCCGATGGCGCCGCGTCCCACCGTGCTCTCGGCCACGCGTTCACCCCGCCGGGTGTCGAGGCCGTAGTCCTCCGCCGACTGGACACAGCGGTCCACGTCGTCCTGCCCCAGCTCCTGCCCGGAGCTCACCAGCGCGCGGTTGGGGTAGAGGACGGGCCGCTTGCCGGCGCAGCCCGTTCCCAGACCGGCTCCCAGGAGCAGGGCCAGGGCGGCGCAGGTAGCCAGAGGTGCCCGGAGCGCGATTCGCATGGTCTCCATCCTACCGCGGGCCGTCGCACTCGCTGATCGCTCGGGCTCGCAGGCTACGTTCGGCTACGCCTCACTGCGCGCAAACGCCCTACGGGGCGTCTGCGTGCACCATCCTCTTCCAACCCGTCTCCCAGCGCAAGGTTCCGCCACGCCTTGCGATAGACTGGCCGGTCGTGAGTGAGGCCGACCGGCAGATCCTGTCCCTAATCCACCGCTACGCCGAGCTTCTCGACACAGGCGACTTCGCCGCCGTCGGACACCTCTTCGACCACGCGCGCTACGGGACCGGCGACGGGAGTCTCGGGCTCGACGGCCCGGGCGTGACGCGCATGCACGAGAAGATCGTCATCCTCTACGACGACGGCACGCCGCGCACGAAGCACGTCACCACCAATGTCAGCATCGAGGCGGACGAGGCGGTCAGCCGTGCCAGCTCACGGGCCTACTACACCGTCTTCCAGCAGGCACCCGGCCATTCGCTGGAGCCCATCGTCGCGGGCCGGTACCACGATCGCTTCGAGCGCGAGGACGGCGCCTGGCGCTTCAGCGAGCGCCGCATCTTCGTGGATCTGGTCGGGGACCTGTCACGCCACCTGCGCAGCATCCCTCCCGGCGTCTCGGGATAGCGGTCAACCGCTTCCGCCGGGCAACGTCTCGCCGGCTCCTGCGCCGCGCAGCAGGCTGCCCAGCAGGTCCGCCCCGGTGATGATGCGCTTGTCCTCTCCCCAGATGAGGACCACGTCCTTGTCGATCACGTCGTCGTCGGCGGTGTCGGCCACGGCGCGCATGCGCAGCGCTTCCAGCACCGCTTCGAGACGGAGCGTCGGGTCGCGCAAGACCAGCGGCCGGTGGCAGAAGGCCACCAGCGCGCCGCCGCGCTGCTCGAAGAGCGCGGTGCGCAGGAAGCCGTCGGCGTCGAGCACGTAGAGCGGCTCGGCCGCGGCGTCGGTCAGGACCACCCATTTGTGGCCGGAGGCGTTCACCTTGCGCAGGAAGGGATCGTCGGCACTCGGCTCGTAGTCGGGCAGACCTGCGTCGGTCAGGGCGACCACGCTGGCCGGGTCGAGGATCTCGGCCTCTACCGCGATGGGGCGGTCGTCGAGGGTCAGGAAGTTGAGTGCGCCGGCGCCTTCCACCCGCCCGACCTCGGCCTCGGGCGAGTCCATGTGGCGGCGGATCAGAACGCGGAGGTCGCGCTCCGCCAGCCACCGCTCGATCTCCGGACCGAGCCAGGCGTCCAGCAGCCAGGACGTGGGCTTGGTGAGCGGGTAGAGCAGGACCAGATAGACGCGGATGAAGGGCGAGAAGAACGCGCCCACACGGATCGCGTTGCGCGAGAAGTAGGCCTGAGGCGCGATCTCGCCGAACAGCGTGATGCCGAGGGTGGAGACGAGGAAGGCCGTCACTCCCGCCAGGGCCGAGTCGAGCAGAATCGTGAGCAGGCAGTTCACCGCCACGTTGCCCCACAGGATGGTGGAGAGCAGGCGGTTGGAGTCGCGTCGCAACTCGCGCACCACTCCCGCAGCACGGTTGCCCGCGGCGGCCTCGGTCTCCAGCTGGAGGATGGAGTGGCGGAAGAGCGCGAGATTCAGGCCCGAGAAGGCGCCCGAGTGCAGCAGGCACAGCACCGCCGCGACGAGGGTGAGGCTACCGATCTCTGGCATCACACCGGTTCCACCCAGCGTCCGTGCTTGCGGATGAGCTCGATGAGCCGATCGTCCGACCCTTCCGACGCCACGTTGCGCTCCACCAGCTCCTTGCCCACGTAGAGATTGACCCGCCCCGGGCCCGACCCCACGTAGCCAAAGTCGGCGTCGGCCATCTCGCCCGGCCCGTTCACGATGCAGCCCATGATCGCGATCTTGACCCCGTTGAGGTGGCCGGTGCGCGCCTTGATGCGGGCGGTGGTCTCCTCCAGGTCGAAGAGCGTCCGGCCGCAGGACGGACACGAGATGAACTCGGTCCAGGTGGTGCGCAGGCGCGCGCCCTGGAGGATGCGGTAGGCGAGCGCCACGCTGCGCCCGGCGCCGAAGCCCGAGAGCACCACCGCGTCGCCCACGCCGTCGCAGAGCGGGGCGCCGAGGTCGGTCGCGGCCTGGAGCAACGCGCGCTCGTCGTCGAGAGTGGCGTCGGAGCGGTGGCGCAACACGATCGGCGCATCGCTTGCGCGCTGCGCCAGGCGCGCCACCACGCGCCGCAGCGCGTGCACGGGCCGCTCGTGGGCCACCGAGAAGAGCGGGTGCGCAGCGCCGGCCTCGAGGGCCCGGTCCACGAGGGTCTCCAGATCGCGCCCGGCCAGCATCCACTCGATCGGCAGGCCGGCGGCGTTCGCTGCACGCGCGGCGCTCGCCAGGTCGTCGGCAGGCACGCCCTCGGACACGGGTACCGCCGCGCGGGCCACGCCGACGGGAATTTCGGTCGCCTCACCGGCGGGCAGTGCGAGAACCAGTGGGGCCGCGATGCCCGCTCGCGCCAGCGCCGAAGCGAAGTCGGACACGCGGGCCCGTGCCGTCGCGCCGGCTGCGGCCACGCCGACGCCCTCGCACTGCACGTCGGGCTGGGTCGCCAACGCGACGGCCAGCTCGCGCGCAGCGGCGTCCGCGTCCGTGGGCACGGGACCCAGGTCGAGTTCCACGCGCACGTGCTGCTCGCCGCCCAGCGCTACGTCGCCGAAGCGCGTCTCGCGCACGCTGCGGCGGCGGTGATCGTAGGGGTCCACCGCCTCGAGCCAGGCGGCCTCGCCCTGCGCATCGGTCCCGGCCGGCAGCTCTCCCGGCGCGCCGAGCCAGCGCTCGTCGTAGCGCCGCGCCAGCGCGCGGGCCACCGGCACCTCCTTGACCGGGTGCTCCGTCAGGGAAACACGGATGGTGTCGCC